>NZ_AWNK01000001.1:0-300000 GCF_000469585.1 Chrysiogenes arsenatis DSM 11915
GCCCCGACTCAATCGCCGTCCCGCGCAACGAGGAGGGAATATACATATCCACTCCAAATACGTCAATAGATTTTTACGTCTTTCTGAGAAAAAAGTATAACACTTGAAAAATACAACAATTCAGCCAACGCCCTTCCATTCAGCATTCTTATTGCACTCTCATTTTCCCTCTAGCCATACCACTCAATCGGGTACATACTATGAATCGGCCATCACTTTTGTGCTGACCAATTACCACCTGCTTAGGAGGCCTTACTGTTATGTTTCGCACTTTCCTTATCTTCTGCTTTATCACCCTGCTGTCTCTACAACTAACTGGATGCTTAGGCAGCAAAGATACCCCTTCCGGCCCAAGCGCTGCGGGTCAGGTAAATGCGGCTCTTGCTTCAGGAAAACCTGTACTCCTTGATTTCGGTGCGGATGGATGCCCATCTTGCGTCCAAATGAAACCGACAATATATCGTATTATTACTGAGTATAATGACAAGCTTCAAGTTGTTATGGTTGACACAAGTGTCGATCGTGAACTTTCTGCGGACTACAAGGTACGTGCGATACCAACGTATGTATTTGTTGCCCCGGATGGCAGTGAAGCTGGCAGACAAATGGGTTTTATTGACTCTAATATCTTCATTGACTATGTCGAAAGCTTTATCAAGCAGCACTCACCAATTACCGCAGCAAACTAAGCACCTCTATTTTCCCTTTCTATCTGAAACATCCACAACCNCCATATTTTTGCGAAAAATCACCACTCTTATTGACGAATACATTTCAATGCTTATGATGCACCGTTCATGTGACATCACAATATTTCCTCTTTGGAGACCGCACAATGACGGCCAAACCCTTAACCCCGATGATGCGCCAATACCTCGGCATCAAGCAAGATCACCCTGACACACTTCTCCTCTTTAGGATGGGTGATTTTTACGAACTATTTGGAGACGACGCCATTGTTGCTTCCGAAGTACTTGGCATTGCGGTCACTTCGCGCGATAAAGGTGAAGATAAACTACCCATGGCAGGCGTGCCACACCATGCTCTCGACAACTACCTCTACCGTTTAGTAAAAGCTGGTCATAAGGTTGCCATATGCGATCAACTCGAAGACCCCAAGCAAGCTAAAGGTATTGTAATGCGCGGCGTAACACGCATAGTTACTCCCGCAACCATATTAAATAGCGATGCACTTGACCCATCTGAAAACAACTTCCTTGCTGCACTGACAACAAATGGCAACGCACTGACGGCACTTCTTTGGGATCTTTCAACTGCCGATGTACGCCTACTCACTACGACAGCAGCAACATTTCAAGCTGACCTTGGCGTCTATCAAATAGCAGAATACATTACGCCCGACGAATCCCTAACCGCCTTCGCCCCACTGACAACCATCAGCCATGCCGTCATGGCACAAATCCCAGAGACTGACCTCTTACCTTCAGAACGGCGCGCCCTGAGCGCCGCCGCAAGCTACCTGAGCGCAACACAACTTCGTACGATTCTTCCTCATACCATCACGCGCGCCAATGCTGACACCACCATGATCATCGATACATCCACCGCACGCAATCTTGAGCTTTTCCAGAACAGCAATGGCGGACGCGAACATTCGCTTCTTTCCGTGCTCGACCGCACCCGCACTGCGATGGGAGGGCGGATGATTCGCGATTGGCTACGCGCACCACTCTGCAGCATACATCGCATTGAAGCACGCCATGATAGTGTTGAATACTTTCTTACAAACTACCCACTGACCAGCGCGATCCGCACTGCACTTCGTCAAATACATGACCTTGAACGGCTTATCAATCGAATGACTCTGCAACAACATCGCCCGCGCGATCTAGTCGCATTGCGCCAATCCCTCGTCGTACTCTCTGAAATCCGGGAACTTGGCAGCAACAGCGACCTCACGGCTTTGCTTGACGAAACTTTTGCTTCCATTATTGATTTCACGGCATTGCACGAGTTGCTTCATAGAGGGATCCTTGACGAACCCGCTTCTGTCTTACGACAAGGAAATGTCATCCGATCAGGCTATGACCAGCGGCTCGACGAACTTCGCAATATACGCGAAAATTCACGAGACACTATCTTACGCATGGAAGCTGGCGAAAAGGAACGCACCGGCATTAGCAGCTTGAAAATTCGTTACAACCGAGTATTCGGCTATTACATCGAAATTCCTAATTCGCAGCGCGATCGCGTTCCCGCGGAATACATTCGCAAACAAACCCTAGTGAATGCTGAACGCTATATCACACAATCAATTAAAGAACTAGAAGAGGAGATCCTTGCCGCCGAAGATCGACTCGCCCCATACGAAGAAGAGTTGTATCTTGCCATTTGCGAGCAGGTCACTCAATGGAGCGATCAAATTTTGCAAGCTGCCCAGAGCGTTGCCACCATTGACGTTCTTACCAACTTTGCTGAATTGGCCGCACAGCACCGCTACTGTCGTCCCATCATGTCGACTGATCCCATATTAAGCATTACTGGATTGCGCCATCCTGTCATCGAAACATTGAGTCATGAACCTTTTATAGCCAACGATGTCACGCTGAACCGTGACGACCAACAACTGATGATCCTTACCGGCCCAAACATGGCAGGGAAGTCTACCTACATGCGTCAATCTGCCCTCGCGGCCATCATGGCGCAAATGGGATCATTCGTAAGCGCACGCAGCGCCACCATCGGCCTGTGCGATCGAATCTTTACCCGTGTTGGCGCAAGCGATAATCTGGCAGAAGGGAAATCGACCTTCATGGTTGAAATGAGCGAGACTTCTACCATTCTGCGCCATTCAACTCCACGCAGCCTGATTATTATCGATGAGGTGGGGCGCGGAACCAGCACCTTTGATGGTATCTCTATTGCTTGGAGCGTTGCCGAATATTTGAGCCGCAATGGCACCATTGCCGCGCGTACCATGTTTGCAACCCATTTTCACGAACTCACTGATCTGGCTCGTGAAATTCCCGGCGTCTTCAATGCTCACATTTTAATTTCAGAAAAAGAAGGTCGATTAGTTTTCCTGCGTAAAGTCGCCCCTGGTGCAGCGCCAAAATCGTATGGCATTGAAGTTGCTCGACTTGCTGCGCTTCCAGATACTGTTGTCGAACGTGCCCAAGCAATATTAAAGAATCTTGAAGCAAGAGAATATAATATTGATGGGAAACCGGCTATTAGCCACATACCAACGAAACCACCACTTTTGTTTGGGCCGGCACTGTTTGATCCCGTTATTGATCGGATTGAAAACCTTGATATCGACGCCCTCACCCCGCGCGAAGCTCTCCAGCTACTGTACGAGCTTCAACGCGAAGTTCGGGGCGAGTAAAACTCGACCTTTACGAATCAGCTTCGGGACGTACCATTTTCCCTGGAATAACATAGGCATCAAACTCGTCGGACGTAAGCAACCCCAACTGTAACGCAGCCTCTTTAAGCGTTAACTGCTCCTTGTGAGCTGTTTTTGCGATTAAAGCGGCCTTATCGTACCCGATATGCGGATTGAGTGCGGTTACTAACATTAATGAGTTGTGTAAATGATGCTCAATACGATCCCGATCTGGCTCCAACCCGACCACACAATGATCGGCAAAAGAGACCATCGCATCCGACAACAATCGGACGCTTTGCAGAAAGTTATATATAATGAGGGGCTTAAAAACATTCAGCTCAAAATTTCCCTGCGACGCACCGAAAGCAATCGCCGTATCATTGGCGAATACTTGGCATGCCACCATCGTGACCATCTCTGACTGTGTTGGATTGACCTTGCCAGGCATAATGGAACTTCCTGGTTCGTTTTCTGGAATGGTAATTTCCCCAAGTCCACAACGCGGCCCACTAGCCAACCAACGAACATCATTGGCTATTTTCATAAGATTTGCCGCTAACCCTTTGTTAGCGCCACTCGCAAACGTTAAAGCATCGTGAGACGTCAACGAATGGAATTTATTCGGTGCCGAAATAAATTGCACCCCTGTCAGTTCAGTGAGCTTTTGTGATACAAGTTCGCCAAGACGAGGATGTGCATTTAACCCTGTTCCAACAGCGGTGCCACCAATAGCGAGCTCACGCAAATAGCGCAAAGCATCAATAATATGCTCACGGCTATGCTCCAACATGGAAACATACCCGCTCATTTCCTGTCCAAGCGTGATCGGCGTCGCGTCCTGCAAATGTGTACGCCCGATCTTCACAATTGAATCAAACGCATCTGACTTCTGCTGAAATATTACTCGCAAATGATCCAATGCTGGGAGTAGGCGCTGCTCTACTTCTAAAACAGCCGCAATGTGCATTGCCGTTGGAAAGGTATCGTTTGAGCTTTGCGACATATTTACATGGTCGTTCGGATGAATAAGCTTCTGCGTACGGAAGTTACCACCCAGTAGTTCCGTCGCTAGATTGGCAATCACCTCATTGACATTCATATTACTCTGGGTGCCGCTACCAGTTTGCCAGACAACCAGTGGAAACTGATCATCGTGCTGACCATCAAGCAGCGCCTGACATGCAGCTACAATAGCACGACACTTTTCGCTCTCTAACTTTTTAAGCTCATGATTAACAAGCGCAACGCTTTTCTTGAGCAGCACAAATGCGCGAATTACTTCCTGAGGCATACGCTCTTTGCCTACTGCAAAATTTTGCATACTGCGCTGTGTTTGCGCACCCCAGTAGGCATTCTCTGGAACTGCAATTTCCCCCATCGTATCCTTTTCAACTCTCGTAGCCATTGCCAACTCCTTTCAAGCTTGAGGTAAGCAATAAAAAAGCCGACCACTTGCATGATCGGCGAGTAAACAGTCATGTTCTTTCGAACCAAAAGGGAGCGTCACATACAAGCGACCAAGAAGCCTACTGCGACACCGTCGGCGCCACAGGGGCAAGCGGCTCACTTGGAGCGGTGGGAGACACTTCTAAAGCATCAGAAAACCGCTTAAGACTGGCCGGCCCGATGCCTTTCACACTTACCAAGTCATCAATACTGGCAAATGGACCGTTTGCTGCACGATACTCCACGATTGCTTCAGCTGTTTTCTGACCAATCCCCTTTACCGTCATCAAATCCTGTACCGTAGCCGTGTTAACATTCACTTTTGCCATTGCGACTGTAAACAAAGTCAAAAGCATGAAAATCACAAACAAAAATTTCATAAACACCCTCCATGAAGACATGAAAAAACAGTATCACGTGCTTCATAAAAAGTGAAATGGAAAATTTCGTTACATTAAAAAATATAATAGAGGCGGTAATTAAATAAATTTATTCGCTTTCCATACAACTTCAAAACAGTAGCAACCTTCACCCTCTTCACTCGTTACTGGCAGCGATACCGATTTGCCATCAAGGTTCGTTGAAATAAGCAGAGAAAGCCCACCAGCATTTGTCACCCGTCCTAAAAATGGTGCACCATTATGGTAGGTCAATGCGGGAACGCCATCAAGCAGCGGAAAGTTCACACGACGATTCAATAATACTAAGTCGCCACGGCGTAAAAGTGGCTGGAAATCTTCACTGTTGATACGAACCCAAAAGCACGACTCAGCTGGTTTTTCAATCCCTTGCGTCATCAATTGCGGTACTGGGAAGAAATCAATCGCGGCATTCGGTGAAGTATATGCTTCAGGTTGTGGAGAAAAGCCTTCAAAAACCGGCACGATTGCAAGATCAAGTCGCTCTTCAACTGGCAATTCCTTTTTTTCAATTGGCAATTGCGGATCAAATAATGCCGCCAAGTTGACATTCAACGCATCCGCTAATCTTTCAAGAATAAGGATATTAAGCTTCCGCTTTCCAGTCTCAATTTGACGAATGTACGATCCTTCGATCCCAACAGCCAAACCCAACTTTTCAGATGAAAGACGTTTACTTTTACGGATGATCCGGATTTTGCGGCCAATAATTTCTGAAATGTTCATAAAACCTCCTGTAGACAATAACTTCAATGCTCACATTGCAATAATACTTGCCACTAGCGAAAATACTTTTACCGCAAAAACACCACATATGCAACACAATTGCACAAAATAAACATAGCAATTAACACTATCAGTTGCACAATATAAGGACAAATAGGGATCTATCGTCACAATAAACCCAGCAAAACACTTAATGTACAGCTTTTACTAGAATCGAAGTTCACCATGAAAATCAAAAGATATTACTTCAACATATCGCGTGCTACTTGCTATCCGGATAGAGCGTGGATATACTTCTGCCTCTTGGCGCTTCGTGCGGCAAAGCATTTCTGGCAGGAGTATACAGCATGAGTCATGAACCGAATAAAATCATCTATTCAATGATGCGCGTCAGCAAAGCGTACAACAACAAACAAGTGATCAAAAACATCTCCCTGTCGTATTTCTACGGTGCCAAAATCGGTGTACTCGGGCTGAATGGTTCCGGGAAATCGTCGCTGTTGCGGATTATGGCTGGAGTTGACAAAGATTTTAACGGCGAAGCAGTTCTTTCGCCGGGTTATAGCGTCGGGTATCTGGAGCAGGAACCGCTGGTTGACTGCACAAAAACCGTACGCGAAGTCGTTGAAGAAGGGGTGCAGGAAACCGTCGATCTGCTGCGCGAATTTGAAGAAATTAACGCGGCGTTTGCCGATCCCGATGCTGATATGGAAAAGCTTTGCGATCGTCAAGCTAAAGTACAGGATAAACTCGACGCCCTCGAAGCGTGGGATCTTGATTCGCGCCTTGAAATGGCAATGGATGCGCTACGCTGCCCGCCGGGCGATGCTTCCGTCAGCGTGCTCTCTGGTGGCGAACGTCGCCGAGTGGCACTCTGCCGTTTGCTGCTGCAAAAACCGGATATCCTCCTGCTCGACGAACCGACGAACCACCTTGACGCCGAATCAGTCGCGTGGCTGGAGCACCACCTGCAAAGCTATCCCGGCACCATCATCGCAGTAACCCACGACCGGTATTTCCTCGATAACGTAGCCGGATGGATTCTGGAGCTAGATCGTGGCGAAGGAATTCCGTGGAAAGGGAACTATTCTTCGTGGCTTGATCAGAAACAGGAACGTCTGCGCCGTGAAGAAAAATCAGAATCCAACCGTCAAAAAACTCTTGAGCGCGAACTGGAATGGATTCGCATGAGCGCCAAAGGGCGTCACGCCAAAAGTCAGGCGCGTATCAGTGCGTATGAAAAACTGCTCGGCGAAGAGGGCGAAAAGCGCGCCAAAGATCTGGAACTCTATATCCCACCAGGACCACGCCTTGGCGATGTGGTTATTGATGCTGATAACCTCTCCAAAGCATACGGCGACCGTTTGCTGGTCGAAGGGCTTTCGTTTCAACTACCGCCGGGGGGTATTGTCGGGATTATCGGCCCGAACGGGGCGGGGAAATCGACCCTGTTCCGCATGATTACCGGCGCCGAAAAACCCGACAGTGGCACGATTCGCATTGGCGAAACCGTAAAGCTGGCCTACGTTGACCAGAGTCGTGAGCTTGACCCGAAAAAAAGCATCTGGGAAGAGATCACCGATGGGCAGGATCAGCTCAAACTCGGCTCACAACTCGTCAATTCACGCGCCTACGTCGCCCGTTTTAACTTTTCGGGCAGTGATCAACAAAAGAAAGTTTCGGAAATATCCGGTGGAGAACGCAACCGCGTACACTTGGCAAAAATGTTAAAAGAAGGGGCGAACGTCATTCTGCTCGATGAACCGACGAACGACCTTGACGTCAACACCATGCGTGCGCTCGAAGAAGCGCTGGAAAACTTTGCCGGTTGTGCTGTAGTCATCAGCCACGACCGCTGGTTCCTTGACCGTCTGGCAACGCATATCCTTGCCTTTGAAGGCGATAGCCGCGCAGTATGGTTTGAAGGAAACTATTCCGAATACGAAGCCGATCGCAAAAAACGCCTAGGCGGCGAAGCAGCCGTACCGAAACGAATCAAATATCGGCAATTGACGCGGTAGAAAAATTCACTCAACACAGTATCATCTTGCAAGGCTTATCAATGGGGCGAGACACTCGCCCCCTGTTGCACTTTGAAGCAGTTGCGATATTCCATAACTATCCATTTCAAAGGAGCACTGAGTGTCGCACGAAGAACGCCTTATCACCCCACAAACGCTCAGCGATGACCCGCAGGAGTATTCGCTGCGGCCAACGCGATTACATGAATACATTGGTCAAGCGCGGGTGAAAGAAAACATGGAAGTGTTCATCAATGCTGCCAAAGGGCGCGATGAGTCACTTGACCATATCCTTTTTTCCGGCCCTCCAGGACTGGGAAAAACCACGATTGCTAACATTATTGCGCAGGAAATGGGGGTTAACATCCGTTCTACGTCGGGGCCGGTGATTGAAAAATCAGCCGATCTGGCAGCGATTTTAACCAACCTACAAGCCGGCGACGTGCTCTTTATCGACGAAATTCACCGTATGAGCACAGCCATTGAAGAGGTGCTCTATCCTGCGATGGAGGATTTTCAGCTCGATATCGTGATTGGTCAGGGGCCGGCAGCGCGCAGTATTAAAATTGACCTGCCCCGCTTTACACTTATTGGCGCTACCACACGCGCAGGTTTACTGAGCGCGCCTTTTCGTGATCGTTTTGGCGTGCATAGTCGCTTGGAATTTTATTCAGCCGAAGAGTTGTTTGCGATTATTATCCGCTCAGCTCGGCTGTTGGCGATTCCGGTTGACGATGCTGGAGCAAAAGAGCTCGCACGCCGTTCGCGCGGCACACCGCGCATTGCAAATCGGTTACTGCGACGTGTGCGCGATTTTGCACAAATTGTTGGCCAAGGCGTTATTACCGAAGAAATTGCCCGGTATGCACTGGCAAAACTAGAAGTCGATAACGCTGGGCTTGATTATCTCGACCGTAAGCTTCTGCTCGCGCTTATTGAAAAATTTGACGGTGGCCCAGTCGGACTAGAGACGCTAGCGGCCTATGCCGCAGAAGAGAAAGGGACAATTGAAGATGTCTGCGAGCCGTATCTGATTCAGCAAGGACTGTTGCAGCGCACACCGCGTGGTCGCGTGGCGACGTTAGCGGCGTATCGCCATCTGGGAATTCCCTGCGATAAAACGCCAACAGCGCCGGCAGATCCGACGCTGTTTGACGAAAAATAAGGGTGTGATATCTCTCTGACAAAAACCCGCAAAGGGGACACCCATTGCTACGCCAATCGCAAAAACTCGGCAACCATTTTTTCAACTCCAACAGCCACTTCGCCAACCGATTGGCCAAGCATGTACGCAGGTGTGGTGACGACTTTATGGGCGGTGTCAATGCTGACGCCGTCCACGGGAAGGGCTTGGTGTTTGGCACCAGTTTTTTCAATCTCGGCAGCCGTGCCTTCATCTGTGCCAATAGTAACGGTAACGCCAGATGAACCAAGCACTTTAGCCAGCAAAGCGGGAGCGATACAGAGCCCGCCGATAACCTTTCCCGCTGCCGCAAAGTCGCGTAGCACCCGCTCAATGTCGGGGTTGACGCTGCACAACGCTCCATCGACGGCGAAAGTGCAAAGATTTTTTGCCACCCCAAATCCACCGGGAAAAATAATCCCATCAAACTGACTGGCATCGATAGTGGAAAGCTCCTGAACCGCGCCACGTGCAATACGCGCTGATTCAACTAACACATTGCGCGTTTCGCTCGTGACTTCCCCAGTCAGGTGATTGATGACATGCATCTGGTTGATGTTTGGGGCAGCGCATGTGACGCTTGCTCCACCGCGCTCAAGGGCAAGGAGTGTGAGAACGGCTTCTTGAATTTCGGCACCATCATAGACGCCGCAACCGGCAAGGACGACACAAATTTTCTTGTTAGCCATGAGTATACCTCCTGTTTTCTTGTTGGTTAGCGAATTACACACTGCCACCGCAACTACTGCGCGGGTGAGACGGACTCAGCATTTTCTTTGGCGGCTTCCGCTTTTTTGCGTGCCTGATAGAGCTGCATAAAGTTGACACTCGGTAGAGTAATTACGCCATATTCACTACGAAGCGTAAGGTTTGACACCATTTCACGGCTATAAGGAAGTAGTAGAGAAGGGCAGTTCACATTGAGGACTACCGCCATATCATCGGCATCATATTCTCCCTGTAGTGCAAAAATTCCAGAAATCACCACTTCAAGGACAAAAGGTGCCGTTTTTTCTTCAGTAAAAACCAGTGAGGTCACAAGGCTCACCTTGTAACGATTTTCGTCGTCGAGTTTGAGATGCGAGGTGTTAAAATTCATCTGCATTTCTTGCTGTCCGGTAACATCTTTGAGCTGATAACGTGGACGTGTGCGGTAGTTAACCCCTTCCAGTAATGTTCCGAGAAGATGAATGCCTCCGAGTGAACTCATGCGATAGACTCCTTTGTGTAGTATGCAAGTAGAATGTCATAAAACTGTGAATATGCGTATTTTGACTACTCGCGCGTCAATAACTGCGCACTGACAAGCCCGATGATAGTACGAATCTCTGGATTTGGTGAAAAAACATTCAGCGAATAAAACGTGTTTTTTCCGTCGCGACGCTCAATCAAATACCCTTCTTCACGCAATACTTTCAGGTGCGTGCTAATCGTAGGTTGACTGAGAGTAAATTCCCGCACCAAATCGCTGACACACCGTTCCCGTTGTTGCGACAATTTGGCAATAATTTGCAATCGTGTGGGATCACCGAGCGCCTTGTACATCTGAGCCATCGTCCGAACTGCTTTATCGTTCATTACTTTCCCCTTCAATATCCTCTATTAACGAGCATTACCCCTTATCGCGTTTCAGCATCTGGCGCAGTTCGACAATTTCTTCGAGCAGTGATTGAATATCATCACCCAACTCTGGATCAATCCCCGCATTGATATGGGCAGAAGCGCGCTGCACTCGAGGGATGAGTGAATTCACCCGTTGCTCAACCGCATCGGCCATGCCGTTCGGAACGAGGTTTGCCGGGTGACTTTCAATCAGTTGATTGATGTAATATGTGTGATCAAGGAAGTAGGAAACAAATTCTCCAAGAACATGGAAAATTCGCATATCCCCTTCTGAAAAATAGCTTGTATTGGGATGAGAAAAATTCATTGCACCCAAAAGTTCATCGCCGGAAATAAGAGGAACCGAAACCAATGAACCGACCATCACGCGTGCGTCGCGCCGAGGCGCAAAGCGCTTATCTTTTTCTACATCGGTTACAAAGGCAATTTCGCGATATTGCGCTACCCAACCAGTCACCCCTTCGCCGAAAGCAAACGTCGGAACTTCATCGCCAGACCCTTCAACCGCTTTGGCAACACGATCTTCACGTCGATACGTGGCGACTAAGCGCAAGCGACCTTGGTCGGGCAGAAATATCGATCCATTTTGGAAATCCATTTCACGACCAATAACCTGAAGAGCGCATTGGCAGGCGTCAGCCAGAGGCATAGGGTGATCGTAGAGTTGCAATAAACGAATAGAGCACGACAGAGCATTGACCATTTTATCATAATTGATCCGCAGGTCATTGAGCGAGCTGTACGCAATCCGCTTTTCCATCCCCATGAAATAAATTTTTTGCACCAACAGGCGGGTCTCTTTGTCGGCAATTAACGCCAATTCGCTTTTGGAAACTTTGTTGTCTAAGACTTGGCGGATCAGATGGATAAGTTCGCTATTTTCCATTATATAAGCTCCGATACAAGTGAAGTTACCTTTTCTGCCAAATTGCGGTGTGCTTCAATGAGACCAGCAGAAAAAGGCTCGTCGATACCGAGGAGGTCTAGCGCAACGGGATCTGGCGACCAAACAATTGTCGTCTGATAGAGGCTGGAGGCGATTTGGTGTGCAATGTCATTTGACAGTGCCGTTACCGCAATCAGGCTGGCATATCGACTGAATTCTTTTGGAATCTGACTTACCGTATGATGATAAGTAATGGCGGCCTGAATCCCAGCGGGAAGTTTCCACTTCGTGGCAATATACGAACCGGCCTCAGCGTGGTCGACACCGAATTCAGCCAGCTCAAGCCGGCATAACTCCTCTTCGCTTCCCTTCGATTCGGCAAGCATCTGCGAGTACTTTTCACGATCAACCAAAAACATCCCCATCTTGCCAATATCGTGCAGAATGCCGGCGACATAACCAAGGTCAGCAAAAGGTATCGCCAGCCTAGCGCCAATCGATTTCCCTAACACCGCGACACACAATGAATGCTCCCAAAAACTTTTCAGCCGTGTTTCGAGTTCTGGGTCGTTACTAATTACCTGTCCGGCAAAGGTACCCAGTACAAGCCCACTCAGCGAGTCCATACCAATGCGCATAATCGCATTTTGAACCGTCGTACATTCGGAACCGCGAGCATAAAAAGCACTATTGGCCATGCCAACCACTTTGCCGCTTAGGTTGGGATCAGTAGAAATAGAATTTGCAATTTTCTGGAAATTGGCTTTCGGGTCGCCCAACACTTCAATAATTTCGGCAATTACCCCTGACGGACTGGGGAAGGAATCGGTAACCTGAATAATCTCTGATAATCTACTCATGGGCAGCTCCCTGAAGGACATTGAGAAGTTTGTGTTTTAACTCTTGTGCTTCGCGGTAATATGGTGAAGCAGGAATGACCTGATCAAACCAGTCAACAAGACTCCGTATTTGATGCGGTTCAATATCGGTCACGGTCGCTTGCTCCAAGACATGCTCCAAATCAGCCGAAGCAATTTTATAGGCCAACTCAGAGCGAAGCAAACGGGTTGTTTCATCAGGCTCTTCGATCTTCCCTAACACGGAAAAGGCCATGCGCCAGTCATCACGATGGTAATAGCGGCGAGCTTCTTGGCGGTACACATCGGGTGCTCGCTTTTTTGCCAGTTCAATTTTTTGGTTCGCAAGGAGCGCCAAATGCTCTACTCGTTCGAGATTACCAAGCCCTTTTTTTGAAACCTCTTGGAGAACCTTTAACGAAATCTGCGCCAACTCTATCGCTTGATTGATTTCGCCTTGATCGATCACGGTGTCGACGCGCCGTAAAACCTCTTCTACTGAATCACTCGCGCGTTCTGTTGTCAGTGCAAAATAGGCATTACGTCGCATGACAATAGCATTGCGGTTATAATTATCCGCCTGTACTGCTTGATCAAGCAATTCATGCGCACGCGCATAATTCCCCTGATCGTACTCCAGCATCCCTTCGCGAGCCAACACATACGAGGTGCTGGTCGCAAAGTAATGCCACGTTCCATAAATAAGGACTACCCCAAGCAGTATCATAACAATGATTCGCTTCATAAGTTCAACTCCATGCTACGCGATAATACCAATATTATTGAAAATATCCTATATTTTTTTAGAATCACGCGCAGGATTATTGCAACACATTGACACTATCTCCATGAACTACCGAAACCGTCTCAAAGAATATTACGAATACGTTGTTAGAATTTTTCCTCTTTTCGCGCCGCACAAGACTTTACTGATATCCACACATGATAATCTCAGTCTTAGAGATGTGAATCATTACTTGTTCATTACAGCGCTCAAATGAACAGAGAATTCACCGAAAGAAGATACTGGAGGGGGTAATGTCCGCTTCGCTCAAAATTCTTAAATCCCTTGATGTCCTCTATGCTGACGATGACACCGTTCTTTTAGAAGCACTTTCGTCCGTGCTCACTGGACACTTCCGCAGCGTGATAACCGCCACAAACGGACAGGAAACGCTTGAAAAATACCAAAAAAGAAAACCTGACGTCGTTATGCTTGATATTCGTATGCCCAAGAAAGACGGCCTCAGCGTCGCACAAGAAATTCGCGAACACAGTTCAGACACACCCATCATCATACTTTCAAGTTTTTGCGAACGCGAGGATCTACTGAAGTCGGTCAAGTTAAATCTCATTGATTTCCTGATAAAGCCCGTCGAATTAACCACGCTCCGTTCAACACTAGAGCTTTGCGCTACGCGCATCAGCAATAACGCTCATACCGGCCTTCGGCTGACCGATACCGTGCTCTACTTTCCCCAAGGAGCCACACTTGACACTCCCGAAGGGCACATTTCGCTGACACGCAACGAAAAAGTGTTTCTCGACTTACTCCTCCAGAGTCGCGGCAAGCTGGTAAGCATCGACACGATAGAAGAAGTGGTCTTTGACGACAATATGAGCTTGCCAGCCCTGCGTAATCTTGTGCTTCGATTACGCAAGAAAATCGGCAAGCAAACCATCATCAGCTTCAAAGAAATGGGATATCTGATCCGCTAACCTAGTCACTCCTTCAAACAGCGCAGTCGATATAGTGATCACTGCCTGCCCGTGGTTCGACATCCAGGAAGTTACAAAGCATTCTTTCTCCAAATTGAGTCAAAATACTCTCCGGATGAAACTGCATGCCATAGAGAGGTTTGGCGCAATGTTCAATTCCCATAATCGTTCCATCGGCGGTTGTTGACGTGACTTTCAGTTCAGCGGGAAGCGGTGGAATGCCAACGAGCGAATGGTAACGCCCAACACGAATCCCTTGCGGCACGGTGCGATAAATTGTACTGCCATCGTGGGTAATCGCAC
The DNA here is from genome assembly GCF_000469585.1 of Chrysiogenes arsenatis DSM 11915. Classification (NCBI taxonomy): domain Bacteria; kingdom Pseudomonadati; phylum Chrysiogenota; class Chrysiogenia; order Chrysiogenales; family Chrysiogenaceae; genus Chrysiogenes; species Chrysiogenes arsenatis. The sequence continues at coordinate 14,536 of NZ_AWNK01000001.1, forward strand.
TACTTTTTCCGTGAAACACCGTGCCAGTTGGAGCGACCGTACCACCTAGCGCAGCGACTATCGTTTGATGCCCCAAACAAACGCCCAAAATTGGCGCATCATACTCACGGATAATGCGGGCGCTTATGCCATCAGGATCGGGGCTTGAAGGGCCTGGCGAGATAATCACTTTATCCGGATGCAGACGGAGAACATCGTCGTAGCTGATTTCATCAGGCCGCCACACAGTAATCTCGTCATAGTTCGCCAGAATCTGCACAATGTTGTACGTAAACGAATCGTAATTATCGATCATAAGTAACATGAATATCCTCCATCTCCACAGCGGCTTCAATCGCTTTTAATAAGGCTGCCGCCTTATTGTGACACTCCTCATATTCCTTATCAGGTTCACTTTCAGCAACAATACCCGCCCCCGCTTGCACAATCACACGCTGATCGTCAGTATGAATCATCGTACGGATTGCGATGGCGGTGTCCATATTACCGTTATAGTCAAAATATCCCACCACGCCACTGTACACATTACGGGCGATCGATTCATGTTCAGCAATAATTTCCATCGCACGGATTTTGGGCGCACCGGAGACCGTACCTGCGGGGAAAGTATCGCCCAACATCGAAAGCAGCCCTTTTCCCTGCTTCGCGTCAACCGTGCCAACAACATTGGAAACCATATGCATGACATGTGAATAGTGCTCAACGATCATGAGTTCTGTCACTTTTACACTGCCGGTTTGACAAAAACGCCCAAGATCATTGCGTGCCAGATCAACCAGCATGACATGTTCGGAAATTTCCTTTGGGTCACCTTTCAAATCCTTTTCCAGCAGTTGATTTTGCTCTGGTGTGGGCGCAATGCGTCGCGTTCCCGCAATGGGACGAAGATACGCCGTATCATCTTTGACTTTCAGGTGCATTTCTGGCGAAGCGCCAACTAAACGGTATGAGCCAAAGTCGAGGTAGAACGTGTACGGCGACGGATTAATACGACGAAGTGCTCGGTACAGCGTAAACGGATCGACATCACCATGCGCAATAATCCGTTGCGAAAGCACCGCCTGAATAATTTCTCCGGCAAAAATCTCTTTTTGTATCGCTTCAACACTCGCCTCGTATTGATCGCGAGGAAACTGCTGTTCGATACGCAGTGGTGTGCGACGTGGAACACAGTATTCAACACGCGCCGTACGCAGCTTATGCCCAATTGCGGTAAGCTGCGCAAATGCCGCATCATATTCCGATTCGTCTTGAAGTGTAAAAAGGAAGCGGAGCATACCATCCCAATTATCGATTACCAGCAGCTTGTGAAATTCGAACAGGTGAATCTCAGGTAAGCCTAATTGGTCATCGCGATGCCGCGGAAGTTTTTCGAAAAAACGGGCGGCATCGTAGCTAATGTGCCCCACATAGCCACCAGAAAAATCGGGGAGTTGTGGATCTTTCCCATATCCGCGATTTTGAAAAATCGAATCGAGATAATCGAGGGGCTTTTGCGTTCGCGCCACACCATCAACATACAACGTCCCTTGACGAACCTGAATCTCACTGTTCGCTTCTATTCCCATAAATGTGTAGCGGCTCCACTTGCCGCGCTTTTCAACGGATTCAAACAAAAACGGGCTTTCTAAAATTTTGGCAAGCAAAACCGGGGTAAACAGATCGCAATCCCACACGCCCTGAACAAGATAACGGTTATGGGTTTTGGCGTACTCTACAAAAGCTGATCGAGTCGTTATTTGCATACAGAAACTCCCCAGAAAATAAAAAAGGCCGTGGAATACATTCCACGACCGGTAGTTCGGTTAACGATCGTGGCAGCCAACATGCTGCCACGCACAAAAATGGCGACAGCGTTTATCGCCACCAACGCCATGAACAAGAGAATAGAGTTACTGCAACACGATATTTCATCGGTGTTTTCTCCTGAAAATTATCGAGTGTAAATAATACGCCAAGCTTGCTTCTGTCAAGAGTAAAACCGTACATCGTTGCATTCATCACAACGTCCCGGCAAGAAAAGTCATTGAAATCACACACACTTCCATGTCATATTCCCCCGTTTTTCATTTTCACGTATAAAGGATTCCCATGCAACGCAACGACACTATTCGCAATATCGCCATTATTGCCCACGTTGACCACGGCAAAACTACCCTTGTTGACCAGATGTTCCGCCAAAGCGGCCTTTTCCGCGCGAATCAAGAAGTTGATGAGCGGATTATGGATAATATGGACATTGAAAAAGAGCGCGGCATTACCATCGCGGCAAAGAACTGTTCGGTCAACTGGAAGGGAACCAAGATCAATATTCTCGACACACCGGGTCACGCTGACTTTGGTGGCGAAGTTGAGCGGGCACTTATGATGGTGGATGGCGCTATCTTGCTGGTGGATTCGTCTGAAGGGCCATTGCCACAAACGCGCTTTGTACTGCGCAAAGCACTCCAAGCGAAACTTTCGGTTATTGTTGTTATCAACAAAATAGATCGCCCTGATTCGCGTATTGCCGAAGTCTTAAACGAAATCTACGACCTGTTCATTGATCTCGAAGCAACAGATGAACAAATTGACTTTCCAGTGCTCTATGCGATTGCGCGCGACGGTATTGCTCGCCATCAACCAGATGACGCCAGCGAAACGCTCGAACCACTGCTAGATACTGTCATCGAAAAAATTCCCGGCCCGCGTCACAAAACAGAAGAGCCTTTCCAAATGCTGGTTGCCGATCTCGACTATTCCGAATATGTAGGCCGCCTTGCTATTGGTCGAATCGCCCACGGCACTATTCGTAAAAACGAAAGCCTCATCTGTATTGGCGAAGACGGCAAACATATCGCGTTGCGCGCAACGAAACTGCAAGTGTACGAAGGGGTTGGGATGGTTGATGTCGAAGAAGTCGCGCCCGGCGACATCCTCATCCTTGCCGGGATCGAAGATGTACATATTGGCGATACCATTTGTACTCGTGAAAATCCCCGTACGCTGAAGCGAATTACGGTTGACGAACCAACCGTTGCTATGCGCTTTGCGCCTAACAGCTCGCCGTTTGCCGGCCAAGAAGGGAAATTCGTTCAGTCCACCAAGATTCGTGAGCGCCTGATGCGTGAAACCTTACAATCGGTAGCCATCCAAATCGAAGAAACCGAAGTGGGCGACGCATTTATCGTCAAGGGGCGCGGGGAATTACAAATGGCAATCCTGATCGAAACCATGCGCCGTGAAGGGTACGAACTTTCGGTTGGTCGCCCTGAAGTCATTATGAAAAAGGATGAGAGCGGGAAGGTGCTAGAGCCGATTGAAGATCTCTACGTCGATTGCGACGAAGCCTTTATGGGGATTGTTACCGAAAAGCTTTCGATGCGCAAAGGGCGTATGGTAAATATGGTGAACAATGGTTCTGGGCGAATCAGAATCCAATACCATATCCCTTCACGCGGCTTGATTGGCTACCGCAGCGAGTTTATGACGGACACACGTGGTACGGGCATTATGAACTCACTTCTGCACGGATACGAGCCGCACCGCGGCGAATTCCCAACGCGCCTGACGGGATCACTCGTCAGCGATCGCAACGGCGTTACCAACTCATACGCGCTCTTCAACCTTGAGCCACGCGGCATACTCTTTACCTACCCAAGCACCAAAGTGTACGAAGGGATGATTATCGGTGAGCACAACCGCGACAGCGACTTGAACGTGAACTGTTGTAAAGAAAAGAAACTCACCAACGTCCGTTCGTCGAGTAAAGATGATGCACTCACACTCACGCCAATCCAACCGATGACCCTGGAACGGGCTATTGAGTTCATCCGTGACGATGAAATGATTGAAGTCACGCCGAAGAGCATTCGACTTCGCAAAACGATTCTTTCCGCACAAGAGCGGCAATCAATGCACAGCCGAATGAAACGCGCTGACGCCTAACCATCACAACACCGCAAAACCCCTCAAACATCCCATGCGATTGAGGGGTTTTGTTTTTCCGGCGCGTCATGCGCATGATCGCACTTGCCTTAAAACAGGGTTTTACCCTATAACCACTCATTATACTACCGACAAGGAGTTTGCCGTGACATCACCATTCGAGTTCGATGCCAACGCCATATTTGACTCCCTTTGTCTGGATCACACCGTTATCATGTTACTCATTGACCCAGCGCAGTATGGTAAGATCATTGACGCCAACTCCGCCGCCTGTCAGTTTTATGGCTATAGCCGCGAGCAACTTTTACAATTCCATATTTCTGACATCAACACGGCAACACCGCAGGAAATACAGCAGGCGATGAACCGCATGAGAATAAAACAGGAAAATGTCTTTCTGTTTAAGCATCGCCTTGCCAGCGGAGAAATTCGTCGCGTAGAAGTACACTCGGCTCCCGTTATCTGCCGCAATCAACGGGTATTATTTTCGATTATCCATGATCGCGAAGCCGCATGTCGTGAACAAGAAGCACAACAAAGCCTGTTAGAACGCTTGCAACAAGAAGTCGCCGTATCGCGTCAGAAGCATTTGATTCACAGCCGACTGGTTTCAACGCAGGTACATCAGCTCGTATGGGAATCGCTCTTGCGCAATCTGAACAACCACTTGGAAACACCACTGCGCACGTTAGAGCTTCTACTTGATCATATGCAAGTCGCCCAAACGCCTTCCACGTGCGAAGAGATAGAGGGTGACGATCCCGAATACCGTTCCGACCAGATGCTCCCGAAAAGTCTGCTCATGCTCCAGGGAATATCGCACACCATCGAGACGTTCCAATATTTCTTTTCTCTGTCGCGTCTGCGCGATGAGTCCTTCTATTTAGTGATTGCGGTTCAAGGAGCCGTGCAGGTTTCCTGCATCCCTTTCCAGAACCCACCAATACAGTTACAGATCACCGGCGATCATACACTCGTTCATTCCGGCTCACGTTTTGCGCTCGGCTGCGCCGTGTTGTTCCTCATCAATAATGCCGCCGAAGTGTTCCAAGAGCGTGCCGAACATGTGAAAAAACCCATACTTTCCATTTCAATCGGCTTTCAGGATGACTATAAAGCCATCGCTATTACAGACAATGCCGGCGGAATTGATCGAGCCGTGCGCGACACGCTGTTTGACCCTTCCGTGACAACACATCAAGCACGCAATGCTCTGGGGATGGGGTTGTACACCGCACGTTTAATGATCGAACGTGAGTTCGGGGGCTGGCTCACTGTCACCACAGACTCCCAAGGCTCAACCTTCACTATTCTCCTGCCGAATACGGGCGATAGCGCGGTAACCGAATGAGTTACATTCAACTCACCATCAGTGATGATGAGCTGCAAGCCTTCCTAGAAGTAACGCCAGCGATCTATCACTCATTAAACCCAGAATCCTTTGTCGAAGAAGCAAGAAATATCCTGATCGACAATGGGATTAAAGAGCGATTTATCTGGGTTGATGTCCTCCAGAATATTCAGGATATCCTGGTCAGTCATCGCATTACAGCACCCTACCGTGATCTGGTTGCCGCAGGCATTCCTCCGCAAAACGGCGAAGACTCGCAACTTACTTTTTATGTTGCCATGAACCCAGCGGTAGGCAAGGCAAATACTGAAAGCGACAAAGTGGATTACAAAGAGCGCAACTATGTGCAAGTGGTTACGAAAGGGACACTACTTGCCGATCTTCGCAAACCGACCGAAGGGGTCGATGGAAAAACCTTACGCGACCAGCCTATTCCCGCTATTCCCGGTGAATTGCGCCATGTCGTGAAGTTTGCTGCAGACCAGATTCAACTCTCCGCGCAGGATGAATCGTTTCAGTATACCGCGTTAAAAAAAGGGTGGCTAAAGTTTGAAGGTGGCGTCCTGTCCATCGAACGGTCACTCGTCGTTCCAAGCCATATCGACATTACCACGGGGAACATTCGCAGCACGGGAGATGTCACGATTCAGGGCGATATTCGCGACGGATTTGAAATTGAAACTGATGGCGACGTCGTTATTCAGGGCAATGTTGAGCGTAACGCCCGTATTACGGGGCGCGATATTTCCGTTGGAGGCGTCTGTCACGGCATTGTACGCGCAGCTAATAATTTTTCATCAAAAGTGCTGGAATACACGTATGTCACGGCGGGAAACCTTGTGGCGGTAGATACGGTATATCAATGCCGCATCTACGCCTCGTCAATTGTTGCCGATAACGTTAAAGCCTCACTATTACAGGCTTCAAACCTGATTCAGGTGGAAAGCGTTCACCGTACCGAGCAAAATCCGACCACGCTGATTATCCTGCCACATATCTATCTGCACCGCACACTCAATGCCTTTTATGCCGAAATGTCGTATCAATTCTTTCAGCGCGTCGTCCTTGAACGTGAAGCAGGCATAAAACCCAATGCGGAACAAACGGCAGCCATAGAGACGATAAATTCCGAATTGCATGCGATGGTGCAACGCGTGAGTTCTATCACGCAACAAAACAACGGCAAGGTCAAAGCCAAGTTTCTTGGCAAAGGGACAGTGGTAACGATGTACGGTCACCAGCGTAAAATGGTTTCTGACTATGCCAATATCGACTTGCAATTTAACCCCGAAACGCGACGCATTATCGGAGGGAATATATGAAGCTGATCAGCGTTGACGGCTTACGTCCCGGCATGAAACTCGCGCGGGATATTATGCTTGGGAAAAGCATACTCATTTCGCGCACCATGCCAATCACCGATAGCGTCATTGAACTCTTGCACGGCTCCGGTTTTCAGGGGCGGATTGTAGTTGAAGAGAATGGCCCTCCGCCAGCGATACGCTTCCGCGATGGAGCACACCGCATACCAATTCTGGAAAAAGCACACGGCATCGTTGAGCTGACAGGTGATGTTATCGTAGAAACCTTTGTCGAAGAAGGGGCTCGCCTCTGGTGCGCTGGTGACCTGACGATTCGCGAAGACATCCTCCCTTTTGCCCACATTTTATGTACCGGAAAAATGATTGTTCAAGGGAGCGTTACGGGGGCAACGGCGGTTGCAGGCGTCAGCTTGGAAGTCGGCTCTGCAGGGAATCGTTACGGCATCCCCACACTCCTTGGAACGATAGATATCCAACAAAGCTTTGCCCAATTGCGCCAACACCAAGGACATCAGGAGCTTCAAACTATCAACGAAAAAATTACTGCCATCTCACCCGTCCTCGCCAGCTACTCGCAACGGACACGGCAAGGGGATAAACTGACTGCCGATGAAGTAAAGCAGGTCAAGAAACTCATTACCGTCTATTCTCATTTACAACAACTGCGTCAGCGGCTAATAGATCAGGCCAATACCGCCTTCCCTATTGCCACGAATACGATTACCGTTCTGGAGAGTGTCTTCCCGGAAGTGTGCTTGCGCATAAACGAAACATTTTTTACAACCGAAAATAAATATCCAAGCCTGTCGCTGACTTTGCGCGATGGAAAAATCGTTTGCTCACGAAACCAACTCAAAGAAAAACAACAGGCATATACGGTTCCTAGCTCAGAAAAAACCGCCGCAGAGTAGGCGGCAGCCGTTCGTTATAGGTTTCCCCATACCAGCGAACGATGAATCCATCCACGATGCCCCTCGGCATGTTCAACCTGAACCCATTCGCCACGCTTTGTAAGCACCTTGTAAGCCACACCGCGCGTTGTTTTGAACAGCACTGGCGAACTGGTACTATTCGATTGCCGGACATTGATGTTGTCACGAATCACAATCACACTCGGCACCGACGCACTGACAACACTGTTGTGAATCCAGCCGCGATCTTTTTCAAAATCCTCGACCTGATACCACTGTCCCTGCTGGCGGACGATTTTCAGCGGATAATACTTGCCGAGCGTCCATAAAACGCTGCTCTGCGTTGATGCCTGAGATCGCAGATTGACCCGATCGCCTGTCACGCTGAGGTACGATCCCAAAACTGGGGAGAGGAAGAGAAGTGCGGCGAAAATCGCCATAAGAAGCTTTGGCATATCTTTTCTCCTTCAAATTTTGATTGGGGGACTTGTACCCTATTTGGGCGGTTGAAACAACCTTTTTAGGCTCATCGCAGGCTGATTTCCATCTTACAGTGTCGCACCACGATACCGAAAATAGGCAGAACACGCCCCTTCTGAACTCACCATACAGCTTCCCAACGGACTGTTTGGCGTACAGCCAACACCAAATGCCGGGCAGTCCGTTGGTTTTGCAAGTCCACGTAAAATAGCCCCACAACAGCATATTTTATGGTCATCAATCGGGGTATCCGGCAGGATATCGTGAAAAATCACCTCGGCATCGCGGTGCGAAAACTCCGCGCGCAGTTTGAGCGCACTCCGTGGAATATCGCCGATTCCCTTCCAGCGAAACGACTCCCGTGGCTCCATACAGCGATCAATCATCGCGCGCGCATGGGTATTTCCTTCCCACGTCAGGCTCCGCTGATAGACATTGTGCACCGTTGCCTGGCCAGCACTTGCTTGGGCAATAACGGCGCGTACCGCCTCCAGAATATCGGCTGGTTCAAATCCGCTGACCGCAACCGGTGTGCGATACGCCATTGCGATTTCCCCATACGCAGCCATACCGCTGATAGCCGTCGCATGCCCCGGAGCCAGAAAAGCATTCACGCGCGACGTTCCATCCTGCATCAGGGCGTGGATCGGTTCCGGAACCGTCACATGGTTGATGTGAAAGAAAAGATTGTTGATGTGTTGTGCTTCCGCCTGTTCGAGCAGGGCGGCACTCATCGGCGTAGTGGTTTCAAAACCAATGGCAAAGTAGACAACCGTTTTGTCCGGATGCTTCCGCGCAATGTCCAGAATATCGAGTGGGGAATAGACGAAACGGATATCGCCACCTGCCGCCCGTACGTGCTGCAAGCTTTGGGTGGAACCGGGGACGCGCAGCATATCGCCCAGCGTCACCAAAATAACATCGGGGCGCGCCCCAAGAATGCACGCGTGATCAACTCGCTCTTTGGGCATAATGCAGACGGGACAACCGGGGCCGTGGACAAAGTTGATGGCCGGCGGCATGAGCTGATCCAGACCATACTTCATGATCGAATGGGTATGCCCACCGCAGATTTCCATAATATGCAGGGGATGCGGTAAGCACTGGGCTTCTTCGCGAATTGCTTGAGCCAGACGGGTGATGACGACGCCATCGCGAAGCGTAGCGGTGAGAGCGGTAATGTCAAGGGTCATGGTGTTACTCCGAAATATTTACCTCAGCAGCAATAAAGGTTTATTACTTTGTTCGATCATGAGAGCGGTAAAGCTGCCAAACAGCGTACTGCGTAGCCGCCCCTTACTGAAGGCACCCATCACCATCATGTCGATATTGTGAGTTTTCTCGTATTCCAGCAGGGTGTGCAAAGCATCGCCTTCCAGTAGTGCCGTGGTCACTTCGATACCATTTTCTGTTAACAGTTTTTCCGCGTGAACAAGGAGCTTGCGCCCCTGTTGTGGATCGCTGGTGACCGTGACAACATGGCAAGGGACGGTTTTGAACAAAGGGCTGTGCGATACTTTTTGCAACGCTTTTTCACTGCATTTGGAACCATCATACGCCAGCATAATCCGTTTTGGCGGGGCGAATTCCCCCATCACCAGCAGCGTTGGCAGAAAGAGCGAACGGATGATCTCTTCGACTTGCGTGCCAACGCGTACTTCAGCGCGCTCACTATCTTCACCGCGCAGACCGATTACGAGCACGCGCATCTGATCCGCTAGATCTGTCAGGTTTTCATACAGATGGCCGTGGCGCTGAAGGGTACTGGCTGTAGCACCAAGAGCGGCGGCGCGCCCTTGGGCGCGCTGCAATGCGGCTTTGCCTTTGGCAATCCGTTGCTTGCTGGTGTTGTGATCTTCGTTACTCAGGTTTTCCAGCAGCTCATCACGTGCGCCAAAACCAATACTGCCGGAGGCATCAGTCGTGGCTTCTTTATGGCGATGCTCGACAGTGTTCAGAAAAGTCAGTGGGCGCTGAATGCGGGCGGCAATCCACGCGCTGTAATCGGCAACGGTATCGCTCAGGGGCGAACCATCAATGCAGCCAACTATCATCCGGTTTTCGTCATTCATTAGTGACCTCCCAGGACACGTTGCAGCTCTTCGGGTTTATCGTGCAGACCGAAGCGGTCAATAATTGTTTGCGTTGCAGTATTTTGCCCAATGAACTCAACTTCCGCCCCTTCGCGGCGCAACTTTACCACGACTTTATCTAATGCAGCCACCGCGGAAATATCCCAAAAATGGGCGCGACTGAGATCGATAACCACTTTTTCAATGACCTCTTTAAAGTCAAAGAACTCAATAAAGCGATCTGCTGAGTTAAAAAACACTTGGCCGATCACGCGGTAGGTGCGCACATTGGTCGCTTCGTCAAGTTGACGTTCACAATACAGGAAGTGGCTGATACGGTTGGCAAAAAAGAGCGAAGCGAGCAATACGCCAGTTAAAACACCGTAGGCCAGGTTATGTGTTCCGACCACCACCACAACCGTTGCGACCACGACAATGTTTGTCGAAAGTGGATAGGTGCGCATCCGCCGCACATAACCCCAGTCAAAGGTTCCAATGGAAACCATGATCATAACCGCAACCAGTGCGGCCATTGGGATCAAAGAGATATACTCGCTCAGAAAAACAACCATGATCAGCAGGTAAACGCCAGCCGAAAGGGTCGAAAGCCGCCCCCGTCCGCCAGATTTTACATTGATAATCGATTGCCCAATCATCGCGCAACCAGCCATGCCGCCCAGCAAACCGGACGCGATATTCGCAATCCCCTGCCCCTTGCATTCACGGTGTTTATCGCTCTTTTCATTGGTTAGATCATCGACAATCGTAGCGGTCATCAGCGATTCTAACAAACCAACGATGGCCAGCGCGGCAGCATACGGGAAAATGATTTGCAGCGTTTCCAGCGTCAGCGGCACATCCGGCCATAAAAAAATCGGTAGCGTGTCCGGCAGCTGTCCCATATCGCCAACGGTGCGCACGTCGATATGGAAAAGCACGGCAATCGCGGTGAGCGACAGAATGGTAATCAGCGGCGATGGCAACATTTTGCCAATTTTAGGAATCAGTGGGAAAAGGTAAATTATCGCCAACCCAGCGGCTGTCATGGCGTAGACGTGCCAGGTAACATTGGTAAGTTCGGGAATCTGTGCCAGAAAAATCAGGATCGCCAGCGCATTGACAAAACCAATGACAACGGCACGGGCGACAAAGCTCATTAAGTGAGCGATCTTGAGGTAGCCAAGCACGATTTGGATCACGCCAGTTAGTAAGGTGGCGGCCAGCAGATATTCCAGCCCATGTTCTTTGACCAGCGTGACCATCAGTAACGCCATGGCTCCAGTAGCAGCACTAATCATCCCCGTTCTGCCCCCCACAAAGGCCATGACCACGGCAATACAAAACGAAGCGTACAAGCCGACCTTCGGGTCAACCCCAGCAATAATCGAAAACGCAATCGCCTCTGGGATGAGTGCCAACGCGACCACCACACCGGCAATCAAATCGCCGCGCACATTGCCAAACCACTCTTTTTTTGTCGATAACAGTACCAAAACAATTCCTCGTTCCATGGTAAATAGTATGCAAAACAGTACGAAAGCCTACTGACAACACGCCAAGCGTCATTCAGAAAACGGGGGACGCTAACAGAAATCAATATGGAGTGCACGGAAAAAAATGACATGACCGTGCACTGGGAAAATCCGCATGACTCACGGTAAACAACGCTTCGTTACGGGCACATCAATAGCATGGAAGTCTGCTATTACCGTTTTTTTGCGCGGAGATACAGGCGGCGCAACAGGTCGATAGACACCCCGCTATGATACCCCAAAAGCATACATTGATTAATGATAGTAGTACGGCACACACCGAGCTGCTGCCAGCGCCGAGCCGAGGTAATAACCGCGCTTGGTGCAAGCATAATGCGGCCGCACTGCCGCAGGCGACGCATGAAGGCATAATCTTCCATAATTGGCAGTGGCGGGAACCCGCCTATTTCCGCAAAAATCCGCTTTTCTAAAAAAATTGCCTGATCGCCGTATGGTAACTGAAGCCACTTGGCGCGGAGGTTGGTCATCCATGCGACAAGGCGCATCTGCCACCCACCGCCATCGGTTTGAAAGTGGAAGGCTCCCGCTACCGTCGCTGGATCTTGCAGCACCGCGCGGATCTGCTCGCCAAACTGCTCCGGCAAACGCGTATCGGCATGGAGGAAAAGCAAAATATGCCCAGATGCTTCTTCCGCGCCGCGGTTGAGCTGAGCAGCGCGGCCACCATGACAAATGAGCACGCGCGCGCCGTGACGTGCAGCCAGCGCGATGGTATCATCCGCACTGCCCCCATCGACGACAATGACCTCGCACCGCTGATCGTGCGGGATGGAAGCAAGGGTTTTTTCGATGATTGCTGCCTCGTTAAACGTTGGAATGACGATGGAAATTTTTGGCGCGTGAGCAAAAATTTCGGCAAATCGTTCGTCGTCGCGGAGCACCATAAGGTCTTCGGCGGTATCGACATCGCTGAGCATGGGCAATTCGGCAACCTGCAATCCATGCTGCTGGCAGATCTGCACCGTTTGCTGGCGCACAACATCAGTGCCCCAGTCTATCGCCTGAAACAGCGCCGCACACGGTTTTTTCAACCCTATCAAGTAGTATCCACCATCAACCGTTGGGCCAATAACCACGTCTGTCTCTGGCTTTTCGAGCTGGTCAAAAGCCTCTGCCAGCAACTGTGGGGTGATGGCGGGAATGTCGGAACCAAGGACAAGAGTAGCCGCACTACCATGAGCGAACGACTCGCCAAAGGAGTGGTGCAGCCGCGCACCAAGGTCGCCCAGTGGCTGCGAAGTGAAGTCGATATCGCTTCCCAACCAAGCGCGAAAGTCACGCGGATGGCCACCGGAATAACTGACGTGCAGGCGAATACCGTGAGCCGTGGTTTGGCGCAACTGCCGCGCTGTCGTGATGGCGTGCTCGGTCATGCGGCGTTGCAGGAGCGCCGCTTTTGCGGCACCCAGCGTCGGAATCAGGCGGGTTTTGGTTGTGCCCGCCTGCGGGTAGCGAGTGAAAAGAATGAGCTGTCTACTCACACTCGTCACATTTCCCGTCGCACCCTTTTTCTTTCGACGCTTTGCCTGAGCCTTTTTCTTTTTTCTCTTTGATTTTCTTGGGGTCACAGAGTTGTTTTTTCTTTTCCGCAACCGCTTTACACTTCTTACAGAGAAATGCCCCCGGATGCGGATCGGTCTTTGATTTCCCTTTTAGACAGGAACCCATACTTACCCCCTTGGTTGTGCTCTATTGGCGATGCGCTTGCGGCGCCACATATCCCACATGACTGTCGCGGCGATGAGCGTTAAGAGTACCTTGCCCTGCCATTCAAAGCGACCAATTTCGTAAATGGAATACGCTTCAATCAGGAGTGCCGGAGCCTTCCCAAGAGAGCTGGCAAGAAAAAACAGAAGAAAGGAAACTTTACCAACAGCAGCTCCCAACGTAGCAATAAATGAGGGGATAAACGGGAGAACGCGCAGCAGCAGTATGATCGAGAAGGCTTGCGAGCCGGTTGCTTTCACTAGCTTTAGCGCGCGTGGATAACGGCGGAGTGTCGTTCGGGCGCGACGGCGAAACCCTGCGCGATACACCCAAAAGGCAACACCAGCGCCAATCGCCTCGCCCGCAAACGAAATGAGTACCCCAGGCCAGAATCCAAAAACCAAAAGATTGGCTGCTGTAATCACAAACGTCGGTATGACAGCGCTAACGGCAATAGCAACATTGCAGGCGATGCTGATGGCGATAGCCCAGTACCCCCAGGAACGGAGAAAAATGACAAACGTATCAAGATATTCGTGCATGTTGGGAAATTGTGCCTTTCCATTAGTTAACATCTACTCTGTATGGCAGTCTAGCGCAGGTGCATGGGTTTGCTCAATAGGATTACAGCTTGTGATTGCGGCGCAGATGTTTTGGCATGATGAGGTGGTGAACTTTTCCCGTTGATTTTCATGAGGAAAGTTTGTTACGTTCCCGCTTGATCACATATGGCGCAGTTAACAAAATTCATTAGGAGTGCAGGTGCATGCCAAGACAGCTCTGCAATAGATTCATCATAAGCAGCATAGCGTTCATCGTCATAATTTTTTCTCCCAACGGAATTTTTTTTGGCAACCACCTCAATTTGTCGCAACAAATCTGGAGTGTTGACTCTCTCTGCGAGTCACAAAGCACCGACACCGTCGGTTTCCATCATGGGCATAGTCACTCGTTTCATACCAACTCGGAGTGTGGTAGCGATGATCACGCCTATCACAGTCATGACTTCAGAGCCGAGTTTTTAGAGACGGACTTTATGGAGATGTTTTCTGTGGAAGGTGTTTTTCCTGTCGTCGGTATTGTCGCTCCTGATGTTGTGCATGAACTGTTTGATCCCCCGAAAACACGACGACTTCTCCCTGTCGAAACATTCACGTGAGGTTGCTTGAAGCTCTCTCGTTGGAGCATGAGTGACCGATCTGTTTTTCATTTTCTAACACTGTGAGGTCAGCAGGAATGTCGTTTCACCGTTACACAAAGCTCGGTTCGCGCGTGCCGCGCCTCGTCGAGCCACGCGTGTTGTTTTGCCTTTTGCTTGCGATTTTTTTTACGGTTACCGCGTATGCGCATGGTGTAGCCGAAGGAGACAAGGGCTACATCCAAGAGATCAGTGGTGTTCACTTGCTCCCCTTCGTGTACCTTGGCGCCAAACACATGGTGACAGGCTACGATCACCTACTCTTTTTGGCTGGTGTCATATTTTTCCTGTATCGCTCGAAAGATATTGCGCTCTATGTCAGCCTTTTTGCGTTTGGTCATTCTGTTACCATGCTGTACGGGGTCTATGCGGCGGCCAATGTCAATGCGTACATTATCGACGCTATTATCGGATTTTCCGTCGTGTATAAAGCCCTCGATAATTTGGGAGCGTACCAACGCTGGTTCGGCTTTCAGCCGAATACGAAAATTGCCACTCTGGTATTCGGTCTCTTTCATGGCTTTGGCCTTGCGACGAAGATTCAAGAATATGAGCTGGCCAGCGATGGCCTTTTGCCCAATCTGCTGGCATTTAACGTCGGGGTCGAAATTGGCCAGTTGCTGGCGCTTGGCACCATTCTCATCGTCATGGGATTTTGGCGCAGAGCCGATGCTTTCCTCAAGCACGCCTACACTGCCAACGTGGCGCTGATGTGTGCGGGTTTTCTTTTGATTGGCTACCAACTCACTGGTTTTTTTGTATCCTAAAATTATGGAGTATTGAATATGTATAACGCGAAAGTTCCCACAAAAGCAGAGCTTCCCTCCACTGGAAAGCTATTGACATCTACAGCGGTTGCCGCTTTGATTGCCGGAATCATCCTCATTACCGCTGTACTGCCGGCAGAGTATGGTATTGACCCAACAGGGATTGGCCACACACTTGGCCTCGTCCAAATGGGCGAAATCAAGACGTCTCTCGCCGAAGAAGCGGCACAAGAGTTGATTGTCGCACCGGTCGCAATCTCCAATGAACAGCCAATTCAAGTTCAAGTGCAATTAGGAGAAGCGGAACCGCCCACACCTGCAGAGCACGTATCAGTCGCCGTAGAAACCACACCTGTTCAACAAGAGCACGTGAAGACCATTACACTGAAACCCGGTCAAGGCGCTGAGATTAAGCTCACCATCCGCAAAGATGTGAAGGTGGCGTATGAGTGGTTCACCGACGGCAATCCCGTAAACTACGATGCTCACGGGGAACCTTTTGGCGCCGCGAAAGATTTCTATCATGGCTATGGCAAAGGGCGAAACGAAGTCCGCCAGTCAGGCGAACTGCACGCGGCTTTTGACGGTACCCATGGATGGTTTTGGCGTAATCGGTCGCAAGGTGTCGTAACCATCACGTTGAAAACACGTGGAGAATACGAAACAATTAAACGCGTCATCTAAACTACTCTCATCCTCTGTGGCGGGCTGTAAGCAGAGCGGGTCTGCGCTCGCCACAGAATATTTTCAGGAAGTATGGATGAGAGATAAACCCAGAGGGGCACATCAAGACTCAGGGGGTTCTTCGAAGAAATCGCTCACTCTCCGTAATTGTCAATTCTTTGTAGGGTTCCCGATTTCCCTTGCCCGTCCTGCAAAAAATCAGTAAACATTCTCGTGATTTCTTTCTCATCTTATCAACCAGCGAACCATGATGTATTTGCGTCACGAGGTGTCTTATGGCGACTCCTGAACCATCGGCTTTAGCTTCGGATGATCCGCGCCTGAAAATCGTCGAGCGCACTATCAAAAAATTCTCTCACCAGCCTGATGCTCTGATCGAAGTACTCCATACCGCGCAGGAGGCGTACGGATTCCTGTCTGAAGCGTTGCTGGCGTACGTTGCCGAGCAGCTCAAGCTCCCCGAAAGCCACGTCCTTGGCGTGGCAACGTTTTACCATTTTTTTTCTCTCAAACCCAAAGGGGAGCGCAGTTGCATCGTTTGTACGGGCACGGCGTGTTACGTCAAAGGGGCGGGTGAAATCGTGAGCGCCATTGAGGAGCAGTACCAGGTCGCGCCGGGGCAAACGTCGGCGGATGGCAAGCTGAGCCTCGGTACAGCGCGCTGTCTGGGCAATTGCAGTATGGCACCGATGCTTACGCTTGACGATGCCGTCATTGGCCGCGAAAGC
This sequence comes from Chrysiogenes arsenatis DSM 11915, assembly GCF_000469585.1. Classification (NCBI taxonomy): domain Bacteria; kingdom Pseudomonadati; phylum Chrysiogenota; class Chrysiogenia; order Chrysiogenales; family Chrysiogenaceae; genus Chrysiogenes; species Chrysiogenes arsenatis. Next base: position 31,236 of record NZ_AWNK01000001.1, read on the forward strand.
GCCGCGCATGTACTGGAGCGGATAGACGCACGGCTCAGTGAAGCGAACTCATCAGCGGTAAACGAGGTGCACACATGAATCGCGCCGACTTACAGCAACTCGCCGAAACGGTTCAGGAACAACTGGCCGCGCTTGACTGGCATATTCTCGTCTGTTTTAGCACCCCGTGTTTAGCTTCTGGTGCCGCTGCCATCAAAGAGGCGCTGGACGCCGCCTTGCAAACAGCGGGACTTCCCGCAACCGTCGCCGTAACCGCCACGGGATGTGTCGGCCCGTGCAGCCGTGGGCCGCTCGTGACGGTGAAACAGCGTGGGCGTGCCGATGTGCTGTACGAAAAAGTAACGCCAGAATTTGTGACCCAGATTGTCGATGCACTCAGTCAGACTCAGCTACCAACAGCACAGCAAGTCCCCGCCGATCTCCCCTTTTTTCAAAAACAGAAACGGATTGTGCTCGAAAATAGCGGCAAGATTGATCCAGAAAATATCGAACAAGCTATCGCTGCCGGTGCTTATAGCGCACTTGCCAAAGCGATTGCCGAAATGACGCCAGACGAAGTGTGTGAAGAAATTGTGAAAAGCGGCCTGCGCGGGCGTGGTGGCGGAGGCTATTCGACCGGCCTCAAATGGCAACTCGTCCGCAAAGCTCCGGGCAATAAAAAGTTTATCGTTGCGAATGGTGACGAGGGCGACCCCGGCGCCTACATGGATCGCACGCTGATGGAATCTGACCCGCATCGTATCCTGGAAGGGATGGCGCTGGCCGGATATGCCGTTGGTGCCGAACAGGGCTATGTCTACGTGCGCGGCGAATATCCGATTGCCGCCAAGCGGCTGCAAAAAGCTATCAAGGATGCCGAACGTGCCGGTCTGCTTGGTGGCCGCGTACTGGACGGAAGTTTTAGCTTTCGTGTCGATGTCCGTATCGGCGCCGGCGCCTTTGTGTGCGGCGAAGAAACGGCGCTCATGGCATCGATCATGGGATTACGTGGCCAACCTATGCCACGCCCACCGTATCCGGCGCAAAAAGGATTGTGGGGCTTGCCAACGCTCCTGAATAACGTCGAAACCTTTGGCAATATCGCCCCGATTATTCGCGATGGTGCTGAGGCCTACGCGGCCATTGGTACACCGAAGTCGCGCGGCACCAAGATTTTTGCCCTGTGCGGCGAAGTCGAAAACAATGGCCTTATCGAAGTGCCAATGGGAATTTCGCTCCGCGAAATCGTGTACGATATCGGCGGCGGTGTGTCCAATAATCAGCAGTTCAAGGCCGCACAAACCGGCGGCCCCAGCGGTGGCTGCATCCCGCAAGAGCATCTTGATACACCAGTGGATTATGAAAGTCTCCAAGCACTTGGTTCGATTATGGGTTCCGGCGGCCTCATTGTCATGGGCGATAAAACGTGCATGGTCGATGTGGCAAAATTCTTTATGGAGTTTTGCCTTGATGAAAGTTGCGGCAAATGCACCCCATGCCGAGCCGGAACGGCACAACTCTACCGTCTGCTGAATTTGATTTCGAATGGCAGCGCCACCGAAAAAGAGCTGCTTCAGCTCGAAGAGCTGTGCGTCATGGTGCGCGATACCTCGCTCTGCGGTCTGGGAATGAGCGCGCCCAATCCGGTGTTAAGTACACTCCATTACTTCCGAGATGAATACCTGGCACATATCCGTGATCGTCATTGTCTGGCGGGCGTTTGTCGCATCAGCGAAGTGCCGCGTCTGGATATGGCAGATGAATTACTGCGCCGTATCGCGGCTGGCAGACTCGATGGGGAGGCGCTCTCATGTCCGTAATTACGCTGACCATCAACGGCGAACTCTGTAGCGCCCGTGCTGGACAAACCCTGCTGGCGGTGATCCGCGAGCATGCCATTGTATTGCCGACCTTGTGTCAACTGGATGGGATCGAGGCGTGGGGCGGATGTCGCCTGTGCGTTATCGAACTCAGCACGAATCCTCGCCCGCAACCGGCCTGCACCACGTATGTGCAGGAGGGAATGGTGGTGACGACGGACAGCGAGAAGTTGCATACCTATCGGCGCATGATCGTCGAACTGCTCTTGGCAGAGCGCAATCACACCTGTGCCGTATGTGTTTCGAGTGGCAACTGCGAACTCCAGAGTGTGGCGGCGCAATTGGGGATTGATCACGTCCGCTTTGATTATCTTTTCCCGAAACTCGCGATGGATACCACGCACGACCGCTATGGTCTGGATCAAAACCGCTGCATCCTCTGCACCCGTTGTGTGCGCGTCTGCCGCTCGGTAGAAGGAGCCTGCACGTGGGATATCGGCGGACGTGGCTTTACTAGCCGCCTGATTGCCGATCTTGATCGTCCGTGGGGCAAAAGTACCTCGTGTACCGATTGCGGCAAGTGTGTCCAGCTTTGCCCAACGGGGGCGCTTTTCCGACGTGGAGCGACGGTGGCGGAAATGGTCAAAGAAAAATCGTTTCTGAAGCGGATTCTGGCGAATCGTGCTCATAGTGGAGGACGAGATGAATAAGAATACTTTTCTATGTTTTTCCCTCGGTAAGCTTTTGCCCCATTGGCGCGAAGCCTGCTCGGCAAGACCCCGCACGGGGCGGCCACAGGAGGTGCCAAAGTCCGGCAGTATGTCCATGGATGGGCATTATGCCGGATCTCCGAGGCAGGCGAGTAAGCCAAAGGGAGAGCAAAAGCGCGAGGGCACTTTACTTTGCTTCTTTCTTTTGGTGTCAAAAGAAAGAAGAATAAAACGTATTTTTCTTAATGCGAACTATCGCGTCGCGCGGGTGATGCGATGAGTACCAATTCACCAAAACTCCGACTGGCAACCATTTGGTTTGGCGGATGTTCCGGCTGCCACATGAGTTTTCTCGATATCCATGAAAAACTGATAGACCTTGCCGAGCAGGTTGATGTCGTCTACAGCCCACTCGCGGATACCAAGGAGTTCCCGCACGATGTCGATATTACGCTGGCGGAAGGGGCGATTACCAATGTTGAAAATCTGGAATTACTCAAGCAAGTGCGCGAACGGACAAAAACGTTGGTGAGCTTCGGCGACTGTGCGATTACAGGCAACGTCACAAGCCTGCGGAATTTTTTCCCTGTCACGGAACTGCTCAACGCCGTCTATCACGCCGGCCCCGGCAAAGCGCCCCATGGCGCCGAAGCGGTCAAAGAGCTTCCGGCACTGCTGCCTAAGGTGCTGCCGATTCATCATATTACCGATGTCGATGTTTTTTTGCCCGGCTGTCCGCCTGATCCCGAACGGATATGGAGTGCTGTCAGTGCGCTTCTTCAGGGGAATCCCGTCGAGCTCACACCATCACAACGGACATTCGGGTAAGGGGGGCGGTATGAGTCAGAAAATTACGATTGAGCCAGTAACTCGCATTGAAGGTCATGCCAAAATAACTATTTTGCTGGATGATGCCGGTACAGTAAGCGACGCTCGCTTCCACGTTACCGAATTTCGCGGCTTTGAAAAATTTTGTATTGGGCGCAGTTTCCGCGAAATGCCAGGAATAACCGCCCGCATTTGCGGAATTTGTCCGGTCAGTCACGCGCTGGCTTCGTCAAAAGCGGGCGATGCTATCTTTGGCGTCCAGATTCCACCAGCCGCGGCACTGCTACGCCGTGTGATGAATTGGGCACAGATAGTGCAAAGTCATGCCCTGAGCTTCTTTCATCTCAGTGGTCCCGATTTGATTTTGGGTATGGAAAGCGACCCCGCGAAGCGCAACATCTTTGGTTTGATGCAATCGCATCCAGAGATTGCCCGTAATGGCATTACGCTGCGAAAGTTTGGGCAAGAGGTGATCCGCATTCTCGGCGAACGGAGTGTCCACCCGACATGGTCGGTACCGGGTGGTGTGCGTGAACCGCTCAGTGCTGCGGGGCGCGAGCAGATCGCACAGATGCTTCCCGAAGCCTTCACCATTGCCCGCCAAGCACTCAACCTCGGTGAAGAGGCGCTGGAGCGTCATGCGAAAGAGCAACACGTGTACGGAAATTTCCCCAGCCTTTTCCTTGGCCTTGTCGGAAAAGAGAATGCACTGGAACATTATGATGGCGATTTGCGCCTGATTGACGCGCAAGGGCGGCAGCTTGAAAAAATTGACCCTGCCCGCTTTGGCGATATCATCAGCGAAGGGGAAGCGGAATGGACCTATCTCAAATTTCCTTTCTACCGTGAAGGGGGCTTTCAGGAGAAGGGGATGTACCGCGTGGGGCCGCTCGCGCGTCTGAACATTGCCGATTTCTCGTCTACGCCACTTGCCGACCGCGAGTTGCGCCGCTTCCGGCAGTGGGGCGAATGGGGGCAGCCCGTTGTGGCGGGGTTCCTGTATCATCAGGCACGTTTAATCGAAATTTTACACGCCCTAGAGTCTATCGAACAGGCGCTGGCCAGCCCACATATTTGCGATACCCATGTGCGCAGCCGCGCGCGGGTCAATCAGCTCACCGGGGTGGGCGTCACCGAAGCACCGCGCGGCACACTGTTTCACCACTACGAAGTCACCGATGACGGCATTTTGACCAAGGTAAACCTTGTTATTGCAACGGGGCAGAATAATCTGGCAATGAACCGGACGGTAAAGCAGATTGCCAGTGCCTATCTTAACGGAACGACGATCACGGAAGGGCTTTTGAACCGCATCGAACATGGCATCCGCATTTACGATCCATGCTTGTCGTGCTCGACTCACGCGGCGGGTCAAATGCCGCTGTTGGTCGAGCTGTATAGTCCAGATGGTGTGTTACTCGATCGGTGCGAGCGCTAAGTCGTGATTTTATTTATTGGCTACGGAAATACGTTGCGGCGCGACGATGGTGCCGGGCGGGAGTTTGTAAGCCGCATTGCGGCACGCTTCCCGCAAAATATGGTGCGCGTGCTGGAATGTCACCAGTTGATGCCGGAGCTTGCGCTGGACATTGCATCGCCTGATATCACAGCAGTCTACTTTGTTGATGCTTCGGTCGCGACTATGCAGGGGAGAATCCGCACGATAGAACGAGCATCCTTGCCACCAAGCACCGGACATCACTTGACGCCATCATTATTACTTGATTTGTCATATGTGCTGTATCAGGTTGCGGTGCCCGCTTGGCTTATAGAGATTCCAGCATTCGACCTTGATTGTGGCGAAGGACTCAGCGCACCGTGCGAGCTGGAAATGTCAACTGTAGTGCAGAATGTGACAGAATATTTGGAATTTGCAAACGTTCCATAGTAACGATAATTGTCATTAAAAATGTCGGTTACGTTTCGCATAAAATTCCACTATACTGCTCTTCATACTCTGAGGAGGTGATTCTATGGCAACGGATCTGAAGTATGAGTTTTCGTGGGAATTATTGGGTGACATTGAGCAAGGGCGCCCGAATTTAGGCAATTCCACCCGTTTAGAAGTGTATCGGTTGATGCAGTTTTGCTTCCGTGATGTTCTGGAAAAACGGTATGGTGCCGATGAAACAGACAAAATTTTTTATGACGCTGGGTACACAGCTGGCAAAGCGTTCTACACGAATCTGATAGGGTACCAAGAAGACTTGAACGAGTTTGTCAAAACGCTGCAGTCGCTCCTGAAAGAATTAGGTATCGGCATTTTACGGGTCGAAGAAGCCGATCTCGAGCAGGGAAAGTTGACGTTGACGGTTTCGGAGGATCTCGATTGCTCCGGACTTCCAGAAAGCGGCGACGAACTCTGCACATATGATGAAGGGTTTATTGCCGCGCTGCTCGAAAGCTTTACGGGGAAGAAATTCAGTGTCAAAGAAGTTGATTGTTGGTGTACGGGGGACAGAACCTGCCGTTTTTCGGCACAGGTAGTGTCGTAACACATGGATGAACACTACATTGCCTCGTTACTGCGGGAGCTTGCTTCGGGCAAGATCCCGCGTCAGCCTCTCTCTGAGACTGCACCTTGTGCAGAAGAATTACGCGCCCTAATTGGCTATCTGGAGCAGTTGCAGCAGTTTTCTATTGCTTTGGCGAATGGTGATCTTTCGGCATCGCTGAGCGGCGTCAAAGGGTCAGTAGCGGGCAGTATGAAAGCTCTTCATGCCGGTTTGCGCCATTTGACGTGGCAAGCGCAACAAATTGCCGCGGGTGACTTTACGCAGCGTGTTGATTTTATGGGCGAGTTTTCTGTGGCGTTCAATGCCATGGTTGACCGCTTAGCGCTTTCACGTACCGCGATGGAAGCGATGAACCGTCTGCTACAAGAAGAAAACATGAAACTGCATGCCTTGACAGAAGCACTGCGCGAAAGCGAAGAACGCTTTCGTCTGATTGCGGAAAATGTCAATGACGTTATCTGGACACTTGACCCATCAATGACATTTTTTACGTATATCAGCCCATCTATCGCGCATTTGCTCGGTGTCAAAGCCGACGACGCGCTCCATAAGCCAATGGACGAACTGATGACAGAGGAGTCGGCTCGGCAACTGCGCACAACGTTGAGCGCGATGACCGAACGCTGCCTGCACAATCCTGCTGGCGCAGGGTTAATTTCCAATGCCGTTGAAATTGAGCAACGGTGCCAGAGCGGCATCATCATCCATGTTGAAGTGGTTCTTTCCGCCATTATCGATAGCGGCGGTGTTCTCAAAGAATTTGTTGGGATTTCACGGGATATCTCCGAGCGGAAAAAAGCGGAGGAGGTATTACGTTACCAAAGCTCACACGACGCCCTTACGGGACTCTACAACCGCGCCTATTTTGATCTGTCGTTAGAGAAATTCACCACGGACGGCGAGTTTCCATTGGGAATCATTGCTGCTGATCTTGATGGACTCAAACGCGTCAATGATACTTACGGTCACGATGCGGGCGATCAGCTTATTCGCGGAGCCGCCGAGGTACTTCGCAGGACATTTCGCGGTAACGATATCGTTGCGCGGATGGGTGGCGATGAGTTTGCTGTACTGCTGCCACACAGTGATTTGAACGCGGCACGTCGTTCGCTACAAAGAATACAACAGGAAATTGTCGAATATAATCGTGAAGAGCAAAATCGTATCCCTGTGAGCATGTCACTTGGATGCGCTACCGCACAGAATGCAGAAGAAGTTGCTACCGCATTGAAAGAAGCGGATACGCTCATGTACGCCGATAAACTGTCACGACGCCAACAGCGCGCATAAAAAAATGCGGGTCGCGTAAAGCGACCCGCACAAACGAAAAGTAGAGAGGTATTCGTATCGAACGGAGGCAAGGAGGACTGAGGGTCTTATTTGAGTGGATCAGCGCCGACGAATACTTTCCGTCCAGCTTTTTCCATCTGCTCTTTTTCCCACGGCCAGATTGACTGCCAATCTTCCGCTTTCTTCGCATCGCCATCTTTTTTCAGCGCCCAATGGTACTGCTCAGGAGTCAGACCGAACGAACGGCCTTCACTGTCCACATTGAAGATGTGCTGCTTATTCTTGCTGCGTCCACCCTCGTTATTCCAGTTACCATAGCCATATTTCGGCCAGCCATCAGCACCACTTAAAACTTTTACCAATGACTCGGCTTTATCACCGTGGCACTTGGCGCAAGTTTCAACTGCAGTTTTGTCAAAGAGCCATGGGCTTTTCGGATTATTACCAACATTGTGTGAGGTGTGACAGTCGAAGCAGGCCATTTTGGCATGAACGCTGTTTTCTCCTTTGATGGTGTAGCCAAGTTTAATGTCCATATCCTGCTGGTGGTCACGACGCCCTTTGCCATCGATAGAAACCTGACGGTTCCCTTTGCCCCAGTTTGGACGGGTGTACTGCATCACATCTTCATACTTGCTTTGCCCAACGATAAAGCCGCGGTTGTCGTTTGACCCTTTGCCGTATTTAGTGTTCATAGCAGTACGGGTGTGACAACGCGAGCAGACAACTTGACGCTCAGTTGGGTCGGTCAGCTTCGCAGGGTTAATAATATTGGTCTTGGAAGGCATTTTGGCATGAGCGGCTCCACCACCGTGACATGCTTCACACGAAACTTCGATAGAAGACACGAAAGTATCGCGTAAGTGGTCACGTTTTCCAGCAACAAACTCATCTTTTGCTTTGTACCACGCGTCGGCATCAAATCCTGTGCTGTGGCAGGCAATACAACGTTCCTGCCAAGAGTAGAATTCACCGTAATTATTCTTGTTCATCTTCCCATCGGTCGGGTTCACTTCAATAAAGAGGAACTTGTACCCAGCCCGCTCTTTATTGCCGGGATAGTCAACAACAGTTGACTTGTCAAGTTTCCAGCTTATACCACCAGTTTCAGTGGTTGCTAACCACGCTTTGCGCGGGCTGCCATCATAGTAAACCGCGTAACGCTGCTTACGCTGTGAACCGACAACCAATTCTACTTCTTCAAACTTAATTTTATCGATAGCAACATAATTTGTGGTGGCATCTTTGCGATCAAGAATCATGTACGTGTCCAACGTATCCCAATCGCGTTTCACCCACGGATAGATTTTTTCACTTCCCCATGGGTAGTCGCGCCCTTTGAGGTACTGCTCAGGGTACGCCGGACCCCACTCAGTTTTCTTGGTGTGCCAGCTTGATGACCACTGCTTGTGAATATCCGTGTGGCACAATTTACAGGTGTCTGGGCCAACGAACCCTTCAGTAGGATGCGTCATAAAATCTTTTGCCATTGAGACTGACGTGAGCCAGAACAAGGCGAGTACAATGCTCAGTAATCCTTTTTTCATCTTTTCCTCCAAAAATCTTTTCTTGAAAACCGTCAAGACGGGGATAGAAAGCAGGCCATAATTCCCATGGCAAGTGCATACCAAATAATGACTCCAGTGGTGATGCCAAATATTAACTGACCCCGAACAGTAGCCTTTTTTTGCTGCAGCATGCCGATACTACCTCCTTCCTAGCGAACCAGAAGAGCAAGGAGGATGCCAACAGCTTTTTTCACTATAATGGTTTGTGGGACAACTACTTATGCGAATCGCTGACGAGAATGTGCGTCATTCATGACGCAGAGAGCGACTACCACACTGAACAGCACAAACGACTATCTTGTTATGGCAAAGGAAATTACGGCATGTGTCAATGATGACGCATGCCGTAAGCAGCTATTCGCGAAAACGCGCTGTGTCGAAATCGTAGCGCCGCACAAGGCGTTGCAGATTCGCACGGTCAAGCCCCGCGCGCACTGCAGCGCGCGTGACATTCCCGCCCGAGTCGCGAAAAAGAGCATTGAGGTAGTGAGAGTGGAACGAGTTGAGCGCATACTCTTTCGCTTCCTGATAGGTCGAGGTGGCCTGAAAAGCGCCACAATCATGATTGGACGATGATGAGGCTGGACGACAAGTAATCTCTTGCGGCAGTGTTTCGTAGGTGATGAGAGGAGACCCAACAAAGACACAAAGACGCTCAACCAGATTTTCTAATTCACGAATATTGCCCGGCCAGTCATAGCCCATCAGTGCATCCAACGCTGGACTTTCGATGGTTTTCCGTCCTCGCAGAAAGTGCTCCAAAAGCAGCGGAATGTCATCACGACGTTCGCGCAATGGCGGGATTGAGAGGGGGAAAACATTAATACGGTAGAAAAGATCTTCGCGAAAGAGGTTGTCCTGTACCAGCGTTGAAAGAACTCTACTGGTAGCGGTAATAACGCGGACATTGACCTCTATTTCCGCTGTATCTCCAAGGCGGCGGATTTTTTTCTCCTGCAACACACGGAGAAGCTTCGCCTGCACGGCAGCCGAAGTATCGGCAATTTCATCCAGAAAAAGCGTTCCCCCTTCCGCATGTTGAATGAGCCCTTGGCGCGACTCAGTGGCGCCAGTAAATGAACCTTTGGCATGTCCAAAAAGTTCGCTTTCCAGCAGTGTATCAGGGAGTGCACTACAATTAACGGCCACAAAATTCTTCCGCGCCCGATGGCTGCTATAATGGATCGCTCGCGCCACCAGCTCTTTCCCCGTGCCGCTTTCCCCTTGGATAGAAACAGTAGCGTGACTATCGGCGATTTTTTCAATAAGCCCAAAAAGCCCTTGCATGGCCGGTGATTGCCCAACAATGCTTTGAAAGGAATAGCGACGGATCAACTCCTGCCGCAGTTGCTGATTCTCGGCACGTAATACCCGTTTTTCGATAACGCGGCGGATGGCATGGATAACGGTATCGTTTTCAAATGGCTTAACAATATAGTCGTACGCGCCGTTGCGCATAGCATCTACCGCGTGTTCAATGGTGGCAAATGCCGTCATGATAATCACGTCCGCTTGCGGTTGTACGCTACGAACCTGCTGTAAGATATCGCTGCCCGTCGCTTCGGGCATGTAAAAATCAGACAGCACGACATCAAATATATCGGTTTCTAAAATCGCCAACGCCTCTATCGATCGACTACAGGTGCGCACATCATGGTTTTCTCGCACAAGTAACCGCTCCAACAAACGGCACATTGCGGCATCATCATCAATTACGAAAATACGTGCCATTCTGATTCCTTTCTGCAAGAGGGGTAACACGGAAGGGTGATACACACCGTGGTGCCTTTGCCATGTTCGCTCTCTATCTGAATATCGCCACCATGTTCACGAATGATACCGTACGAGATCGCTAGCCCTAATCCAGTTCCCTCTTTTTTCGTGGTAAAAAATGGTTGAAAAACTTTTTCTAGGACTTCTGGCGCAATGCCCAACCCATTATCGGCAATACAAATGACAACGGTATCATCTTCGCATCTGGTTGATAATGCCAATTCGCCTTGGCCATGAATGGCGTCAATCGCGTTCAAGATGATATTGAGCAACACTTGTTTGATTTGCATCGCATCGGCCGATACCTCTGGCACGTCTGTTGCATACTCTGTCTGGATGCGAATGTGTTTCGTTGCCGTCTGATACCCTACCAACACCAGTGTTTCCTGCAGCAGGGCGTTGACGCTCACAACAGCAACCGCATTCGACGGCGTGCGTGAAAATTGCAAAAGGCCTTGCACGATGCGACGACATCGCTGGGATTCTTGCTCAATAATAGCCATATCATTATAGAATGGATGATCGGGCGTCATTTCATCAAGTATAACGCGACAAAATCCGCCAATAGTGTTGAGCGGGGTGCTGATTTCATGGGAAACCCCCGCGGCGAGAGTGCCAACGGCGGCCAGTGTTTCTGCGCGTACCATAAGCGTTTGCGCTTCTTTCAGGGCGCGTGTGGCGTCTTCAATCCGTCGTTCAAGGCTCTCGTTCAGCTCTTGCAACGAACCAAGCAGTTGATCTTTTTCAGCATGAATGGTTTCCAGACGCGACGCCATAAGATTAAACGATTCGGCCAAGAATGCTATTTCATCACTGGCTTGTACGTGAACCCGCTGGGTAAAGTCGCCACGGCTTATAGTTTGCGTGGCACGGGTGAATGCTTCTATTGGGCGACTGATGCTGCGAATGACGAGGACAAATATGGCAACAGAAAGGAAAAATGTCACCACAACAACACTCCAGATCGTGATGCGCGAACGGGTTACTTCGCTGCGGCTGGTACGGTTTATCTCCACGCGCATGGCGTCAGCGGCATGATGAGCGGTCTGCAAGTGCTCTATGAGGGTTTGCGAGCGTTCGCTGGCAAGCTGTTCGTGGAGGTGTCGTTGCTCTTCGTCAATGGCAGTTATGATCGTGCTGATATCCTGTTTGTACAGCTCAATCGTGCGTACCATGTCGCCTAAAATCCCCTCCACGGAGACGATCCGCTGGTTGACTTCAGCATGACATTGCATGCAGGTAATGTCGCCTGAATGGCTTTTGTATTGCTTCTCGATAAATTCGTGATGTTTTTCGAATGCTTCGACGTAGGCCACAAGATCATTGATACTGTGCGAATACCCGGCCTGATGGCGGTACATTTCTGCCTGGGCACTACGCAGAAGATACAGCATCTCCGTATATCGGCTAATGATAGCGTTCTGCTCATTGGTAATCTGCTGATTGACAAACAGGGTATCAAGACTGCGAAGCACGATAAATGCAGCAAATAAAAAGAGCATCATGGTTATGCCAAGCGCAGTAAAAAGTTTTTTTCTCATGGTTTCGCTATGGAATCAATGCGTGTGAGCGGTTCATTAAAAAGTTCCATCTCGCGCATAATATAGCGCAGAGCGTCATATTCGTGATCTTCGGTGCGGATAAAGCGCTCTGCTCCAAGTGCTTTTAAGGCTTGTTGTCCAGCATCTGAGAGGTGCATGTCCAAAAGTGCCGTCTCGATTTGTTGCTTCAGTGCGGTGTCAAGATCGTTGCGAACGGCGAGGGTGTTGGTTGGCACCGATATTTCCCCAGAGGCTATGATCGTAAGAGAAGCGGCAATATCGGCATTCTGCTGCATCATGCGATTGACAATTGACTCTTTGGCGGCACCGATATCAGCATGTTTGGAATGGACGGCTAGCACCGTCGCGTCATGGCTGCCAAGGAAAAGAATCCGTTCAAAATAGGCGTGGTAATCGCCACTATAGCTCTGATGCAGGTACCAACGCGGAAAGAGATAGCCAGCAGTGTTCGCATGATGCACTAACGCAATACGCTTTCCAACCCACGTGGTGACATCGCTCGTCACACCTGTTTCAGGGCGCGTAAAGATCACACCACGGTATTCTGCGCCATATTCGGTATCTACTGGGCGCGCTATTGGCTCTATAAGCCCTTGCTGATAGGTCAGCGCATAGATGTAGCTGCCGAAAAATGCCGCGTCAATAATGTCTTCTTCCAACTCTTTGGCAATCCCGACGTGACTGTAACTGTCGAGAAGTTTTATTTTTACCGGTCGGCGCAAAGCTTGTGTCAGGTATTCGCCAAGCTGATGATAACGCTTGCGCTGCTCGAAAACGTTTTGTTCTGGCAGAATACCGATTGTGAATGGCTTCCCAGCATAAAGCGTCTGAATTGGTGGTGGTTCTGGCAGCGCAGGCTGTTGTTCGCAGCCTGCGAGAAGGAATACTGCGAATAGTACCAGTAAGCTTTTTTTCAAAGACATGGTCACTTCCATTGCTTGAGCGCGATGCGTTAATGAACGTGCATGCGTTATAATCGTTATCCTAGAGAGTTGTCGAGAATTCTCTGCAGTTGATAATACTCAACACTTTCGCTATCATACAAAAAATTGTATCGGGAGGTGCATTATGCGTAAAAGTATACTTGTCGGAGCATTAGCGGTGCTGGCGATTATCCTTTCCGTTCCTGCTTTATTAGGAAAATTTCTTGGCATTTTATAACGCTTCGCGTGGTGCCTGCCGGATACTCCGTTCTGGCACATTTGGATAAAGGAGCCTTTTTCCTGTGTTTAACCCTAAAGAAATGGTTATTGTACAGACGGTGGCGCGGATAAGTGAAACATTGCGCTGCCACACGTCTCGGTGCTTGCGCTCGCGTTTTTTCAAAAATAACTGTCAACTTTGTAAAGATGTTTGTCCGGTAGATGCGGTTACACTGCAATCCTCAGTATCGATTGATTACGACCGCTGCACGCAGTGCATGCTCTGTGTTGGCGCGTGTCCTAATGGAGCGATTGAATCAAAATTTGCGCCATTCCATCTGCTGGTAAAAAAACTCAACGATGTTCCTACGCCAGTATTGGGGTGTTCGGCAATTGCCGATGAAAAGCGGTGGCATGCCGATGTGCCATGCCTTGGAATTTTTTCGGCGGAACACTTTATTGCCTTTAGTGTGTTGGTACGCGGTGTCATTCAGATCAACCTCACTCGCTGCCACAATTGTCGTAACGGTTCGATGGTATCGGCTCTTCAACAACGGTTCGCCGAAGCGATCCACATCTATCCGCCAGTGGCTAAAAAAGTAGTGCTCGTAACCGAGACGCATGCTTTGCAATTTGCACCAAAAATGATGGGGCGTCGCGCTATGTTTGGGTTTCTCCGTGAAAAGGCGACCGAAGAAGCAGCACGAGTGTTTCATCTTGTCTCAGCCGAAGAGTCAAAGTCCACTTCGTACGGAGTGAAGGCATTGCCAAGTCGTCGTCAGTTACTCAACCATGTAACACGCGATTTCCCTGTCCCAGAGCTTACACGGTTTGGCTATCCCTTCGTTGCCGTCAGCAATACCTGTGTTCTTTGCCCAGCGTGCAGTGCTATTTGTCCGACAGGTGCGCTGGTGCTGCATGATACTCAGGAAGAAGGGAAGGTGCTGAAATTTGACCGCTCGCTCTGCACCGGCTGTGGACTGTGCGCCGAATTCTGCCCCAAGAAAGCGATTGGCGTGTGCAGTCATCTCGCGGGTGACGCCCCTGCCACTGTTTTTGAAATATCAATCTTGAAACGCGAAGAGGAGTAAAACCCAAACGAACCCAGAAGGCGCGCAGAGCACGAAAAAAATTTCAAAAATTTTCGCTTTTCTAACTCGTTGAATTACCAGCCTTCATAGCTTGCATCAGTTTTCCCAATCCCTATCAATACAGGCTTTGCACGGTATTTAATCACTCTCTGGCTGGCTTGTCACCCCGTCCGAAAAGTGTTACCTTCCGCAGTCCCCACTACGGGAATTTGATTTGGGAGGACACAGAAAAATGACGGTAAAAACTCAAAAAGTCGTACTCACAGAAACGGCTGAGACGGTACTCAAACGTCGGTACTATATCAAAGATGCGAATGGCGAACTGGTAGAAAACTGGGAAAAACTCGCCCGCCGCGTCGCCAATGCGATCGCGGAACCAGATCGTGAACTTCCGGATTTTGAGACGCTCAAGGATGAGTTTTTCCAGATGATCTACCATCTCGATTTCCTCCCGAACTCTCCATGTCTTATGAACGCAGGAACCGACATCGGCCAACTCTCCGCGTGTTTTGTATTGCCAATCGAGGATACAATGGAAGGGATTTTTGCCGCCATCCGCAACGGTGCGCTGGTACATAAAACCGGTGGCGGGACTGGATATTCATTTTCCCGCTTACGCGCCAGAAATGCGTCGGTACGCTCGACTCAAGGGGTCGCCAGCGGCCCACTGAGCTTTGCCGCGGTGTTTGATGCCGCCACCGAAACCATTAAACAAGGTGGCAAGCGACGCGGCGCCAACATGGGCGTATTGCGAGTCGACCATCCAGATATCATGGATTTCATCACCGCCAAGCAAGATCAAACGAAATTCAATAATTTCAACTTCTCCGTCGCGATCACCGATGCCTTTATGGAAGCCTTGCAGGCAGAAAAAGATTACGAACTGATTGACCCCTCGAATAAAAAAGCGGTTGGTTCTATGAACGCCCGTTACGTTTTCGACACCATCGTCGATCTGGCATGGCACAATGGCGAACCTGGCGTACTCTTCATAGACGCTGCCAATAAAGCGAACCCTACGCCACAGCTTGGCGAATTTGAAGCGACCAACCCCTGCGGCGAACAATGGTTACTTCCCTTTGAGAGCTGCAACCTTGGCTCCATTAATTTGGCGCGTTTCGTGAAAAACGGCCAGATTGACTATAGCCGGATTGAAGCGATCACCCGCATTGCAGTGCGTTTCCTCGATAACGTGATCGACTGCAACCGCTACCCAATTCCTGAAATTGAAGCGATGACAATGCAGACCCGCAAAATCGGCCTTGGGATTATGGGGATGCACGACATGTTGATTCAACTCGGCATTCCCTATGGGTCAGAAGCAGGCCGGATGTGCGCTGCCGAAGTGATGGCGTTCATCCGCAAAATCGCGGAAGAAAAGTCGATCGAGCTGGCCGTTACCAAAGGAGCATTCCCCGCGTACAATCCCGAGCACAATCACTATCCGGCACGTCGCAACGCTGCACTGACGTCCATTCAGCCGACCGGAACCGTTTCGATGATTGCCGATTGCGCCAGTGGGTGTGAGCCGTATTTCTCTGTTGTAATGGTAAAACACGTCATGGACGGCGACCGTCTTTTAATGGTGAACCGGTGGTTCGAAAAAGTCGCCCGTGAAGAAAACTTTTACTCCGACGACCTGATGGCGCGGGTGGCCGATAAGGGAACCGTAGTCGGATTGCCAGAAATCCCCGCTCAGTGGCAGGAAGTGTTCAAAACAGCGCAGGACATCACCCCTGCCGACCATATCCAAATGCAGGCGATCCTGCAAAATAATGGGGTTGACAGCTCTATCAGTAAAACCATCAACCTGCCGAATTCCGCTACGAAAGATGAAGTGCGCCTGTCGTACCTTATGGGATATAAGCTTGGCTGCAAAGGGCTTACCGTCTACCGTGATGGCTCGCGCGATGGGCAGGTGTTGAACACGAAATCAGCTTCCGATGCCCAGAGCGGCGCACAGACGGCGACCGTTGGTGTCAGCGGGCAAGTCGTCAAACAAAACCTCCCCGACGTCATGAGCGCCAAACGGTACCGTTTGAAGGATAAAGACCAGAACAACATCTACATCATCGTCTGCTTTGATGATAACGAAAAGCCGATGGAAGTCTTTGCCAAGTTCCCGTACGACAACCGTATCGACCTGAAAGACAAATCCACCATGTGGACGACGCTCTGCCGTTTGGTATCGCTGGCGTTGCGCTATGATATCCCGATGGAAGAGATCATCAAACAACTTGATCGCTCGGCTGGGCACATGCTTGATTTGCCCTCGCAGATGGGGAAACTGCTGAAATCGTTTATGGCAGGGACGCAGAACGGATTTTCCGGCACTTGCCCCGACTGTAATGGCCAGCTGGTGTACGAAGAAGGATGCGAAACCTGCCGCAGTTGCGGCTACAGTAAATGTTCGTAGTATGGTGAAAATAGGCAAGCTAAAATTAAAAAAGGATATTAACTGTGAACTTTGAAGATTATGTAAAGCAGATAGTTGACGATATTGATGACCAAAAAACTAAAGGTATCGCAAAAAAAGCTATTGATATTGGCTTTAAAAACTTAACAGCTCCACAAAAATATGCTCTCGAGCAAGGTATATCAGATTTTATTATGAAGGAATGCCCAGTTTGTGGAGAAGAAATCAACTATGAAGATATGCAATCAGCTATTTTTAACGGTGAATGTTCTTATTGCCAACATAGGTGGGATGAGATGCTGGCTGAGTAGTGCATAACAAAGCACTCAATCGGACTGCGCTAACGCGCAGCTCGCTTAGCTTGGACGTTCAACAGCAGAAAGGAGAACTATATGGGAAGAGCACAGCTAGCACCAGATGGCACATATGTCGGAGGCGAACCGCACCTTGCGCCTAACGGGAAGTTCGTTGGCGGCAAGCCCCAGCTTGCACCTAATGGGCAGTTCGTCGGAGGAAATCCCCGACTCGCTCCCGATGGAACCTATGTTGGGGGCAAGCCACACCTTGCTCCTGATGGCACCTATGTTGGAGGGAAACCGATTCTTGCCCCAAACGGGAAGTATGTCGGCGATGGATCGACCGACTAAGCGATTCAGAGCCGAGCATCACCTCCGACTGGGTGTGTTGTTTGGTGACAATCCCAAAGAAAAGCATCATGCCCGCTTTTTTGTCAATGTTACTCTTAAGCCTGATGAACCCTTTTTCCCCCTGATTGCGAGAAGTTACTCCGATCGGGGGGAGAGTTTTTATGGATACATGACGGGCGAAAACACGGAAGGGTCACAATAGATTTTTGATAAATAGTGGTTGCTATTCCGGAAATATGGAGCATAATCAGGAATACACTCCTGATTATTGGTGAAAATATGGAATCTGTACTCCTTGAAGATAATCCACATTGGGAAAACAGCGCTGCGTACGACCGCTATATTCGTCGCGAAAAGCTCGATTTAGCTCTGCAATGCCTAGAGCCACGGGAAGTGCTTGCTATCCTCGGGGCGCGTCGTGTCGGCAAAAGCTCATTGGCACGCCTGCTGATCCGTGAGTTGTTGCCAGCGGTTCCGCCACGTAATATTTTTTTCATCAATCTGGAAAAACCGCTCTTCATACCGCACAAGACAAATCCCGCCTATCTCGATACGATCTACGAAGCTTACCTGAAGATAGCGGAACCTGACCTGAGCCAACGCATTTACGTTTTTCTTGACGAGATTCAGGTGTTTGCTGGCTGGGAAATTTTTGTAAAGTCCAGGTATGAAAGTTCTTTTATTAAGTTCGTCATTACTGGATCAAACTCGTCACTGTTGCAATCAAGCTATGCCACGGCATTGACGGGGAGAGTTTTGAAGCTGTATTTATCGCCATTTAACTTTCGCGAGTATTTGACGTGGAAACAAGTCGCTCATCGCACGAAACTCGAACAGGTCAGAAACAAAATAGCAATAAAGCGAGCTGTAGATGAATATCTGCGCTGGGGCGGGTATCACTCTGTTTTTACCGCATCTGAAGTGGTAATCAAGCGTGAACTGATTAAAAACATTGCGGAAGATATTATTTTCAAAGATATTGTGCCGCGGTTGAGCATTAAACATGGGGGCGCTCTTCGCGATCTTTTTGCGTACATTGTTTCAAATACTGCGACAACGCTGAATTACACGTCATTGGGTAATAAGCTTTCGATGGATCCGAAGACAATCAAAGAATATGTCGACCATCTTGAGGATAATTTCCTGCTGCAACGTGTGCCAAGGTATCACACCAAACTCACGGCACAAATCAACTCAGCACGTAAAGTTTACCTGTCAGACAATGGTTTTTTAAACCTTGGAGTTTCGGCGGAGCGCAACTTGGGGGCAATGCTGGAAAATGCCGTGAATGTTGCCCTGCAGGAATATCAGCATGTCTATCTGCTGGAAAATAAGGAATGCGACTTTTATGCCAATGGCAGCTTATATCAAGTTGCGTATCACGTCGATGACGAGGCGACGTTGCGCCGAGAACTGCAGGGGCTTCACCACTTTATGTGCGAATTCGGGCTGGAGTCAGGAACGATTGTGACTTATGATCGTAACGAAACTAGGCATATTGAAGATAAAACAGTTGAGTTTGTGAGTATAGAGAACTTTCTTCTTTCTGGTGTCACATGAATTTCAGTGAAAGGAAAACGCATGGGCTATCGTAATCTCCAGCACTGTGTTGCTGATTTAGAGCGGCACGGGCATCTGCGCCGCATCGACGTGGAAGTTGACCCGCATTTGGAAATGGGGATGATGCAACGCCGTGTCTACGCGGCTGGTGGCCCAGCCCTTTTCTTTACCAAAGTCACCGGGAGCCGGTTCCCCATGCTGGGCAATCTGTTTGGTACGCTGCCACGCACGCGCTTTCTTTTCCGCGATACCTTAGCCTCAATCGAGCGGCTCGTTGATTTGAAACTGAACCCCATGGCGTGGCTGAAAAATCCGTTGGCGTACGCCAGAACGCTTCCGGCAGCGACGCATCTGCTGCCGCGCAACGTCAAAAACGGGCCAATCCTTGGCGGGCAATGCCACATTCACGACCTACCACGGCTGGTTTCTTGGCCAAAAGATGGCGGTGCGTTCGTCACGTTGCCGCAAGTCTATTCCGAAAGTCCACTCACGCCCGGCTGGAAAAAGTCGAATCTCGGCATGTACCGCGTGCAGCTTGATGGCAACGACTATGAGCGCAACCGTGAGGTCGGCATTCACTATCAAATCCACCGCGGCATTGGCGTGCACCACCAGCAGGCCGCAGCGCGGGGGAAAGCGTTACCTGTCAGCGTGTTTGTTGGGGGAGCGCCATCCATGAGCATTGCCGCCGTGATGCCACTGCCCGAAGGGATGCCAGAACTGGCGTTTGCCGGAGTGCTGGGCGGCCATCGCATTCAGATGGTCAAGGGCGCTTCGGAGTCGCTGATTATGCCAGCCGAAGCCGACTTTGTGATTACCGGAAAGATTTACCCGCAGGATGTCAAACCGGAAGGGCCGTTTGGCGACCATCTGGGATATTACAGTCTGGTGCACGATTTCCCGGTGATGAAAGTGGAAAAAGTCTACCATCGGCGCGATGCCATCTGGCCATTTACCTCTGTCGGTCGTCCACCGCAAGAAGATACGTCATTCGGTGCGTTTATCCATGAACTGACCGGCGCGCTGATTCCCACCGTGCTTCCGGGCGTATGTGCCGTGCATGCCGTAGATGCGGCCGGCGTGCATCCACTGCTGCTTGCCGTCGGCTCTGAGCGGTACACCCCATACAATCCGCTGCACGAACCGCAGGAGATTCTCACTCAAGCCAACGCCATTCTCGGCCAGGGGCAACTGTCGCTGGCCAAATACCTGATGATTGCCGCCCGTGAAGACGAACATGTTCCAGATATCCACGATATCGGTGCCTTTCTGGAACATATGCTGTGCCGCGTTGACTGGAAGCGCGACCTCCATTTCCAAACCCGTACGACGATTGACACCCTTGATTACAGCGGGAGCGGCCTGAATAAAGGCTCTAAAGTCGTAATCGCCGCAGCCGGAGCGCCGGTTCGCACCTTGGCGCGCGCTGTTCCCGCAGAAATTACCCTCCCCGATGGCTTCAGCGAACCGCATCTGTGCTTGCCGGGAGTCGTCGCCGTACAAGGACCAGCATGGACAAATGAACGCAGTGGCCGTCGTCAGCTCCGCCAACTGGCACGTGAGCTTAACGCCGCGCAGTGGCAAGAGGTGCCGCTGATTGTACTGGTCGACGATGCCCGCTTTGTCGCCCGTTCGCTGGATAACTTCCTCTGGGCGGTCTTTACCCGTTCTGATCCTGCGTGGGATATCGACGGCGTTGATGCCGCCACCGCTGGCAAACATTGGGGCTGCGCTGGACCACTTATCATTGACGCGCGCATTAAAACGCACCACGCACCACCGCTAGAAGAAGACCCCGATTTGGTGAAAAAAGTAGAGGCGAAGATGAAGGCATTGCGGCTGGTTGGCAGTTGAAGTACTCTGAATGAAGAGCCATGTCGCCAGTGGCCAGCAAAAACCATGTACTGACTCTTGTCATTTCGACGAGCACAGCGAGGAGAAATCTGACTTTCGTGAGCATCGAATATGTGTCATTTCGAGCGAAGCGAGAAATCTAGATCTCTCACTCCGTTCGAGATGACCGGTGGTTACTACAACGACTTCTAGCCGCATCAAGTTACCAGCAAGGCAAAAACGCATACCGATCCCTAAAAATTAACGCAATAGAGGTTTCCATGTCACAGTCCAACACGTTCGTTTCTCCATTTTCACAACGCTATGCTTCGCCGGAAATGTCATACATTTTCAGCAACGACTTTAAGTTTTCCACCTGGCGCAAACTCTGGGTAGCGCTGGCCGAAGGGGAGCGCGCACTTGGTTTGCCAATCACGCAATCGCAGATTGACGCCATGAAGGCCAACATCAACAACATTGACTACACCAAAGCCGCAGAGTACGAAAAAAAGCTGCGTCATGACGTCATGGCGCACGTACACACCTTTGGTGACCTTGTTCCCGAAGCGATGCCGATCATCCACCTCGGCGCTACCAGTGCGTACGTGGGCGATAACACCGACCTGATTCAGATGAAAGAAGCGCTGGTACTGCTGCGTAAAAAAATGGTCAATCTGCTGCAAAATCTGGCCGACTTTGCCATGAAGTATAAAGATTTACCAACACTTGGCTACACGCACTTTCAACCGGCTCAGCTCACAACGGTTGGTAAACGCGCGGCGCTGTGGATGCAGGATTTTGTGCTCGATTTTGCGGAACTGGAACATCGCATTACCACGATTCCATTCCGTGGCGTAAAGGGGACGACTGGCACACAGGCCTCATTTATGGAGCTTTTTGAGGGGGATCACGAAAAAATCAAGGCGCTCGACGCTTTTGTCACCAAACAGATGGGCTTTGAGCGTCACCTGACCATTACGGGACAAACCTATACTC
The DNA here is from genome assembly GCF_000469585.1 of Chrysiogenes arsenatis DSM 11915. Taxonomy (NCBI): domain Bacteria; kingdom Pseudomonadati; phylum Chrysiogenota; class Chrysiogenia; order Chrysiogenales; family Chrysiogenaceae; genus Chrysiogenes; species Chrysiogenes arsenatis. The sequence goes on from NZ_AWNK01000001.1 coordinate 52,967, forward strand.
GCAAAATAGATGCCATGATTCTGAGCGATCTCGCCAATCTGGCAAGCTCTGCCCACAAGATGGCAACCGATCTGCGTCTGCTGGCGAACCTCAAAGAGGTAGAAGAGCCATTTGAGAAGCACCAGATCGGCTCTTCGGCGATGGCCTACAAGCGTAATCCGATGCGCAGCGAACGGGTCTGCGCGCTGTCGCGCTTTGTCATCAGTAACGTCATGAATCCCCTGCAAACACAATCGGTACAGTGGTTTGAGCGGACGCTTGACGACTCGGCCAACAAGCGCCTTGCCGTGCCGGAAGCATTTCTGGCGATGGACAGTGCGCTGGATATCCTGATTAATGTCACCAGCGGCATGGTGGTCTACCCCAAAATGATCGAGCGCCACCTGATGGCCGAACTGCCGTTTATCGCTTCGGAAAACATTATGATGGCCGCGGTGAAAAAAGGGGGCGACCGTCAGGAGTTGCACGAAAAAATCCGTCAACATTCGATTGCGGCAGGGCATAACGTAAAGCACGAAGGGGGCGACAACGACCTTTTGGAGCGTCTGGCAGCCGATCCTGATTTTGACCTGAACCTTGAAGAGCTAAAAGCAGCACTCAAACCTTCGCTCTATGTTGGCCGCGCACCAGAGCAGACAGCAGAATTTGTTGCGGATGAAATTGTCCCCATTCTGGAGCGGTACAAAGATCAGCTTGGGGTGGCGGTAGAGTTAAAGGTCTAGTTGCGCCCAAGTAGCAAAAGCTTACCGAGGGAAATAAAGAACAGGAGCTTTCCTATGTGTACTGATTGCGGCTGTGCCGCTCCCGGCGGGAATTTCCGTCATTCTCACTCGCATCAGCATGGTGACACTCATCATGCGCACGAGCATCATCATGACCACACGCACGATCATGGTCACGATCCACACCATCATCACCACGATGACACGGCTGCTGCCAATCCGCATTTACAGAAGCGGCAGACCGTCGAAGTGGTCAGCCGTTTACTGGAAAAAAATGTGCAACAAGCGGTGGCCAATCGCGCCCACTTTGCCGAACACAACATTCTTGCCATCAATCTGATGAGCAGTCCAGGGAGTGGCAAAACGTCGCTCCTTGAAAAACTGTCAGCGATAGCCAACTTCCGTTTTGGTGTCATCGAAGGCGACTTGGAGACGAATCGCGACGCAGCGCGCTTGCAAGCCAAAGGGGTTCCAGCGGTGCAAATTACCACGGGCACGGCGTGCCATTTGGATGCCGACATGGTGCACCGCGCCTTGCACGATTTACCGCTTAACGAGCTGGAGGTCGTGTTTATTGAAAATGTTGGCAACCTTGTGTGTCCAGCAGCGTTTGACCTTGGCGCGCATTTGAATATCGTTTTACTGAGCGTCCCCGAAGGGGATGATAAAGTAGCGAAGTATCCCGTCATGTTCCGTATTGCCGATCTGGTGATTCTCACGAAAAATGATCTGCTGCCGTATATCCCTTTCCGCGAAGAGCGGGTCAAAGAGGATCTGCGACAACTCAACCCAAAAGCGGACTATCTGAGCCTGAACCTACAGGACGACGCGGCCTTGAAAAAAGTGTGCGACTATCTCCTTCTCAAAAAACAGTTGCGAGGATAGGGCATGTGTCTTTCCATTCCGTCACGCGTTGAGTCAATCGACGAACATAATATTGCTACGGTCGACACGATGGGCGTGCAGCGTAAAGTCAGTCTGGATCTGATGGGCGAACCGGTAGCAGTTGGCGACTATATTCTGCTGCATGTGGGGTTTGCTATTGGAAAAATCGATACCGACGCGGCGGAACAATCGCTGGCCACGTATCAGGAAATGATTCGTTTGGCCGAAGCGGCCGAAGAGCGCTGACGAAGTACGCGGCAGAGAAGCGCTTTGCAGAGCAGCGCAACTCATCCCGAATTCTTGCTGTGCAGAGCGCCCGTTATTTGATACATTTGTCAGTGGCTCCCATGGTTCAATCGCAAACCCATTGGGAGCTATACTTGTGAAAGGTGAACGAATGCCTGACTTTAGTGGAAAAAAATACATCTTTGTCACGGGTGGCGTCCTGAGCTCGCTCGGCAAAGGGCTCGCCGCCGCCAGTATTGGCGCACTGCTCGAAGCGCGAGGCTACCGAGTAAAGCTTCAGAAATTTGATCCGTATATCAACATCGACCCAGGTACGATGAGCCCCTATCAACACGGCGAAGTGTTCGTCACCGATGACGGCGCTGAAACTGACCTTGACCTCGGCCACTATGAGCGATTTGTTGATATGCGCGCCAATAAATACTCCAACATTACGACGGGGAAAGTCTACCACTCGGTCATCGAAAAAGAGCGGCGCGGCGATTATCTCGGCGGCACCGTTCAAGTGATCCCGCACATCACCGATGAAATTAAACGTAATATTTATATCGGCAACGAAGATGCCGATATCATCATTACCGAAATCGGCGGAACGGTCGGCGACATCGAAAGTCTCCCTTTTCTTGAATCTATTCGGCAATTTGCGTACGACGTTGGACGGCGCAACGTTTGCTACATGCACTTAACTCTTGTGCCGTACATCAGTACCGCCGGTGAAGTAAAAACCAAGCCGACGCAACACAGCGTCCAGGAACTGCGCAAAATCGGTATTCAGCCGGATGTTCTTTTCTGCCGCACGGAACGTCCACTTTCCTACGATATCCGCGAAAAAATCGCTCTTTTCTGCAATGTTGCCACACAGAACGTGATCGAAGCTATTGATGTTGATGTGATCTATCGCGTACCACTCCAGTTTTATGCCGAAAAAGCGGACGAGGCGATCCTTGACGTGCTCGGGCTGGAGAAACGGGAAATAGACCTGACGCAGTGGAAACGGATTGTGGATCGTTGCGTCAACCCCAGCGAAAAAGTGTCGATCGCGATTGTTGGCAAATATGCCAAGCTCAAGGAAGCGTACAAATCACTGGCCGAAAGTATCGTCCATGGTGGTATCGAAAACGACGTCCGCGTAAAGATAAAATGGGTAGATGCCGAAGAAGTGATGCAAAAAGGGGCGGCAGAAATGCTGCACGATGTTGATGGCATCTTGGTTCCTGGCGGTTTTGGCGACCGTGGCGTGGAAGGGAAAATCCAAGCTATTCGCTATGCGCGTGAAAAGAAAGTTCCTTTCTTTGGAATTTGCCTTGGGATGCAGTGTGCGGTTATCGAGTATGCCCGCAATGTGCTTGGTATCGCCGATGCGACATCGATTGAATTTGATGCCGCAGCACGCAATCCGGTCATTCACTTTATGGCCGAGCAAAAAAATATTGAAAACCTTGGCGGCACTATGCGACTTGGGAAATACGATTGTCTGGTCGCTCCCGATACGTTCTCCATGCAAGCGTACGGGAAAGAAATGATCAGCGAACGACACCGCCACCGTTTGGAGTTTAACAATAAATACCGGCAAGAATTAGAGCAGGCGGGGTTAGTGATCGCCGGAACATCACCAAGCGGCACATTGGTTGAGATTGTCGAAATCGCCAATCATCCGTGGTTTGTGGGATGCCAGTTCCACCCTGAGTTCAAATCTCGACCTACCAAAGCGCATCCATTATTCCGCGACTTTATTCGCGCCAGCATGGCGAGCGGCACGTTGTTCCGCGAAGTAGGTGAATCATGAGCCAGCTTGTCAACGTTGGATCGGTGACGCTTGGCAATACACAGCCGCTGGCGTTTTTGCTCGGCCCATGCGCTATTGAATCGCGCGATGTCGTGCTGCGCTGTGCCGAAAAGATCGCGGCATTGCGGGAGAAATATGCCATTCCGGTCGTTTTCAAGTCCTCGTACGATAAAGCCAATCGCAGTTCGTCCGCCAGCTTCCGTGGCATTGGCATGGAAGAGGGATTGCGCGTCTTGCAAGAAGTCAAGCAGACGTACAACTTCCCGCTTGTCACCGATATTCACGAATCGAATCAAGCAGCACCCGCCGCAGAAGTGGTTGATTTGCTGCAAATTCCCGCCTTCTTGTGCCGTCAGACCGATCTCTTAGTCGCCGCTGGCCAAACAGGCAAGCCGATCAATATCAAAAAAGGGCAGTTTATGGCTCCTTGGGATATGGGGAACAGCATTGGAAAAATTACCGCGACGGGCAATTCGCACGTAACACTGACCGAACGTGGCGTCAGTTTTGGGTATAACAACCTTGTAGTAGATTTCCGTTCGTTGGCGATCATGGCCAATACCGGATGCCCGGTCGTCTTTGACGCCACACACGCCGTGCAGCTCCCCGGTGGCATGGGCGACCGCAGCGGCGGGCAGTCGGAATTTGTCCCTTTGCTCTCCAGATGCGCCGTCGCCGCTGGTGTGGCAGCGCTGTTTATGGAAGTACACACTGATCCATCGCAAGCGCTGTGTGATGGCCCAAATATGCTTTCCATCGAGCAGCTTGATAGACTGTTGCCGCAATTGCTGGCACTTGACGCAACGATCAAGGGGACGTAAATGCCATCCTCACTTGCATCGGCGCAGCGCACGATAGATATCGAAATTGCCCAGTTGCAGAACCTCCGTCAAGGACTCGATACAGCATTTGAGCGCGCCGTTGATATTCTGGCAGCGACGCGCGGCAAAGTCGTCGTTACCGGTATGGGAAAAAGCGGCATTATTGCGAAAAAAATTGCTGCTACGATGGCCTCCACCGGCACCAGCGCTTTTTTCATGCACCCTTCTGAAGGGCTGCACGGAGATCTGGGCATGATCATGAAAGAAGATTCACTGATTGCCATCTCCAATAGCGGTACGACCAACGAAGTGCTTCAGGTGATCAATGCAGTAAAGCGTCAAGGAATACCCGTAATTGGGATGAGTGCCGTGGGAACGTCACGACTGGCAGAGGTTTCAGACGTCTGCCTGAATCTTTGTGTGAAACGCGAAGCCTGTCCGCATGACCTCGCTCCTACTTCATCTACTACCAACACACTTGTTCTGGGTGATGCGTTAGCGATTGCCCTGCTCGAGCGCAAGCAATTCACGCCTGACGACTTCGCTTTTTTTCATCCTTCCGGCGCACTGGGAAAACGTTTGCTGACACGTGTTTCCGATGTCATGCACAGTGCAGAAAAACTTCCCTTGCGCCCTTTGCAAGCAACGTTTTCCGAAGTTGTGTACGAAATGTCCGCCAAAGGATTTGGCGTTGTCGGGATTCTTTCGCCACACGGCGAATTGGCTGGTTTGATTACTGATGGCGATCTCCGCCGTTTGATGCAACAACACGGAGCGGCACTTTTTGACAAAAAAGCGGAAGAAATTATGAACCGCACCCCCAAAAGGATCGCCAAGGAAAAACTCGCAACAGAAGCGTTAGCTATCATGGAAAAACATTCCATTACCAGCCTCTTTTGTGTTGATAGCCAAGGGTGCCCTGAAGGGTTTATTCATCTGCATCAGTTACTTCGCGAAGGGATCGCATAAATTTGGCGTCTAAAATGCATTAGTACAATCATGCCGCTGCAATTGTTAACCCTTTACGTATTTTTTGCCGATAGAGTGTAAATGGAAGGGAGGGAATGCCATGGATATTTTGGTCAATGGAGTTTCAGCAAAGCTGGATAAGCGCGGCTGCCGTCACCTCGGGGCACTTTTTGTGAAGCTTCAGACGAATCACATCACCGACCAGCACGTGCTGGTTTCTTTCTTGGTGAATGGCGTGGAGCATGTCGAGAGTACTCCAGAAGAGCTGTGCCTGATCCCTTCCAAAGAGGTAACGCGGCTTGAAGTGGAAACGGCGACTCCTCGTGAATTGGCTCTCAAAAGCCTTGCCGATGTTCAGGAATATACCGCTCGTGTTTTGGTTGCGCTCGACACCGCCGCCGACACCATTTTTTCGAAAGAACATTCCCAAGAGTCAATGGGGACGTTTCACGATGTCGTGAAGCTTTTCGATGGATGGGTTTTTCCAGTACTGATGAAGGTTGCAGAACTCTACCAAATAGATCTTTCGACCATCGTTGTCGAAGGTAAGAGCCTGCTAGATGAAATCGACCATTTTATTTTACATGTGGAGCACGGCGTGGACGCGTTAGAGCGTTCGGCCTATGAAGATTTTTCGGTACTCTTGCGGGAGCGCCTTTCTGGTTCCGTAACGATTATTCGTGAAGCCTTCATCGATCTCTACCAAATTGTCTACAACAGTGGGAGGTAGTCATGGATGAGCGTCAGATTCTCGTACAACAATTACTTGAGCTTTCTCGACGCATTCAGCTTTTTTTTGCTGACGACGAAGTGAGTGATGATACCGAAATTGATCACTTGCTGGAACAGCGGCGCGAACTGATTCATCAGATGAAGCAAGCAACGATGGATAAAGGGACTCCGGTGCCAGAAGCAGAAAGTTTACTGGCCGCCAACCGCACGTTACTGGCTGTCGTGAACCAGAAGAAAAGCCACCTTGAGCAGATGATGGCGATGCACAACCGCGTCGCAAGTCTTAAAAAGACGTATCAGCAACTCCAGATGCTTCGCGGAGAATCGTTGCTAGTCGACCGTACCCTGTAAGGTTACACTTACCATGGCGAGTGGCGCAAAAGTACTTCAAACTCGCCAAGCGGTAGCGGTCGGCTGAAAAGATAGCCTTGGAAAAGAGTACACCCGAAACCACTCAAAAGTTCCCGTTGCTCCTCCGTCTCTACCCCTTCCGCAATGACTTCCAATTCAAGACTTTTTGCCATAGCAATAATCGTTTGCACAATAACCGCATCGCTCGGTTTGACCAACATATCGCAGATGAACGAACGGTCAATTTTCAGCTGATCCAGCGGCAGTTGTCGCAAATACGACAACGAGGAATACCCCGTACCAAAGTCATCCATCGAAAATCCAATCCCAATTTGCTTCAGTTGGTGCATTTTAGCGATAGCATTGGAGACGTCATTTATCACCAGCGTTTCGGTTAGCTCCAGTTTGAGGCAACACGGATTTGCGCCGGTGCGTACCAGCACACTTTTGAGTTGATCGACAAAATCGCTCTGGCGAAATTGCCGCGCACTGACGTTAATTGCGAGCGGTAGATGTTGCCCCCATGCCGTTGCCTCCCATAGCTTTATCTGCTGGCATGCTTCTTCGAGCACCCATTGTCCAATCGGAACAATCAATCCTGTCTCTTCAGCAAGCGAAATAAAGCTGCCCGGCAGAATCATGCCATGTTCCGGGTGTACCCAACGCAAAAGCGCTTCGGCACCAACTGGCCGATGCGCCGAATCCATCTGCACTTGATAAAAAAGGCGTAACTCGTTGTTACGAATCGCCATCCGTAGCTGATTTTCCATGGTAATACGCTCATCTTGAGCCGCTTGCATAGCGGGATCGTAAAAACGTATGGCTGAACGTCCAAAACCTTTCGCACGGTACATAGCGCTATCAGCGCGACGCAAAAGCTCTTCAACCCCGTCATCAAAGCCACGAAAAAGTGTAACGCCAACGCTTGCGCTACCAGCATATTCATTGTCGCCAAGCAGGAAGGGTTGCTTGATAATATCGAGCACATTTTCCGCAATCAACTCAGCTCCCGTCACGGCATTTGAACTTTCGTGATGTAAATCTTCCAGCAGGATTACAAACTCATCGCCACCCATTCGCGCAACGGTATCACTTTTGCGAACCGTAACCAGCAAACGCTGTGCGATGGATTGCAGGTAGAGGTCGCCCGTTTGATGACCATACGTATCGTTAATTTTCTTAAAATGGTCGAGATCAATAAAGATAAGTCCACCAAATACGTTATGCCGCTCCGAACTGGCAAGGGCATGTTGCAAACGGTCAACCAGCAGTCGGCGGTTTGGGAGTTTGGTCAGAGGATCAAAAAAGGCAAGGTTGTGTATTTTCCCTTCAGAATATTTCCGTTCAAAGTACGCTCCAATAAGTTCGGCGCCCGTGTGGAGCAGGCGCAGACTGATGGCATCCCATTGGCGTTGCGTGAGGACATCATCAAAGCCGATGAAACCCATCCATTCTGAACCACGCATGAGCGGAATAACCAGAAGAGAGCGTATTCCTTGCGCTTCAAGAATTTCCCGTTCCTCATCAGGAAACGTCTCAGTCAGACCAAGGATGGGACGTCCCTGTTCAAGTTCGGTGCGCCAGCGAGCTATCATAGGATCGCTGTACGGAATATGCCGCAAGAGAGGATTATTTATTTCCGGCGTAACCTCCGGTGCACACGCCTCATGCGTTTGCCCGGTACACAGGCCGTCATGTGGATCTTCAAAATTCAGAAAAATATAGACGCGCCCGGCATGCGCTGCATCAAGAAGGATGTGCAGAATTTCCGACAAAGGATCGTCAAGACGTTGCACCAACAGCGCATGCGAAATAAGCGAAAGCGCTTTTTCGTACCGCAGCCGTTGCTCAAGTTCTTCCGTCAGGTAATGTTGTTGCGTCGTATCATACAGCGTAAGTGCAACGGTTTTATGCGAAAGCGCAAACGCATGCAGGCTATAGTCATGCGTGCCATGCACCGTTTCGCGCCGGAAGTGATCGGTGTGCCACGCTTCGCCGGAAAGCGCAATGGCGCGCAAGCGCTGGAGGATATCGTCATCCAGTAGGTGCGGTTCATTGCCGTCAACCGTGCGACCGATCATGGCAGTATCAAGGTGGAGAATGCGTTGTGCCGCTGGATTGATGTTTTCCAGCACCAAATCCTCATCCACGCTGGCGAAAACCAGAATACCGAATGGCGAACAGGCAAAAATATTTTGAAACTGCGTTTCGAGCCGCTTATGGAGCGTTATATCGCGCCACGTAACGTGAAGGACAGGATGGCCATGCAACTGTATGGGCGAAAAGAGCACTTCGACGTGTAGATCTGTGCCATCAAACTTTCGGTGACACCATTCAAAAAGGAGCGATTTCCCTGCCAGAGCTGCCGCCAAAAGACTTTCAATTTTGGCACTGGAGAGTTTGCCATCAGGCTGCACATGCGGCGATATCCGTTGCGGACTCAAACCGATGAGTTGACTTTTGTCATGGCACTCTAAAATATTCAGCGCCGCACTGTTGGCATCCACAAACATACCGCGAGCAATAATCAGAGCGGGAGTTGCCGAGTCTTCAAAGAGAGTGCGAAAAACCCCTTCGCTTTCAATGAGAGAGGAGGCTGAGTACTGAAGCTTTTTCGCCATAGTAAACATGCGATTCAACATAAATGAAGCATAGACAGTAATAATGACAAAACAAACGGCAATTAAAGGGAAAATTTTCCACAATATACTCTGCTCGTTCTCCGCAACCTGCCAGATAACAATACCAAGTAACAACAAGGTAGCAACCAGTAACGTGGCGAGAGCGAGAAGACTACGCACTCGCAAGTGGCTGAAGTTGTATTGTTCTAAAGGAGCCTTATACTGAGCGGAAGAAATGGTACGTTTGTCGAATGGTGTCACATTTTCCTCGTATGAATTTCACTATGCCAGCGAACCAAAGATCGCATTCAGGACGATCTTCTCACGCCTGAGAAGTTTAGGAGATAAGCATCTTGATTGTCACGCAAAAACTGATTATTGAACGATTCGAGCAATGAATTCTCCTTGGCGTGCGGGCAAAATTTGTGGTATGTTCCGCGCGTTGATAGATTTTTTCTGAATGAATAAATTACTAAAGGTATGTATGTATGAAAACGCTGTATCGACAGTGGCTTGTTCTTTGTAGTCTCTTTTTTGTGAGCATTACACCCGCGTGGGGCTATAGCCTGAATGCCGGAGTGGAATACGTCCGTGGTGATCATTATTTCAAAATATCCGACTTTCCAACAACCTTAAACGGTACTTCGTACCCATGGGCGGCCTCTAAGCTGGAGTTTGAGAAAGAAGCACTTTATTTTGTTCCGGAGCTGCACATTCCGCATGAAATTTGGGGTCGCCCCATGTCACTTGCTATCCGCGGCGGCTATGCCCTTTCTTCACGCGATGGAATCATGCGTGACTCCGATTGGCTGGGAACAACTGGAAATCTTGCCATTTACTCAGAATCACGTTCAGAACTGGATCAGTCTCTCTTTATTCATCTTGAAGAACGCGAAACGCGCGGTCGTGTTTTCGGTGCGTTGGGCTACAAGTTAAACTACGATCGCTACCATGTGTACGACACACAACAAGTGTCGAATATCCCCGCACTAAACATCAATCTAAGCGGCAAAACACTGGAGTATGAACTTTATCGCCACAGCCTGTATTACACCTTGGGGTACCGTTTAATCGATCGCGAAATGGTCTCATTTGACCTCAGCGGATCGCTTGGCGGCATAGCGAGTTTCGACAAAGACAACCATTTACAACGCAGCTTTACCGCTGAAGGCACTGCATTTGGATACCTCTACGGGGTGCAAGGGAATGTCAATGTCGATTTCGATAACCGCTTTACTCTTAGCGGCATGGCACGCTATGAACAGTATTTCGCCAAAGGGGAAATGGATCAATTCCACTCTACGGGAACAGCGCGCATTGATAACTATGAAGTGAAAGGTCGCGACTCGACATTTTCCATTAGCTTTGGCTACCGTTTCTAAATTCGGATGACTCACATTATGGAGTCACGCAGCCAGCCCCTTCACACAGCTACCCTTCCGTTAACCGGCACTCACCTGATCGAAGCGAGTGCCGGCACCGGGAAAACCTTTACCATTGCTTTACTCTACCTCCGTTTGATCCTCGAAACACAACACAACACAGAAGAAATACTGGTCGTGACGTTTACTCGCGCCGCTACCCAAGAGTTGCGTGAGCGGATACGTGCGCGTATTGCCGAGGCAGCACAACTCCTGACGGAAGCAACACTCGCAAAGGCAGATCCAGCGCTAGCAGAAGTCTTAGCCCCTTACATTCAAAGCGATAGCCATACACGACAAACCGCCATTACGCGTCTGTGGCACGCCGCACGCACCATTGATCGTGCGGCAATCTATACGATTCACGGTTTCTGCCAACGAATTTTGCAAGAGTATCCACTGGAATGTAACGTCCCTTTTCGCATGGAGCTAGAGTCCGACCCCACTCCGTTACAACTTCGCTTGCATCAGAACTATTGGCGCAACGCCGTTGCATTCCTTCCCATTGAGCAGCTTCCACAATCGGCGCATACGCTTCACCCTGAAACGCTTGCCAGTTGGGGCAAGCAGTGGCCAGAAAGCGCTCGCGTGGTGCCCGATCCCGAAACCCTCGCTGCCGAACATGTACAGCATTGCACCATTTGGCAAGCCGCTCGCGATGCGGCACAAAATGGTGAATCGCCCCTAGTAGAATTTTTTGCATCATTGCTGCGCGATGGCGCCCTCGCTTTGCGCGCGAAACGGCTCAAGGCATGGAGCGCACACGGCGATCCCGCTCTTGTCGTCCAAGAACTACGCGACATTCTGGAAACCAGCGATGAGTGGCAGCAACTCGAAGACTTTCTTCCCGACAAACTGGCGTCTCGACTCAAAAAAGGGCATGTTCTGCCGCAGCCACCCAAAGAATTTGATCCGATAGTCACGCTCTATCAGACACTACAACAAGCTTCTCCAGCTTCTTCCGACCCATTCCTCCCGATCAAACTGCAAGCGCGTCAGTATGTGCAATCACGCACTCGCGATGCTCAACAAAAAGAGCGTGTCGTATTCTTTGATGATCTGATAGCGCTCCTCTGGCAAAACCTTCACAACGACAATCGTGACATCTTACTCGCGCACCTCCAACACCGCTTTCGAGCAGCGCTGATCGACGAATTTCAAGACACCGATCCACGGCAATATGAACTCTTCCATGCCATATTTGCCACGCCATCCCATCTACTGCTGATGATCGGCGACCCGAAACAAGCCATTTACCGCTTTCGCGGTGCTGATCTTTTCACCTACTTACGCGCCAAAAGTCAGTGCAAATCGCATTGGAGCCTGACGACAAATTACCGCAGTTCAGCGGCTATGATCAGTGCGGTTAATGCCATATTCTCGCAGCACGTCGACCCGTTTCGTGCGAGCGAACTCTTGCGCGGAAGCGATTATACGGCTGCTATTGAGTACTTCCCATCGCAGGCATCAGCAGTTGGCGCTCCCGGCCAGCTTATTATGAACAGCGTGCCACAGAGCGCATTGCATATTTGGACAACCGAGGAAAAAATCACAAAACAAAAGCGATCGACAGTGCTAACAGGTGTTGCCAGCGAGATTAGCCGCCTTCTTTCCAGCCAAACCCACTATCAAGCACGCAATGGCGAACGGCATCAGATAAGCGCTGGTGATATCGCCATTCTTGTGCGCACCAACCAGCAAGCCGAACAGATGCGCCAGGTACTCGCCACCATTGGCATCCCAGCCACCCTTTTTGTCGATAGCAGCGTTTTTCAGACAACTGAAAGCGAAGATTTGCGCCACCTGCTGCATGCGCTGTGGCATCCGCACCGTCACGATCTACTGCGCGGCGCCATGCTCTGCGAAAGTTGGGGACTGACACTGACAGAACTCACGCTGCGGATGGAGTCACTACAAAAGGCCGCCGAAGCGTGTCATAGATTGTGGCAAAACTCTGGCGTGCTCCACGCACTCTCCCGCTTTTGGTCAGATACCACACTGTCAAGCGACGGACATTCGCTTTTTGCTCGCCTCGCACAGCGATCCGACGGCGAACGCCGCCTTGCCAACTTGCGTCACCTGTCTGAAATGGTGCACGAAGCCGAGCAGGCGGGACACCTTGGCGGTATCGAACTCTTGCGCTGGTATGATCGCGAGCGTGACAACAACGACGATGAGCGGATGCTACGGCTCGAATCCGATCATCAGCGGGTGCAAATTATTACCGTGCATCGTGCCAAAGGACTGGAATTCCCCATTGTTTTTATCCCTTGCGGATGGGAGCCACGCAACACCATCGCACAACGGGTGCTGGCGAGCGGCATGACAATTCACCTCCCAGAACATGACTTTGCCCCAACCGTCGATTTGGGTAGCAACAATTGGGAACAGCACTTTACGCGCTATCAACTAGAAAACCATGCGGAAGAAATACGTTTGCTCTACGTGGCGCTAACACGTGCCATCGTTCGCTGCTACCTCGTGCAACCTCCGATAGAAGATACCTACGAATCAGCGCAAAGCTATCTTTTACTCGGGCAGAGTGAGCTTCCAGCGTTGAATACGCAGGAACTCCAACAGCACATAGCGAAAACACTCTTTGCCTCTACCCCCGCCGGTGCCATCAGCATTGACGCGCTTCCTGATACTATGCCCATCCAGTACGCGACGGATACCGTGGCGAACACGCCACTGCACTACCGCAGAGCCAAACGCCACACCATTGCACCCAGTTGGCACCAAACCAGCTTTACCGCACTGGCGCACGCGCGCACCAGTTGGAACCGCATCGATGAAATCAACGATGCCCTTGATGACGCGATAGACACGCCAGCGCTGACCCCGCGCGACGACGTGCTCCCTAGCGGCCGGACGATGGGATTGCTGCTGCATGACATATTCGCCGCCATCGACTTTGCCGACACCACCATGCTGAACACCGCCAGCGTGGCACCATACCTTTCCCGCTATGGCATCCGTGACGACACCCAATCAAGCATTGCCAACGCACTTCTCGCACTGATAACTCACGTCGTACAGGCTCCTCTGCCGTCCTTTGGAGATGGAGCATCATCATGGTCGCTGCAGCAGATTCCACGCGCAGCGCGACTCAGCGAACTCGAATTTCACTTTCCCATTTGCTCGTTAAGCCAGCATGCGTGGAGCCAGCTTTTTGCCACACTCGCCGCACCGGACTCACCGGAAGGGCAGCTTTACCAAAGTATTGCCGAACTCAGCTTGCAGGTGCGGGCAGGCTTTGTCACCGGAAGTATTGACCTCGTGTGCGAAATAAACAGGCGCTACGCCCTCATCGACTATAAAAGCAACCTCTTGGGGAATCACGAACAGGCGTATGAAATTGCCAGCCTGCACCACGCCATGCAAAACGGAAAATACGCTTTGCAGTATCTGCTGTACAGCGTGGCACTCCACCGCTACTTGCAGCACCGACTGGCAAACTACCGCTATTGTGACCACTTTGGTGGAGTCTATTACCTGTTTTTGCGCGGCATGGCGTATGGCAAAGGAGTTTTTACCGTGATGCCTGCCGAAGAGCAGATCGAAACACTGAGCCGAGCTTTGGGGTGAGTGGGGCGGTTTGGTTGTTGAGTTGAAAAGAACAAAGGTAATTTTTCAGCATATTGTCCCGTCATCTCGAACGTATGTGAGAGATCTAAGACTTCTCTTGCTTCACTCGTTGGAAATAACATCGTAGCGCCTTGAAAGAGCACTGTTTCAAGCACTTTAATAGTTACGAAAAATGCAAACCTTTGTCGGTCAGCCGGTATTTCTGCAAACGGCTGTTTGGCTTGTCGGCGATGGTCATTTCAATAAAACCGCCATCAAGAGCGGGCTTCAGATAGCGGTCGCGGAATGATTTGCGGTCAGAAAGGCCGAGCGCATTTTGGAGATCTTCGCGGCTCATTTCCCCCTGAATCATGGCCAACAGTTCGCCGACTTGGGGGGTGACTTGAGGGGCGACTTGGGGGGTTGACGTTTCGAGCGCTTCCTGAATCATGCGCAACATAAAGATGATAAACGGTGCCGAATCCGCTTGCTGCGTGCTTTCCCGTAAAGCCTGATAGTATTCGGCCTGATGCTCAAAAATTAGACTTTCTACTGGAATATCCGCAAATTCAGCCTTCCAACGCGCCAGAATTAAACTCTGCCATAACCGCCCCATGCGGCCATTTCCATCCGCAAATGGGTGGATAAACTCAAACTCGTAATGGAAAACAGAACTGGCAATCAACGGGTGAGCATCAGTAGCCGCTAGCCAGCCGAAGAGATCAGCCATCAAAAGCGGTACACGTTCGGCGGGTGGCGCCATGTGGATCACCTCTTGCCCAGCCATAACTCCGACACCACCGCGACGGTAGCAGCCTATTTCGTCGATCAGGCTAGACATCAGAATGCGGTGCGCTTCGAGTAAATCCTTTTCTGCCGCAGGATGCCACTCGCTAAAACGGTCATACACGGCCAAAGCGTTTTTTACTTCCTGCACTTCGCGCGGTGGAGCAATAACCCGCTTCCCCTCCAGAATCGCCGTAATTTGCGCTTCGCTCAAAGTGTTGCCCTCGATAGCCAGCGAACCGTGGATGGTGCGGACACGGTTGATGCGCCGCAGCCGGAGTACCCTGGCTTGGTCAGTAAATACCGATAAACGGCCAATGGCTTCACTGAGAGCAGCCACACGGTTTAATATTTCTTCCGTGATAGTGTAGGGTGGGTGGTAAGTACTCACGAGATTCCTTTTCAGTTTTACTCACTACGCATGGCTTTAAGGCGAGTGTGCTCTCAATTGACTCATGCTCCACACCGCGATAAGTGAACGATGAATCTGCAAAATCTTGCGCAAAGAATAGCCAGTCACATCCTCCCGCCTCGCGATGGTTCAAATACCCGACGGAGCAACCTTGGGATCAAAAAGCTATTTTCTAGAATTTGACCATCTGGCTCATCCAACAAACAGCTCAGATCGTGGCTCGCTTCGTTTGCAAAATCTAGTTTTATTCGTTTAATTGTCACCTTGCTGCCTTTTGCTGGAGTTTGGCAAGCTTCTGGAGAACCATTACCTGATAAGCAGCATTAACCTTTTTGGGCACCACTCTTAGGCCAGTATCCTTATCTGGGAACCCAACGCCAGCGATATTAAACAACCCCATTTCGTCGTGCTTCCAAGTGACACACAAATCAACGTTACATTGTGACTGAATTTCGTAAATGAGACTGTTCAAGCAGTAGAAAATGCCGCGTAGATGTTTACAGCGATGCTCTTCACTATCCAGAGGCTCGGGGCCATATAAGCACAGATCATTCGAGTCACTTTCCGATGGGCACATAAAGAAAGTCGCCGCCACGTTGGCGTGGCTTTTTGTTGACAGGATTTGATAGAGATTATCCCGCTGCTCTTTGCCCTCCTGCGAAACTTCTTTCCGTATCCAAGCAGGTGACCCGAATGTATTCCGGTATTGCTTCTCAGCAACTTCCATAGATGAATCCGATGGGACTAAAGTAAGCCATTCCAATGCTTTTGCAGAATCTTGTCGCAAGATCAGCGATAGCCACCCTGTTTCTAGGCCAACCCTCGCTGAATTGTAGGACTCCACGAAAAAGCCACTCATGCAAAGTGAAACTGCTGCGGAAAATGCGTTGCATGACCGTGCCATAAGCATGTATTGTGCGGTCGCGCTAGGCGATGTAAAAGGCTCAATAGTGGACGTAAACTGAACGTATTTTTCAATAACGGAAAGCAATTCGGCTTGGATGCTACTAGATTTCGTATTCATTTGTCAGGCCACCATAATGAGTAATTCGTAACCTTATCCGTTAGCAGAGATATTATTGAAACCGCCGGAGACATACTTATGAAGAGCCTTGGCAAGGTACTCACGACGATCGGCGTCCAAGTCCGATTTAAACGATCCGGACTCGTATGCTTCAAGCAACTCTTGTTCTTCTGAGTCTAATTTAGCTTTGGGCATACTGCCACCTCAACAACTTCTGCCATTGTTTGTTAGTTACAGATTTCTCCTCGCTTCGCTCGTCGAAATGACAGCGGTGGTGCGTCTGGAGGGCAGAAGTCCGGTGAATGGCAGATATTTCGAACCCGCCAACCGCCACCACACTGCCGTCACATCTCCACTGTCTTCACCCCGTCGGTTCCTGCCGTGCCGAACGTCCATCGATTTCGTCCAGCACCAGCCGCGCATCACGCAGTAGCCGTTCGGTGGTTTCCCAATCGATACATTTATCGGTGATCGAAACGCCATAGCGAAGTTTCGATGCGCAGGGCATCATGGGTTGGTTACCGCTTTTCAGGTTGCTCTCCATCATGATGCCGAAAATCGAGGTGTTGCCGCCACGGATTTGCTCCAGAACGGATGCCAGCGATTCGGCTTGCCGTTCGTGATCTTTAAACGAATTGGCATGCGAGCAGTCCACCATGATGTTGGGGACAAGGCCGGATTTCTGCAAAATTGCTTCGGTTTCGCGGATATCTTCAGGGAAGAAGTTCGGCTTGGTATTTCCGCCACGCAGCACGATGTGGACAAACTGGTTGCCGGTGGTTTTGACGATGGATGTCCGCCCGTCAAGGTTGATGCCGAGGAAGTGGTGCGGATGCTGTGCGGCTTTAATCGCGTCGATGGCGATTTGCAAACCGCCGTCGGTGCCGTTTTTAAAGCCGACGGGGAACGAAAGGCCACTGGCCATTTCACGGTGCGTTTGCGCTTCGGTTGTCCGTGCACCAATGGCGCCCCAGCTGATCATATCGGCGACAAATTGCGGGGTGATTGGATCAAGCATTTCGGTCGCAATGGGAATACCCAGATCGGTAATATCGCACAGCAGTTTTCTGGCAACGCCCAGCCCTTTGGAAATTTGGTGCGTTCCGTTCAGGTCGGGGTCGTTAATCAGCCCTTTCCATCCAATGGTGGTGCGCGGTTTTTCAAAATATACCCGCATGACGAGAAAGAGGCGATCCTGCACGTCACGGTTGAGTTTTGCCAAACGTTCGGCATATTCCAGCGCGGCTTTCGGGTCGTGAATGGAGCAAGGGCCGACGACGACCATCAAACGGTGATCTTTGCCGCTCAGGATGTTGCGAATGCTCTGCCGCGACTGGGTGACGAAGGTCGCGCCGTCTTCGGAAAGGGGGAACACTTGTTTCAGATTGGCGGGGGTGATAATCGGGGTAAGGCTGGTGACGTTCAGGTCGGTGGTACGAATCATGGGCTATCTCCGTGGAATATAAAATTTTATTGTTCAATGCCGAAAGAATCAATCTGCTCACGGTATCGCGAAAACACAGCGGCAATCAAGTGGAAATGCACCCATGGGATGCTTCATTCTTGAGCGGTCAGCCGTGGCACAAGCTGATGTTTCGCCCACCGCTCTTCTTCATCGCGCGCTGGTGGTGTTTGACTGCAGGCCACAAAAGCCCAGAGCTCAAATAATCCTCGCTCAATCGCTTTGCCGACCGGCACACCAAGGGCGATGAGGTCGTTCCCTTTGAGTTGTGGCCGTTGGTAGCGATAGCGGCAGAGGTATTCTTGCAGGAATTGCGCGCCGAGGGTGTTTTTTCCCCGTGCCAGTGCAAGCAGGATAATTTCGACGGGTGGTTTGCTGGCAATCTGTAATTGTTTCCAAAACTCTTTTTCGCGCCCGAGGGAAAAGATGATATCTCCAGCCTGCCCATAGCCATAGCGGACAATGGCGGCATATTTTTTGGGTGTTTCGCGCAAGATGGGGAATGATTCGCGCGTGTCGGTATCCATGGTTCGCAGGAGTAACGTCAGATACAGGATATCTTTGCGCTCTAGTGCGGGTGCTAAAAAGTCATAGGCAATTAACAACTCTTCCAGTGTGTCGATGAGCGTCATGGTTTTGGCATCGTACACCAGTTCAGGATGCAGCCCTTGCATAAGGCGCAGTTCAAACAGTCGACGCAAGCACTTGGTGGGTCGCGCTTCGGTAAACATGTGGCGTAATTCGTCATACAGCCGCTTATGGCTGACGTGTTGGAGTAAATCAAGGTCACGTGCGCTTTTTATCAGCCGCAGGGTTTGGTCGCCAATGGGAAAATCGTAGCGCTGTTCAAAACGGACGGCGCGGAACATGCGGGTGGGATCGTCGATGAACGATAGGCTGTGTAAAATACGGATGCGGCGGTCGCGGATGTCTTGCATGCCGCCAAAAAAATCAACTAAAGCAAAGGTGTTGAGCGAAATCGCCATCGCGTTGATGGTAAAATCGCGGCGGTAGAGGTCGCGCTTGATGGAACTGAGCGAAACGGTGGGGAGCGCGCCAGGGTGTTCGTAATACTCCGAGCGGCTGGAGGCGATGTCAACCCGTTTACCATCGGCAAGGATGACGATGCTGGTTCCAAAACGTTCGTGCGTGTTGATTCGCCCACCAAGTTTCTGGGCGATCTGTGTGGCAAAGGTGATCCCTTCACCTTCGACAACGAGGTCAATATCGTGATTCGGGCGGCGCATCATCAAATCGCGCACCACACCACCAACCAGATACACATTGCGCTCCGCTTCATTGGCGATAGCGGCAATTGATTCAAGCAGTTGGCGCACGTGCGCGCCCGCCACTTCCCCAAGCAGGCGATAGACATTTTTCTGCTGCGGCCCCGCTTCGGCTTCCCGTTTTTGAGCAACGGTTTTACTGTCGGTTTCGTAGCGATATTCACGTAAAAGGTCGGTGCGGGTAATAACGCCAACCACTTTTTTCTCGGCGTTCACGATGGGAATCAACCCTTGCAATCCGCGCAAGAGGACGGCTTCAATCGCGTCAAATGGTGCTTCGGGAGGGAGCGAGGTGATTTCGGTTTCGGCAATAGAGGCAATTTCTTCCATCCCAAGGCCATGTTCGCGTGCTTTAAAGGCGGCGGTTTTGCCGACGATGCCATAGAGCGTGTCATTACGGTTCACGACGGGCAGACAGTTAAGCCCTTCACGCCCCAAAAAGGCACATACGCTGGCTATGGTGCTATGCAGGGTAATGACTTTCGGCGGCGCACTCATGATGGTAGCCGCTTGCTTCATCCGCGCGACAACGGCCTTCATTTGCAGCCAAAAAGCCTCAACTGCCTGCAAAAGTGTCATGTGATGCACGGTCGCGCTGGCCGCATCGCGGTGCCCATCGCCGTTAAATATGGCGGCAACTTCACGCGCCGAAACAAAACATTTGCTACGGACAATGGCATAAATCCGCCCTTCCATCCGCAAAAGAGCGCAAAGGAGGTCGGATTCCTTCATCGTCATAATATTTCCCAGCATCCCCGATACGTCAGGAACGTATTGATGAAAATCGGCGTAACACAGCGCAACATTGACGCCGAGAATCATGCGCGTTTCGCTATGCCGCAAAAGGTCGCTGAGAATATGAATTTCGGCATCCTGCCAATGGCGCGCGAGGAGGCGATCTACCACTTCCATCTCCGCGCCACACTCCAGCAAGTAAGCGGCACTTTGATAGTCGAGCGGCGTGGTCGAGCGGTAGAGCAGATGACCGGTATCTTCGTGAATGCCAGTCATTAAAAGTGTTGCCAGTGCTGGCGTTATAGCGTGGGATTTTTGACGCAAGAGTTGTGTCATAAAAGCCGCATTGGAGCCGCAACTACAGATGTTCATTTCGATCAAAGCATTCGGGGGAAGTTCTGTTTCAGGAAGCGGGTGGTGATCATAAATGGTGGTAGGAACCATGCCGTAGAGCGTAGCAAAAGAGCCTAAACGTTGCGGTTGTGAGGTGTCGACAACTATCAATTCCGTAACGTCTGTGGGGTCGATAGTGCTGGATGGTTGAGGCGGATTCGGAAATGGATAGTGTGCTAAATAGCGCTGCACGGTAATGCTGGGCGAATCGACAATCACCACTACCGCGTCGGGATGGAGCTTACTTGCAGCTACCATGGACGCGAAGGCATCGAAATCAGGATTCGCATGACTGACGATTATTTGCACGTGACCCTTCCTGCGGTAATGTCTCACTCGCGAAACTCACGAGCGCGCGCTCGCCAGTGTTTCCTTTTGTGCTTCACCATAGTACACTCGCGGTGTGGAATTCCAGCGCGAAACACCTATCAGGAGAGAATATATGCAGGATTGGCACGTACACTCCGGCTTTTGCCCTCACGGCAGTGGTCGCTCAACCGAAGAGATCCTTCTGGAACGGATGGAACAGGGCGCAACGCTGGTCGGCTTTGCCGAACATGCGCCATTCCCTGAAGGGTGTATCGACCCTTCGCCCCTCAGAGATAGTGCGATTCGCGCACAGGATGTTGAGCCGTATCTCGACGAAGTGGAGCGCTTGCGCGAAAAATATGCCGCCCGGTGTGATGTTCGCATTGGTTTTGAGTTTGATTATCTCCCCGGATACGAAACCACTATACAAGATTTTATTGACCGTTATGGTCACCGGATGGATCACGCACTTTTGTCACTGCACTGTTTGCATGATCGCTGTGTTGATTTTTCGGCGGCGGAAATGAAACGGTTACTTGATGACCATTTTTCAGGAAATGTGGTGTTACTCTATCACGACTATTATCAAACCTTGGCTCGTGCTATCCGCTCTCCGTGGCGCTTCCCGTTTCCTGTTGCTATTGGCCACTTTGACTTGGTCAAAAAATTCCGCCCTGACTTCCCGATTGATCCTGCTGTGGCGCTCGAAGCGGCTTTGCCAGCACTTGAAGCGTTGGCGGGGAGAGGGTTAACGGTTGAAATCAACACGAGCGGATTAAAAAAGCCCTGTCAGGAAATCTACCCAACGCGGGCGATTATTGCCGAACTGCAAAAACGGGGAGTGCGGCTGCAATATGGGTCGGACACGCATTAGCCAAAGAGCAATTAGTGCTTCCGTCCACAATTACAATCATCATCATGCGGTATTCCGTAGCCACCAAAAAAACGACTGAGCGGCACGCGGTAGCGGCTAAAAAGGCGATAGGCGATATCGAAACAAGGGCGCAAAATTGGCCATCCGGTTGGAGCAGCAAGCCACCCAAGCCCAACAGCGCGGTACGCGTGACGAAAAACATCCATACCGGTAATCAGCGAACGATCAGGTCGGATGGCGTGGACGGTGCGATTCAGCTCCCGCCACGTGGTGCCATAGTCACTTGGCACAAAGCTAGCACAGGCGATGTCTTGAAACGCGAGCAAGCCATGGTGGTTGCGATTTTGGAAAAATTCGATGGTACGGCGACAGAATGGGCAAGCGCCATCGTAGAGGATTTTTAGCTGCCAATGCGGATTGGCATCGTTGTCATGCATAGTCACCGACCTACCAAAAGAAAAACCACCTGCCATTCCGATGAAACGACAGGTGGTACGAGTGAATTACTTAATCAGTAATTCCGCAATCTGAATGGCGTTCAGCGCCGCCCCTTTGCGAAGCTGATCACCAACAACCCAGAAGGTCAAGCCGTTATCAAAGGCCAGATCTTTGCGGATCCGTCCCACTTCGCAGTCATCTTTGCCGGCCACAAAGAGCGGCATCGGATAGATTTTGTTGGGCAAATCGTCAACCACTTTTACCCCAGGAGCCGCATTCAGCAGTTCACGCGCTTTGGCTGGAGTAATCTCTTTTTCGGTTTCAATGGTAACGGATTCTGAATGCGCCGAAATGACCGGCACGCGCACGCAAGTGGCCGATACGCGGATATCTTCTAATCCCATAATTTTACGGGTTTCGTAGAACATCTTCATTTCTTCACGCGTATAGCCATTTTCCTGCGGTGTATCGATGTGCGGAATGACGTTGTAAAGAAGCTGATACGGGAACGTGCTAATCGTGAGTGGTTGCCCTTCGTGATGTTGGCGTCCCTGATCTTGTAGTTCGTACATCCCCTTGGCACCAGCTCCAGAAGAAGACTGATAGGAAGAAACGATAACCCGTTTAACGGTGCCGTAGTCGTGCAGCGGCTTGAGCGCAACGACCATAATAATGGTGGTACAGTTTGGGTTGGCGATAATCCCCTGATGCTTAAAGGCATCTTGCGGGTTGACTTCAGGAACCACCAGCGGCACGCCTGCATCCATACGGAACGCCGAGCTGTTATCGACGACAACAGCACCAGCCGCTGCGGCAATCGGGCCGAATTCTTTACTGATCGAACCACCCGCCGAAAACAGGGCAATATCAATATTCTTAAATGAATCTTTCGTCAGGGCATCGATGGTGTATTCTTTCCCTTTGAACGTCACCTTTTTTCCAGCAGAGCGTGGCGAGGCAAGAAGTGTTAAGTTTTCAATAGGGAAATTGCGTTCTGCAAGGATGTCAAGAAAGACTTCTCCGACCGCGCCAGTGGCACCGACAACGGCCACGTTGTAGCGATCTTTTTTCTGTAGCGTAGACATGGTGTTCCTCCAAAAAGGGCACTTCAGATTTTTAAACAGGGGCGTTTATATCATGGATAACAAAAATTTCAGCTCTTTTTTCTTGCTTGCATCTGCGGAGTCGGGCATAAACCATCTTTGATTTTTTCTGATAACGGTACTTTGAGATGAGGAGCTTGAGTGATGAAAAATGACATTGTAGTGATTTCAGGGAATGCCAGCCGCGAATTAGCGGGGATGATTTGCACCGAGTTAGGAATGCCGCTGGGCGATGCTTTTGTCGGACGTTTCAGCGACGGAGAAACGCGCGTGAAAATCAACGAAAACGTTCGCGGTCGTGATGTTTTCGTGGTGCAATCAACGTGCAGCCCCGTGAATGAACACTTGATGGAACTTCTCATCATGTGCGATGCGCTGAAGCGTGCTTCGGCAAACAGCATCACTGCCGTTATCCCGTATTTTGGCTACGCCAGACAAGACCGCAAAGCTGAGCCACGCGTACCGATCACCGCCAAGATGGTGGCCGATTTACTGCAAACGGTCGGTGTCACACGCCTGTTGACGATGGACTTGCACGCGGGGCAAATTCAGGGCTACTTCAATATTCCCGTCGATAACCTGTATGCTATGCCGATTCTGGTTGATCATATCCGCAAAAAACAACTCGATAACCTTGTGGTTGTCAGCCCCGATGCTGGTGGCATGGAGCGGGCGCGGGCGTTTGCTAAGGCACTTGATGCAGGTTTAGCAATGATTGATAAGCGACGTACCGCTCCCAACGTGGCCGAAGTGATGAACGTCATCGGCGATGTTGAGGGGAAAAATCTTGCGATTGTGGACGATATTATTGACACCGCGGGAACCATTTGTCACGCGGTCCACGCTCTGAAAGAGCGCGGTGCCAACGATATTTACGGGGTTTGCACCCATCCTGTCTTCAGTGGCCCTGCCATTGAGCGGATCAATCAGACGCCGTTTAAAGAGGTTTTAACAACGGATACAATATCGCTTAAAGGTGGCAATGGTGGCTGCGATAAGGTGCGGGTGGTGACGGTAGCGAAACTGATTGCTACCGCGATCAACCGGATTAACCATTCAAAAAGTATTAGTTCGCTCTTTGTGTAACCAAGCGAGTTGTTGCGTGATATGCAGATAATCGTTGGACTCGGCAATCCGGGCGACAAGTACAGCCAGACACGGCATAATATTGGATTTCATGTTATCGAAGCCCTTGCAAAAAGGGCTTCGGTCGTTTCGTTTCGCGACAAATTCAGTGCACGCATAGCCGAAGCAACACTCGTTGGCGAAAGGGTGGTTTTCGTTAAGCCGCAAACCTTTATGAATCTCAGTGGTAATGCGCTTTCACAAATATTAACGTGGTACAAACTTCCCATTACGGACACCATCGTGATCCATGACGATCTCGACCTGCCGTTTGGCACGCTGCGCCTTCGGCGCGGTGGCGGCGCCGGGGGACACAATGGCGTGAGCGATATTGTCCGCAAGTGTGGTGGTGCGGAATCGATTCGCGTCCGCTGTGGTATCGGTCGCCCGACACCGCCAATGGCGGTTGCCGATTATGTGCTGAGTGGTTTTTCGGGTGAAGAAAAAGGGGCACTTGAATCATTTGTGCTACGCAGCGCCGATGCGGTAGAATGCGTTGTGCGCGATGGGTTGACGGTTGCTATGAATACGTTTAACGGCAAAGGGAAATAACTCCGAGGTTCTATGGAAAACAGTATCATCAAAGTCCCGCCCCATAGCCTAGAAGCCGAACAAGCGGTGATTGGCTCATGCCTGATTGACGATAAAGCCATCGCGCGAGTCGTTGAAGTGATTGGCTACGAGGATTTTTACCTTGAATCGCATCGCCATGTTTTCCAAGCGTTGTGCGAAATGTTTAACCGTGGCGAGCCTGCTGACTATTTAACCCTTTCAGAAGCGCTCAAACGGAAACAACTGCTGGAGCGATGCGGCGGGTTGACGTTCCTCGTCGCGCTGACTTCGCAAACGGTCAGTAGCGCGAACGTCACCTATTACGCCAAAATCGTGAAGGAAAAGTCGATTTCGCGACAGCTGATTGAAGTTGGCACCGAGGTGGTGGAAAAAGGGTATCAAAGCGATCAGGATTCGGAATACCTGCTCGATTATGTCGAAAACCGTGTCTTTGCGATTTCGCAAGGCCGCGTCAAAAAGAGCTTTCACCACATCTTTGAAATCACTAAAAGCGTCTATTTGCGGATCGAAGCGCTTTATGAAAAAAAGACCAAAATCACTGGCGTGCCAAGCGCCTTTATTGATCTGGATAATATGACGAGCGGCTTTCAGCCTTCTGACCTGATTATTATTGCCGGACGTCCGGCGATGGGGAAAACCGCCTTTGCGCTGAACATTGCACAAAACGCCGCGCAGGAGCGCTATGGCAATCATAAAGTTGCGGTTTTTTCGTTGGAAATGAGCGAAGAACAATTGGTTATGCGGATGCTCTGCTCGCAAGCCGGTGTTGACGCGGGACGGGTGCGGACGGGGAATTTAAACAAGGAAGATTGGTCGAATCTGGCGCTTGCGACCGGAGAACTGAGCGAACTCGATATTTTCATTGATGATACGCCAAGTATTTCCGTGCTGGAAATTCGCGCCAAATGCCGCCGTCTGCAGGCCGATAAAGGGCTTGATATGGTGATTGTGGACTACTTACAACTCGTCGGTGGCGGGAATAAAGAAAGCCGCGAACAGCAGATTTCGGAAATTTCCCGCTCGTTGAAGTCGTTAGCCAAAGAACTGCACATTCCCGTGTTGGCGCTCAGCCAGTTGAACCGTAGCGTGGAACAGCGTGCCGATAAACGGCCTATGCCATCGGATTTGCGCGAATCAGGAGCGATTGAGCAGGATGCCGATATTATCCTCTTTATTTATCGTGACGAAGTGTATCACCCCGATACGGCGGATCGGAACATTGCTGAAGTGATCATCGGCAAGCAGCGAAGCGGGCCGACAGGAACAGCAAAGCTCCTGTTCCGGAAGGAGTTGACACGTTTTGAAAATCTTGAGCAGCATTATTAAACCCACCCACAAGCCCATCACCCCTTTTCAATGGCGCGTCTATGCCGCCCTTTTGTTGATTCCGCGAGGGTCAGTAACCACGTACGGGTTACTGGCTCGCTATCTGGGGTGCGGTTCGGCACAAGCCGTCGGGCAAGCACTTCGCCGCAACCCTTTCGCGCCGGATGTCCCCTGCCATCGTGTGATTACGTCAAACCTGTGTATTGGTGGCTTTTCGGGGCAAAGAGAAGGGGAGCAGATCGCAAAAAAACTCACTTTGTTGACTGCCGAAGGGGTTGAGTTTCACAATAGCGCCCTGAAAGACCCTCGGCAAATTTTCCATTTCCCTACTTGAAAATTTCAATAATCGGCGTATACCGGATTTGCTTTTCATTTCCCTTCTGCCCGAAGTGACAGAGAAAGGTCTTTTCCCATGTCTTTGTTGAAGTCGTTCCTTACCATCGAATCCCCAAAAAGCCTTCAGTGCTGGCGCGAAGGGTACACCCGCGAAGCTTTTTTTGCTGATCTGAGTGCGGGCATCACGGTAGCGATTGTCGCATTGCCGCTCGCAATGGCGTTTGCTATTGCCTCGGGCGCTGCTCCCGAACAGGGTTTGTATACCGCAATTATTGCTGGTTTCTTGATTTCCGCGCTGGGTGGAAGTCGCCACCAGATTGGCGGGCCGACAGGAGCATTCGTCGTTATTATCTATGCTGTTATCATGCGTCATGGATACGATGGATTGTTACTTGCCACGTTTATGGCGGGCATAATGCTGGTGCTGATGGGGCTCTTTCGACTTGGCACGGTGATTAAGTTTATCCCCTATCCGGTGACTACAGGCTTCACAGCGGGTATCGCGTTGATTATATTTGTTTCACAAATTAAAGATGTTTTTGGTATGCAGATTGAAACACTGCCAGCCGATTTTATCGGCAAGCTGACTACCTATAGTCAATCACTTCACACTATCAGCCTGGAAGCCACCGTATTGGCAATTGTTGGCATCCTTTTGATTCTGGCTTGTCGCCGCTACACACCCAAAATTCCCGGCCCAATTGTAGTTGTTATTCTCGGCGCGGTTGCCGTCTGGCTCTTTCAATTGCCAGTAGAAACCATTGAATCCCGTTTTGGGGCTATCCCAAGTACGTTGCCGACTCCTTCGCTCCCAGTATGGAGTTTCGAAAAAATTCGTGCCGTCTTTCCCGATGCTTTAACCATCGCACTGCTCGCAGCTATTGAATCGCTCCTCAGCGCAGTGGTGGCAGACGGTATGACAGGGCATCGTCACAAATCGAATACCGAGCTTATCGCGCAAGGGATCGCTAACATCGCGTCCGCACTTTTCAAAGGGATTCCTGCCACAGGAGCCATCGCGCGAACAGCAACGAACATTAAGTCGGGTGCACGTACACCGGTGGCGGGGATGCTGCACGCCTTTTTTCTCCTCCTGATCATGCTCTTTTTGGCACCTTTGATAGTAAAAATTCCGCTGGCCGCATTGGCCGCTATCTTGGTTGTTGTGGCGTGGAATATGAGTGAAATTGAGAGTATCAAGCATTTGATGAAAGCTCCACGCAGCGACGTGCTGGTGCTCGTTACGACCTTTGCTTTAACCGTCCTCATCGACCTAACGGTTGCCGTGCAAGTAGGGGTTTTGTTGGCTTCGCTCCTCTTTATTAAACGAATTAGCGAGGTTTCGCACATCAGCCGCCTCGAGCTGCAAAGTTATGATAACGAACAGGAAAATGACGCCGATCCTGATGACATCCGGCATAAATCAATTCCCGATGGGGTTGAAGTCTACGAAATCAACGGGCCGTTTTTCTTTGGTGTTGCTGATCGTTTGGGGCGGACATTGGACATTCTGCAGAAACCAACTCCGGTGTTTATCGTGAGGATGCGACATGTGCCAGTTATCGACGCCACCGGCATGCATGCGCTCGAAGAGTTTTACGAACGGTGTCGACGCCAAGGGACGCAAGTCGTGCTTTCGGGCGTACGCCCTCAGCTGAAAAAGAAACTTGAGCGCTTCGGCTTTATCGCACAGATTGGCAACGAGAATGTGTTAGATCATATTGATCGGGCGCTAGAGCGCGCACATGAACTACTACGCGCCTAAGAGATACGTATACGCTTACGAATACAGGCAACCAAAAGAAGGTCACTGCAAAACACTTTACATAAAAAAGGAAAAAACTAGCAAAATTGTTTCATTTTCTTGCTTGACAAAGTGATCCGGCAACTGCATTATCCGTCAGATTTTTGACACAAACCATAAAGGAATTTAACATGGATTTTCTTCACAGCATCAAGGGTAAACTCTTGGTATTTTTCGTTTTGGCTGCCAGTGGAACCTTCACACTCGTTGGATTTTCACTCTACTCTCTCTACAACAGCTTATACGAGTCAAAAATGGAAATGGTGAAGAATCTTTCCGAATCATCCCATAAAGTCATCGAAGATTTCTGGAAGCTCACTGAAGAAGGAAAAATGACCGAAGCGCAAGCCAAAGAAGCTGTCTTGCGCGCAATTAAGTCCGTACGCTATGGCGATGGTGATTATTTCTGGATTAACGACATGCAACCCGTGATGATCATGCACCCCACAAATCCCAAATTAGACGGGCAGAATTTGAGTGCCATTAGCGACCCGAACGGCAAAAAACTCTTTATGGAATTTATTCAGGTTGTCCGTCAAAGTGGCAAAGGACATGTGGATTATATGTGGCCGAAGCCGGGTTTTGAAAAACCCGTAAAAAAGGTATCGTACGTCATTGGCTTTCAACCGTGGAACTGGGTAGTCGGCACAGGCGTATATATTGACGATATTCAAAAAACGTTTTGGGCGGAAGTGACCAAATTCGCCATCATCGTCGGGGTGCTACTCCTGATTCTGATGACCCCGATGCTACTACTTTTCCGGGCAATCATCATTTCTTCAACCTCTCTGGCGAAGAAAACCAAAGAGTTAGCCAGCGGCGAAGGAGACTTGACGCAGCGCATCCCCGTTATATCACGTGACGAAATTGGTGAAGCAACGACACAGATCAACAAATTTATTGAAAAAATTCAGGCCATCATTATCGATGTTCGTTCCACCTCAGAAGGGGTCGCATCGGCGAGCGAACAGCTCAGCAGTGCGTCAACCCAGATGTCAAGCACCATGAACATGCAAGCCGAAAGTGTTTCTCAAATTGCGGCAGCCGCTTTAGAAATGTCGCAAGCCATTAGTACTTCGCGGGAAAATGCCGAAGAGATGAAACGCAATGCTGAAACCGCTCTGGGCGCGGCGGATAAAGGGGGCGAAGTTATTCGCCGCTCTTCCGGCGAAATGCAAGAAATCGTTGGCCATGTGACCAGTGCCGCGCAGTCAGCTTCTTCTCTTGAGGAGAGCGCCGTGCGTGTTGGCCAAGTTATTCAGGTTATCAACGATATTGCCGACCAAACGAATCTGCTGGCGCTGAATGCCGCTATCGAAGCGGCTCGTGCAGGCGATGCCGGTCGTGGCTTTGCGGTTGTTGCTGACGAAGTGCGCAAGCTTGCCGAGCGCAGCACCGTTTCGACGGCAGAAATCATCGATATCGTGAAAACTATCCAAAATGGCATCACGGCAATGACACGTGCCATGGAAAACGTTAATATCAAAGTGCAACACGGTTCCGCCCTCTCTCAAGAAGCGGAGGGTGCTTTCCACGTGATTCTGGAAAATATCCACGCACTACAACAGATAATCGGCCACAATGCCATCTCTATGGATGAGATGTATAGCACGTCGGAACAAATCAGTGATGACATTCAGGGCGTCTCTGCCGCTACTGAAGAGTCGGCAAAAGCCTCCGAAGAAGTGGCAGGTGCGGCCAATAATCTTGCCCAACTTGCCGCCGACGTAAAACACCATCTTGGTGGCTTTATTGTTGACGGCCACAAACCCCCGAGGGGATTGCAAATCCGCTCGTAGTCGACTATGCTGGGAGCCTTCAAATGGTTCTTAGCAAGGGGCAACTGTGAATTTTGAAAACTTGATATATTCGATACCCGTCATTCTTTTTGCCGTGACGTTCCACGAGTTCGCTCACGGCTATGTTGCGTGGTACTTTGGCGACCCAACCGCCCGCAACGAAGGGCGACTGACGCTCAACCCATTGAAACACCTCGATGTACTTGGAACGCTCACCTTAGTTATTACACAGATGATTGGGTGGGCGAAACCCGTTCCGGTTAATCCCCGCTATTTTCGCAATCCGCGTCGCGACATGGTGTACGTTGCTCTGGCAGGGCCGGCATCGAATATCCTGCTGGCGATAGTCAGTGTGCTTATTTTCCACGCCATGAAAGGCATGTCATTTCAAAGCGAAACCGCTTTGTCCATTGCGTCAACCGTATTTACAATGGTGCAGATTAGCGTTTTAGTAAATGTTGCCCTCGCTGTATTTAACATGATACCCCTCTTGCCACTCGACGGTGGACGTATCCTGTACGGCATGCTCCCTCCAAGGCAAGCATATGAATTTGGTAAAATTGAGCCCTACGGTTTTTTTATTATACTGGCATTGGTATTTCTCGGGCTGACACAGCAGGTGATCCGCCCGATTATCAACACTATTTTAACACTATTTGGAGTGTATTAGTTTTATGAGTGATTCGCGCGCTATTGCACTACTTTCAGGCGGACTCGACTCTACCGTTGCACTTTGGCTTCACCTTCGCGAGCACCCAAATTCAGTCGCTTTGGCGTTGACATTTGACTACGGCCAACAAGCCGCACCACGCGAAATGGCAGCCTCAAACGCCATTGCCAAACACGTGGGCGTACCGCATCAGATCATACCACTCCCGTTTCTTGCAGAAGTGGACGGCTCCGGCCTGCACAGCGGAAAGATACCTGATGATGTTGACATCAACTCCTCCCATGCATGCCATGCCAGCGCCAAAGCGGTTTGGGTTCCGAACCGCAATGGTTTGTTCATAAACATTGCCGCCGCCTATGCGGAAGCATTGCAGTGTACACAGATTATCGTCGGGTTTAATGCCGAAGAAGCCGTGACGTTTCCTGATAATTCCGAGGAATTTCTTGCTGCCGCCAACGACGCTCTACGCTACTCGACCCTACAAAAAGTGCGCGTCACCAGTGCTACGAAGCGGATGAACAAAACCGATATCATGCGTGAATTACTTGAGAGTAACATCCCTACTCATTTACTCTGGAGTTGCTACCGCGGTAGCAGTGAACCGTGCGGCACCTGTGAAAGCTGCCTACGATTTCAACGTGCTTTGCAGGAGGTTACCCGTGAAATTTAAAGGAGTGGTCATTACCCTGAGCGACAAAGGGTATGTTGGGCAACGCGAAGATACCAGCGGCCCTGCACTGATTGAAATACTGAGCAGCATAGGCATTGAGATGGAGCCAATGGCGCGCATACTCCCTGACACACATGATATGATCGTGTCAGCATTGCAAGAATCTATCGCCACCGGATATCACCTGATCGTCACCACTGGTGGAACGGGTGTATCGCCACGCGACGTCACTCCTGAAGCGACTCGCGTCGTCATTGAAAAAGAAATCCCCGGCATGGCCGAAGCGATGCGCGCCGCAAGTATGCTCAAAACGCCACACGCCATGATATCGCGTGCGCTCGTCGGCATTGTCGGCACGACTATGATCATTAACCTACCAGGCTCGCGTAAAGGTGCCGTAGAAAACCTTGCCGCCATTCAACCCGCGCTGCTGCACGCCCTCAAAAAACTCTGTGGCGATCCTGAAGATTGCGGTGTTCCCGTACATGGAGCGCACCACTCATGACACTTCGATCACGTTTAACATGGCTGCTTTTCATGGTTATTGCGATTTTCTTTGTGACTTTTTTTGCGTACTCTGTCACAAGCGTTTCTAACACGCAGCCGCCACTCTATGGATATGCCGTAGTCGCATTAGTATGCGTAATTTTCTTTTCGTTCGGCATCCATACGCTCCTCGTGCGCCCCCTCGAAGGGATTGCAACCGCACTGTTGACTCGCAAAGCCGATCTGCTCCAGGAAGCCCTGAACGCCCCCAAAGAAGTCGCGAATATAGCACGTGCAACGGAAGAATTTTTTCGCCAGAGTGCCCTGCTTGACCAATACAAAAACGCCATTGACGAAGCGCTGATTGTATCCAAGACCGATACACGCGGCATCATCACGCATGTGAACGATGCTTTTTGCCGCCTTTCTGGCTATAGCGCAGCTGAACTTATCGGGAAAAACCATAATATTGTCCGCCATCCGAATACCCCACCAGAAACATTTCGCGAGTTATGGGAAACCATAAAATGTGGTCAAACGTGGCGCGGGGTAATCACAAGTCGCAGCAAAAGCGGAAAAGAGTTCACCGTCGATACCACCATCCTCCCACTCAGACTTGAAAATGGCGAAATAGGTGAATACATAGCTATCCGTAGCGATATTATACCGCTGATGGATCAATGGAAAATCATTCAGGAACAAAGCACAGACCAACTCACCGGCTTACCCAACCGCCAGAAACTTCTGCGCGACCTGAACGCTCCCGTTCCCCACGTCATGTGCATGTTGAATATCGACCGCTTTCGTGAAATCAACGAAACCTACGGTTTTGAATTTGGCGACCGCACCTTGGCTCAGATCGGCCAAACGCTGCGCAACCTTATTCCGGTGGAAGTCTCACTGTATCGCCTCAATGGGGATCAGTTTGCCCTCTTGCATTCGATGCCTGACGAAAAACTTAACATGGCGAATCTGGCAAACGCGCTGATAGCGTTTTTTGCGACACACGACATTATCGTTGACGATACGGCGCTGGAAATCGCCATTCGTATCAGTATGGCGCGCGATTCATCAAACCTGATCATGGCAGCAGAGTTTGCCCAAAGCTGTGCCCGTGAAATGGGGAAATCATTCGTCGATTACAATACCGACCCCGGAGTACAGCAATTGATTGCACGCAGTGCTGAAGCAACGGCCATTCTTAAATATGCCATGGAGACAAATGGCATTCAGGTGTTTGGCCAGAAAATTCTATCGCTCGCGGAACCGGATAAACTCAAAGTAGAATGCCTCATGCGCATAGAAGGGCCGAACAACGTTCTGCATTCACCATTTAACTTACTGGAACATGCCAAAAAAGCCCGCACGTATGACCGATTCTCGCAGATGATGATACGCAAACTGTTTGCCTTTCTCGAAACGATCACAGAAGGTGAGTTCTCACTGAACTTGTCGAGCGAAGACATTCAAGACGAAGAAACTATGTCGCTCCTCTATGCCCTGCTGGCAAAACACTATGGCCGCAAAACAACGCTGGTTTTTGAAATCGTGGAAAGCACACAAATCCGCTTCACCTCGCAACTCTTTGCCTTTGTTGAAACCGTTCGCGGGTTAGGTTGTAAAATCGCCATCGATGACTTTGGTAGTGGCTACTCAAATTTTGACACCATTATCAAACTCCGTCCGGACTACCTGAAAATTGACGGCTCGCTGGTGCGGCATATCGATCATGACGACCGCTCCGAAGCAACCGTACGCACTATTGTCGCCTTCGCCAAACAGCTCAATATCGAAGTCGTTGCGGAGTTTGTCCACTCTGAAGCGGTACTGGAAAAAGGCCTCGCAATGGGAATTGATTATTTTCAAGGATTCCATCTGCATCAGCCTGAACCCATTGCGAAGTGTGTGGGCAATACATAAAGCACACGGGGCGTTCATCTTGTCCCTTGAAAAATGGGTGTAAATGGGTGTGATGTTGGTGAATAACTCGCGGTGCCATAAAAAAAGGCAGCGCCTTAATCGGCAAAAACCGACCAAGACACTGCCACACTTTGTATTCGACATTTTCAAAAGCCCAGATTACTGAGCGTTAGCGCTTATTCCCACTCAATGGTTCCCGGCGGTTTACTCGAAATATCGTATACCACGCGGTTGATCCCTTTGACTTCGTTGATAATGCGGTTCGATATTTGCGCCAGCACGTCATACGGAATACGCGCCCAGTCGGCTGTCATACCATCGACACTGGTCACGGCGCGTACGGCACAGGCGTTTTCGTATGTCCGTTCGTCACCCATCACGCCAACGGTTTTAACCGGGAGCAGCACCACAAAAAGTTGCCAGATTTCGCGGTAGAGTCCCGCCATCTTAATCTCTTCAATCACGATATGATCCGCATTCCGCAGAATCTCTAGCCGCTCACGAGTAATTTCGCCCAGTACGCGGATGCCAAGTCCTGGCCCTGGAAAGGGGTGACGGTGGACAATCTCTTCCGGCATGCCAAGTTCCAACCCGACAAGCCGCACTTCATCCTTAAAGAGTTCACGGAATGGCTCAAGAAGTTCAAACTTGATATCATCTGGCAAGCCGCCAACGTTGTGATGGCTTTTGATAACCGCCGAAGGGCCTTTGACGCTGACCGATTCGATCACGTCGGGATAGAGCGTCCCTTGTGCCAAAAAGTCGAAGTCTCCCAGCTGTTTCTTGCAGTCTTCGAAAACGTAGATAAATTCGTTGCCGATGATCTTCCGTTTCTTTTCGGGATCGGTCACGCCCGCGAGTTTATCAAGAAAGCGATCCGAAGCATCTTCGTAATGGAGGTTAATTTTATAATGGTTGCGGAAGGTGTTGACCACGTACTCGGCTTCATTTTTGCGCAGCAGGCCGTTATTGACAAAAACACACGTCAGTTGATCGCCTATCGCTTTGTGAATCAAAATTGCGGCAACCGAGGAATCAACACCACCGGAAAGGGCACACAGGACGCGACGATTACCAACTCGCTCGCGAATCCCTTCGATTTGCGATTCGATAAAGTTCGCCATATTCCATGACGATTCACAACCGCAAATGCGATGGACAAAGTTCGACAACATCACTTCACCCTGATAGGAATGGACAACTTCAGGATGGAATTGGATCGCCCAAATGCGGCGTTCCGCATTACGAATAGCTGCTATCGGACAATTTGCGGTATGTGCAATCGGTTTAAATCCTTGCGGCATTTGCTCTAACTTATCACCATGACTCATCCAGACGGTACATTTATCGCCCACAATATCAAGGTTGGCAAACAGGTCGGAATTATCGTCAATCGTCAACTCGGCTCGCCCATACTCCCGCTTTGCGGAGTGCGCCACCACGCCACCATTCAGGTGACAAATAAGCTGCATGCCATAGCAAATGCCAAGTATCGGCAAACCAAGATCGAAAATGCGTTGATCGGGCAATGGCGCTTCCGCGGCGTAGACGGAAGACGGGCTGCCGGAAAGGATGATGCCACGCGCACCAAAGTTACGAATAGTTTCAAAAGCCGTATTAAACGGAAGGATTTCGCAATATACCTGCGCTTCACGGACGCGCCGCGCAATCAGTTGCGTGTACTGTGAGCCAAAGTCGAGAATCAGGATTTTGTTGGCGTTAATATCGTGCATGGATTATTTCTCAGTCGAATAGTTAGGTGCTTCTTTAGTGATAATAACATCATGAACGTGCGATTCACGCAGGCCAGCGCTCGTGATGCGGATAAAAACGGCATTTTTACGCAAGTCGTCGATAGTGGCACAGCCACAATACCCCATCCCTGAGCGAATACCACCCATGATCTGGTGTGTACTATTCGCGAGCGTGCCACGGAAAGGGACTTTCCCTTCGATCCCTTCAGGGACGAGCTTCTTATCCTCTTTAACATTCCCCTGGAAATAGCGATCCTTACTGCCGTGCTTCATCGCACCGACGGATCCCATACCACGGTAAACTTTATAACTCCGGCCTTGCAGCAGCTCGATTTCGCCTGGCGATTCCGCTGTTCCCGCAAAAAGTGATCCAATCATCACGCAATTCGCCCCTGCGGCGAGCGCTTTGACGGCGTCACCAGAATATTTGATGCCACCATCGGCAATGACAGGAATCCCTAATGGGTCGCAGTATTGTGCCACATCGTCGATAGCCGAAATCTGCGCCACGCCAACACCGGCAATAATCCGCGTCGTACAAATCGACCCCGGCCCGATCCCGACTTTAACCGCATCGACACCAGCTTCAATGAGCGCCGCCGCCGCTTCTTTCGTGGCAATATTGCCCGCGATGATTTCCAGAGCGGGGAACCTCTGGCGCGTTTCTTTGACAACATCCAAAACTTTTTTGGAATGACCATGAGCGGTATCAATCACGATAACATCAACTTGGGCAGCGACCAGGGCTTCGATACGCTCAAACGTGTCGCTCCCCGTTCCTACCGCCGCGCCAACACGCAGACGACCGAGTTGATCTTTACAGGCATTCGGGTATTTCTGGCGCTTTTCTATATCCTTCGTAGTAATCAAACCCTTGAGTGTCATGTCTTCGTCGACCACTAAGAGTTTTTCGATGCGATGGCGGTGCAGGATATCCGCAGCATCTTCAAGGTTGGTGTTGACGGGGACGGTGATGAGTTTTTCTGACGTCATATATTCAGAAACTTTGTGGGTGTGATCTTTGCAGAAACGGAGGTCGCGATTGGTTAAAATCCCAACGAGGCGATTATTATCGACTGTTACCGGGACACCACTGATTTTATACTTGGACATTAAGGCTTCGGCATCAGCAATCATGGCGTCGGGATGGATCGTTATCGGATCGACAATCATCCCAGACTCAGAACGTTTTACCTTATCAACTTCATCGGCTTGTTGCTCAATCGACATATTACGATGCACAATGCCGATACCGCCTTCCTGAGCAATAGCAATCGCTAAACGGGCTTCGGTGACCGTATCCATTGCTGCGGCCACAATAGGGATTTTCAGGGTAATGTTGCGCGTTAATTGGGTCGTGGTGTCAACTTCGTGTGGCAGGACTTCACTGTACGCAGGTGTCAGTAAGACATCGTCGAAAGTCAGGCACTCTTTGATGTTCGCCTGGAGCATGCTGGAACCTCCGTCATCAAATTGTTTCCGGGTAATAAACTTCTGGTGTTACTCACAAAAAAGCAGAGTGTACCGAACATTACCGTCATTTACTAAAAGAAAAAAAGGCCTGGAGAAGATTCCCTTCTCCAAACCTCCGAATTCATACCGATGGTCGGAGCGACCGGATTTGAACCGACGACCCCACCCACCCCAAGGGTGTGCGCTACCAGGCTGCGCTACG
Organism: Chrysiogenes arsenatis DSM 11915; assembly: GCF_000469585.1. Lineage (NCBI taxonomy): Bacteria > Pseudomonadati > Chrysiogenota > Chrysiogenia > Chrysiogenales > Chrysiogenaceae > Chrysiogenes > Chrysiogenes arsenatis. The sequence goes on from NZ_AWNK01000001.1 coordinate 90,048, forward strand.
CTCCGACGAAGGAGCCTTATACTCCCCGTCAGGTCACCATGTCAAGATTCTAATGCCGTAAAATTATCGCGCAACGCTGTAACTCAACCGACGAAAAACATACTTTTCTTTTTTTTCAATAGTGTGACATCTTGAGCGTACCATGTGTTGATTTGTTTCTTTCTGATTACGTTATCGTACCGGCTCCACAAGATCCTCGTGCTCAATAAACCCGTTAACAGTATGCATCCAGAGGAGCAGACCATGCAAATTCGAGTTGGTTATGAATTAGAATATAGTTGCCCACAACCGACACCGATGATTTTAACGCTCAATGTACACTCCTCACGGGTAGCCGACCTCGTCAGCGTCGATCACATTACGACCGTTCCAGCGGTTCCTCTCGACCAATACCGCGATGGCTTTGGCAATTGGTGCAGCCGCTTGGTCGCCCCAGAGGGCGATATCCGCATATCGACAAGCGCCGTTATCCGTGACTCCGGACTCCCAGACGAAGTCGATATATTCGCTCAACAACATCCAATAGAAGATTTACCCGCCAACACGCTCGTCTATCTCCTTGGGAGTCGCTATTGCGAAACCGACCGCCTTTCAGAGATCGCTTGGCAGCTCTTTCACCATTCTCCCTTTGGATGGGAGCGGGTTCAGGCCATCTGTAATTTTGTGCATACTCACATCCGTTTTGGTTACGAATACTCCAGCCCGACAAAAACAGCATGGGAAGTTTTTAACGACCGCACTGGCGTCTGTCGTGATTTCGCCCACCTCGCCATCGCTTTTTGCCGCTGCATGAATATCCCCGCTCGCTACTGTACCGGCTATCTCAGCGATATCGGCATGACACCACCGTACAGCGTGATGGATTTTGCGGCCTGGATGGAAGTGTATCTCGGAGGACGCTGGCATATCTTTGATCCACGCAATAACGAACGGCGCTGTGGTCGAATCCTGATTGCGCAAGGGCGCGACGCCGCCGACGCCGCCATCAGCAATACATTTGGCGCCAATACCCTGAAACGGTTTATCGTTCACAGGGACGAAATACCAAATTCATAAAAACCTCATGAACACCAACACCTCTCATCCGCTCTTGGCACACGACGAGCCACCAGCCTTTGACATACTACGTGCGAACGGTAGCAGCCCTATCGTAATCGTCTGCGATCATGCTTCCAATCGTGTTCCACGTTGCTTACAGCAGCTCGGGCTTGACCCATCGCAACTCGAAAAACATATTGCGTGGGATGCGGGTACGGCCAATGTCGCTCGGCTCCTTTCAGCGCAACTTGACGCCACGGTGATTTTGTCCAACTATTCGCGCCTTGTGATTGACTGCAACCGGATGCCGGGCAGCAGCGGTTCGATAGTAACCATCAGTGACGGGGTGCCCATTTTGGGCAATCAACACTTGAGCGAGGCCGAACAGCTACGTCGTCAACGTGAGCTGTTTTTCCCGTACCAACAGGCCATTGACGAACTGCTCCAAGTTCGCAATCCGGCCAAAACTCTCCTGGTAGGTTTGCATAGCTTTACTCCGAGTCTAGGTGGTCAGCACCGCCCGTGGAGCATTGGTGTATGCTACGGCAAAGACCGGCGGCTAGCCGACCAACTCCTCACGCTTCTACCGGAGTACATTTCAGGAGAGATAGGCAACAACCAGCCTTACCAGATTGACAGCGACATCGACTTTACCCTACCGCATCACACCAGCAAACGGGGCATACAGCACGTCATGCTGGAAATCCGGCGTGACGAAATCGCTACGGAAGCCCAGACAACCCATTGGGCCGCTTGCCTGGCAAACGCGCTGAATTCAGTAACGTAGCACCCGATACCATCAGTTTCGCAAGAGATCTAACGGGTTAGACCGTAAAACAGAATAGCTGGCCAGAAATCCCGCCCCAATAATAATCACCGTTGCAGCAGGAATCAGCGTAACCCACATGATCCACTGTGGCGACCACGTCAAATCAAAGAGTTTGCCGTACAGCAATGCGGTAAACGCTTCGGCACTCAGTGCCGCTAATATTCCCGAAAAGAACCCCAGAATGCCAAACTCACCAATATTTGTCGCGTACAGGTAGCGTCGTGAAGCGCCAAAGCTTCTGAGGAGTGCATTTTCTTGAAGGCGCGCTGCAGAACTTCCCAAAATACTGGCAAATAAAAGAATTACTCCCGCTGCAAGCACAAAGAGAAAAACCGCTTCAACCACCAGCATCGTCTGACGCAGAAGTGCATCAACCTGTGCCACGATATGATTGACGTCAAAAAGGGTTACGGAAGGAAATGGTCGCAACAGTTCCCGCACCTGATGGCGTTTGGATGGATCAATATAGATGCTGGTCATATACGCCGTGGCAAAAGTATCGAGTGTCCCTGAAGGGAAGATAACGTAGAAGTTTGGTTGAAAACTGTTCCACTCGACACTGCGGATACTGCCGACGATCGCCGGCACAGTCTGATGGCCAATCGTAAATTCCAACGTGTCACCTAACGCGAGGTGCAATCGTTCCGCCACGCCTGACTCTAACGAGACGTGAGGCATCTGAGCATCCATTCGGTCTGTTTCCCATGTTCCTGCGGTAACCAGATTTCCCGCAGGGAGTGTATCACCCCATGTCAGATTCAGTTCACGCCGCAACGTATTATCTTCCTGTGCACTTTCCGGCACAGCCTGGCGGGCAGGCATTCCGTTAATCCCCGTAAGACGTCCCCGCACAACAGGAAAAAGCGTAACCGCATCGATTCCATTCTCACTCAGCACACGCAGAAAAGGTTCTGTTTCGTGGGGCTGAATATTGATGGCAAAGTAGTTTGGCGCATCGTCAGGGATTTGCGCGACCCACGTAGCAAGGAGATCGGTACGCAAGAGCGTGACGATGGCCAGTGCACTAAAGCTGATAGTAAAGGCAATAATCTGAGTCTTTGCGGCTGCCGGATGACGCACCAAACTGCGAAGCCCCGCTTTCAGCAGTGTAGGAATGCGCGTGCTGCTCTTTTTAGCAAGACGTAACAACAACGTAACGATCAGATAGTAGCCAAGGAATAACCCCATGATGGCCAAGAGAAACAGAGCTGCGACAAGCACAGTGGGTGCGGCAAAAAATGTTAACCCACCAATGGCGATGCCCCCGGCCACCAGCAAAAGCAGAAGCGTTGGTTTTGCCAGATATGCCTGCTGTCGCATCAATACGATGGGCGGAATAGTGCGCAACGTGAACAGTGAAGGGAGCGAAAACGCGCCCAGCACACCTATTCCAGCAGCATAACCAATACCAACTGGCCACAGCGATGCGGCGGGGATGATAGAAGGGAGTAATGGCCGCAATGCCGCAATAAAACTCATCTGCAGGCCATATCCAAGCAGAAGCCCAACCGTACTGGCAACTACGCCGATGGTAAGAACCTGAAAAACGGTATGGCGAGTGATTTCAGCGCGGCTCGCGCCAATACAACGAAATAACGCCATACCAAGTGCTTGACTGCGGGTATATTCGTGCGCAGCCAGCGCAATAGCTATACCGGAAAGGAGTACCGTAACAACCGTCGCGAGTGCTAAATAGTGACGGACTCGCGTGAGTGCTGAAGCGATTCCCGGCTGTTCTTCGCTCAACTCCAGTATCCGTTGATGCGGGCCAAGTTGGGCTGTTACCCATGCCTGAAACTCGCTGACCTGCGAGGCATCACCCGAAAAGAGATAACGATACTGAATGCGACTGCCGGGAACCACTAACTCCGCAGCGTGTAGATCGCCCCAGCCGATGATAACCCGTGGGTTGACGGACAAAAACCCGCCAGTAGCCCGATCTGGTTCTTGCTCAATATGGTGAGTAGCCTGCAAAGCGAGTGTTCCGATTTCGACGGAGTCACCAAGTTGCGCGCCAAGCAGAGATAAAACCCCGGGTTCTACCCACAACGTTCCGGCAGGCGGTGGTGTGCTGGCGCGGTGTGGTTCGTCATGCAAAGCCGTGCTGACAAGTACCGCTCCACGATGGGGATAGCCACTGGAAACGGCTTTGAGTGAAACAAGCACCATCTCATCGCGGTAAAACAGCATGGTTGGCAATTCCGCAATTTGGTCAAAGCGCAGGCCCTTTTCATAGGCGGTTTGGACTATTTCCGTGGCAAGCGGTTGTGGCGAGGTGATGGTGATGTCGGCACCGAGCATTGAGAGCGCCTGATACCGCATAGCACTGGAAACGCGATCGCCAAGAAAAAGAACTGTTGAGAGTGCCGTAACGGCGAGAACCAACGCGGCACTTAGAATTTGCAATGCACGACTTTTGCGCTCGCGATAGAGAAAACGGAAGGCGAGCCGGAGTTGTAAGGAGAGATTCATACGACTTCCTGAACGGTTCCGTTATGCATCGCAACATGACGTTGACAACGCTTGGCGAGATCAAGGTCGTGGGTTACCAGCACCAGCGTCGTGGCGTGCTCGCGATTCAACGTAAACAGCAGGTCGGCAATCAAATGACCATTATCATGGTCAAGATTTCCGGTTGGTTCATCGGCAAAAAGAATGGCCGGATGAATAGCAAACGCTCGCGCAATCGCCACCCGTTGCTGTTCACCGCCAGAAAGTTGTTGCGGCGTGTGGTGGAGCCGCTTGGCCAATCCGACGCGCCGCAGCATTTCCGTCGCCTGCTCGTGCGGGTTGCGGTGAGCGGTGAGTTCCAGTGGCAGCAGAACATTCTCCAGCGCCGTGAGGTGTGGCAGCAGATGGAACGATTGAAATATAAAGCCGACCGTGCCGCGCCGAACTGCGGCGCGCGCCTCTTCGTCAAGCTGATCGATGCGCTGAGAATTCAGCCACACTTCGCCAGCAGTTGGGCGGTCGAGTCCAGCGAGGATACTGAGCAAGGTAGTTTTCCCTGAACCTGATATGCCCGTTATGGCGATAGTGTCGCCCTGCTTGATTTCGAGTGTTACTCCAGCTAGGATAGAAAGTGTTTCAGTGCTGCCGGTAAATGTTTTACTCACATTATGACAGGCGATGGCAGCGGAAGTGAGGGAAATATGCGACATGGAATCCTCTTTTTTTGCATGATATTGATGGCATTCTCTCCTGCGCTAGCGGTTGCGACACCAAAACCAATCATCTTGGTGCTTGGTGATAGCTTGAGCGCTGCCTACGGAATACGTCAGGAAGAAGGCTGGGTGAGCTTACTACAGCACAGACTCAGAGAGCAACACTTCCCCCATACAGTTATAAATGCCAGTATAAGTGGCGAAACAACCGCAGGTGGCGTCAGCCGTATTCATGACTTACTGGCTGAACATGCCCCAGCGGTAGTGATTGTCGAGTTGGGCGGTAATGATGGTTTGCGCGGTACGCCGCTTCAGCGCATCCGTCAAAATATCACGACTATCATTCAAGCCTCACAAGAATCTGGAGCAAAAGCCATCCTTGTTGGCATGCAAATCCCTCCCAGTTACGGGATGCGATACACACAGAGTTTTGCGGCGCTCTACCCGGAAGTAGCCAAACGTTTTAATGCATTATTGGTACAGAACTTTCTGGAGTCAGTCGGTGATACTCCGCAACTGATGCAAAGTGATCGCATTCACCCAACAGCCGATGCACAGCCAATTTTGCTTGAAAAAGTATGGCCGTTGCTCTATGAAGCGATACAGTAAGCATTCCCGACAAAATGTGAGTTTCGTTTGAAACCTCGTCGCAGAGAAGCTGATTTGGGAAAGGGTCGCTATGTCACATAAGTTTACCGTCCCCTTTCTGCATTCGATAACCGTTCGCGCAGTTGCCTATCTCTGCGTCTGTGGCTTTACGCTGTTCAGTGCTTCCTTTTTCGTCTACCTCCAGCTTCAAGAAAATATGACCGAAGAGCGGTTAGTTCTTCACGGGAAAAGCTTTCTCGATATGTTGTTAAAAAACACGGAAGACTCTATCAATAAAGGGCAACGCAATACCTTTCAACGCGTTATCGATAGCTTTACGAAAGTGAACGAAATCGAATCGGTTGCCATGTATGGCCGCAATGGCTTGATGAACTACCATTCCAACTATGTAACGGTAGGGAAACCCTTTATTCTGCGTGATGGGGTGCTGGAAAATCCCAATGTTCACCTGTACGAATCCACTCAAGGGCGCTATCAGCGCAATGATTGGTATTTGCGTGATGTTCATCAGACGCCGCAGGCACGCGAGCATATTGCACAACACAACAAAGCCGGGCGCTCTTGCGGCCAATGTCATGTGCTGCGCGATACCGATCTGCGCTTTCGTGAGCACTTTTCCTATCGTATCGAGAAAAATCAGTCCCACTTTTATTATGAGCTGCCAGTCATGTCTGACTGCACCCGTTGTCACCTGAACTGGAAAAATGGCGAAATTGCTTCCTGGATACGGGTAACACTGAATAATGATGTGATTATTGATCAAAAGAATGAAAATATTCTGAGCATTCTGGTGCTTAGTTTTATGGTCTCCTTTCCCGCACTCATCTTGGTTATTCTTATCCTGCATTACGTCATAAAAAAACCCCTGTCGCGGACGCTACAATTCGCCATTGATGTGGCGAATGGCAAAGCACGCAATAAACTGACAGAAGATGGCACCAATGAAATCAGTCGTCTCAACCAGGCGCTAAATCAGATGATGATGAAGATCGACAGCGACTTCACACGGATTATGGAAGCCGAAGAAAAACTGCGCATGATTGCCAACACGGACGGATTAACAGGCATCCCAAATCGACGTCACTTCGATGAAACACTGCAAAAGGAATGTGCCCGCTTGGCACGGCATTATGGTGTACTTTCATTGATTATGATCGACATTGACTACTTTAAAAACTTTAATGATGCCTATGGCCACATTGCGGGCGATACCTGCTTACAGCAAATTGCGCGGATATTACAGGAAAGTGTCCATCGTGCAGGCGATGTCGTGGCGCGATACGGTGGCGAGGAATTTGCGTGCATTCTGCCGGAAACAGATAAAACGGGAGCAATGGCGGTGGCCACCTTTATTCAGCAAAAAATTGCTGCGTTGGCGATTCCGCACCGCCATTCACAGGTTGCTGACGTGATAACGGTCAGCATTGGAATTATCTCTATCCCGTGCCACCCCAATCTGCTGCCAGGGGACATTATTGGTCTTGCGGATAAACAACTCTATCAGGCGAAACATAAAGGGCGAAACTGCATTTCGGCTCACGGGGAACGGTAATTGGTTACTCAGATTCGTTGTCGATGAGTACGATCTGGCGTGGTTCAATCGCAATGATTTTGGCCGAAATATTTTCCAGCCCCCGAATACTTTCTACCGTGCCACTCGTATCAACTTTGGCTTCAAGCGCAAAAGGATTGATGGCACTGACCACGGAATGGCGACCTTCGACCGTGACCTTAATGAAGGGCGGCGAAGGGAGAAATGCCTTCTCGGTGATAACGGGTACTTGGGTCAACGTCCGTTGCAGTGATTTTTCCTTGATGTCAATCGCAACCGTAATCTCCTGTTCCGAAAATGATATCGATGATGGGATCATGATGGAAGTGGAGATAACCGCCGAATCCTTGAGTGTACTGATATCGATCGGGGTTGTTTTGACGACTTTGTAGTTCGCGACTTCGGTCGCGGGAACCGCCAGCGTAATCTCCTGCGGTTTAATCGTAACCCGTTCCAGATCAAACTCTTCACTCAACGTGCCAATCAGGGTGGGAGTAATCGTGGCTAAGACGGCGACAACCTTTTCGATGCGGTACTCAAGGATTGACGGGCGAATGCTTTGTACCTCAAGCCCAAACGGCACGCGCACCATGCTGGGTTCAATGGTAATGTTTTGTTCCTGTGACAGTGGGGCGTTGGCGACCGAAATTTCAACACGACTTTGGCGCAACACGTTGCTGGAAAGGAGGCTGCGCGGACCAGCGAGGCGAACTTCGACAAAATTAGCGGAGCTGATAACCGACTTTTCCGCAGGCACATCAATGAACGTCAGAGGGATGCTGAGGGTTGAAACGCCCTGATCGCTCCCTTTTACCATCGCCCACAAAATAATTGCGAAAAATACGGCAATCACTTTGGCCAGCAAATTATCAATGAAAAATTCTTTCATTTTTTCACCCCCTTCGTCACTTTCGGGGTAAAGATGTTGCGCAACACTTTTTTCAACGTCGCACTATCAAGTTTACGGATAATCTTCCCGTTGATAGCAATACTGATAGCACCCGTTTCTTCACTGACAATGACACACACGCAGTCGGTTTGTTCCGTTACACCAATGGCGGCGCGGTGGCGCGTGCCGAGGATTTTATCGATATCAGGATTCATACTTACGGTTAGAAAACATCCCGCCGCGTGAATGCGATTTTTACGGATCAGTACGGCGCCATCATGGATCGGGCTTTGGTGCTGAAAGATGCTGATCAACAACTCTTTCACCACCAGTGCATCAAGCTCAACGGTAATATCGGCATGTCCCTGAATGTCTACTTCGCGCTCAATCACAATCAGCGCGCCGATCTGACGCGAAGAGAGGTTAGCGCAGGCTTTGACAATTTCGTCCAAGACTTCAAGTTGTTTTTCGTCCGACTTGGTAAAAAAGCGGAACATCTCATTTTGCGAAATACTCACCAAAAACTTGCGAATTTCGGGCTGGAAGAGAATCAGAATCGCGAGCACTAAGTAACCCGTAATGTTACGCACAAGCCAGTAGATAGTTTGGAGTTCAAGGAGTTGGGAAAAAAACGAAACCAGCAAGACCAGAATTAAACCAGCCAGCACCTGAAACGCCGTCGTACCACGCAAAAATGTCAGCACACGGTAGATAATTACCGAGACAAGGGAAATATCAAGGGCATCGCGCCATGTCATGCTGAAAATCAGGTCAAGCATTCAGAAAGATCCTTCCTTGGTTCTGCCATGGTTTGCTGAAGAGCTTGCGCCATCAGGAGTGCCTGACGCGTAGCAGCAACGTCGTGAATGCGGAGAATGTCTACGTTTTGACGCCAAGCTTCCAGCGCGACGACAAGGCTGCCAGCAATTCGTTGTTGCGGATCGCGTTCTCCGCAAACCTCCCCGATAAATGTTTTGCGACTTGCCCCAAGGTAGGTTTGAAAGCCCGCCTTGCGGAGCGCGTGCATGTGTAGAATCAGTTGTATATTGCCGCGAACGTCTTTTCCGAAACCAATCCCCGGATCAAGGTAGAGGTTTTCTGGCATACCGCCACATTGCAGGAAAACCTTGGCTTGTGCCAAGAGCCATTGATGCACCTCAGCAACCACATTGCCATACTGTGTATGGTGTTGCATCGTGGACGAATCGCCGCGACGGTGCATTAAGCAGTATGCCACTTGACTATTCGCCACCAAAGGGATCATCTGCGGCGAGTCCATACCGCCGCTGACGTCATTAATCATTATAGCGCCCGCCACAATAGCCTGACGGGCAACTTCGGCACAGGTTGTGTCGACACTAACAGCGATACCACGAGCCACAAGCGGTTCCAGCACGGGCATGATACGGTGCAACTGTTCGTCAGTTGAGACCGGAACGGAACCGGGACGAGTTGATTCGCCACCCAGATCAATAATATCTGCGCCGTCAGCGATGCACTGCCAAGCATGTTCGAGCGCATGGTCGGGCGAATAGTAGCGCCCACCGTCGCTGAATGAGTCGGGCGTAATATTGACAATAGCGGCAAGTCGGGGAAACGGGGTCACAATAGGGCTCCCGGAGATGTAATGGGTGAAAAAATACCACAATACCGAGGCAAAACGCATGTGAAAAATCACAAGCAGAAAATTTTTATCGGCGTTTCACACCCCATTCTATGGTACATACTCGGTAATTTCAGAGAGGAGAACGCCATGCGTGTTTGGCTGAGTCTACTGGTGATACTTCTTGGAAGTGTGTCCGCATCTGCGGATGATGCCATGAAAAGCCCTTGGGATACGACAGTGCCACCTTCGCAAACACCATCTACATCACTTTCACCGGGAAAGGCGCTGGGGAAAGGATTACTGCGAGTGTATCAAGAAACCTTGTCGCGCACCGATCATAGCCGCTGTCCATCCTATCCTTCGTGCAGTCATTATACGCTGGAAGCAATTGACCGCTTTGGATTATGGCGCGGGATGTTTATGGGTGCGGATCGCATGCTGCACGAGGCCGATATGAGCGACAACCCGAGTCGGATTTTCCGGAACGGTCGTTGGTATGTGTACGACCCTATCGAACGCAACCTCTTACAAAGCAAGTAATACAGCAAGGATATCGCGCATGGAAAAAATAGAATTTGCAATTTCGGGCATGACGTGTGCGGCATGTGCCCGACGCGTTGAGCGAGTACAAAAAAAACTTCCCGGCATACAGCAGGCATCAGTGAATCTGGCAACCAATCGTGGCCTTTTTGTGTACGATGAAACGTTGGTGACTCCCGACCGCATTGCGCAGATGATCCGTGATTTCGGGTATGAACCATCGCTTCCAGACGATGCCGATATGGCCACCGCCAACACGTGGAGCGGGACGAATCTGGCGATTGCGCTGGTATTTGCCGCACTCGTTTTTATCCTCGCGATGGGCGTTGGCATGACAGGTCTTCCCGCGCCAGCGTGGCTTTCGCCAGACACAGCGCCGCTTTCCTTTGCCGTCGCGCAGCTTTTGTTGACACTTCCCGTCGTAGTAACCGGACGGAGTTTTTACCGCATTGGCGTGCGCAACCTCGTAAAACTCGCACCGAATATGGATTCACTCATCGCCCTTGGAACCAGTGCAGCGCTCGGCTACAGCCTGTTTGGCTTGTGGCAGATAGCCGCTGGTCATACCCATTGGGTGCACCTCCTCTATTTTGAATCGGCAGCCGTTATTCTGGCCTTGGTGATGGTCGGGAAATACCTGGAAGAGCGATCAAAGCAAAAAACTTCACTGGCTATTGAAACACTGATGAATCTGGGAGCAAAAAGCGCCTTGGTCGTGCGCAATGGTGCAGAGTGTGAAGTTCCCGTTCAAGACGTGCAGCTCAATGATATTGTCCGCGTCCGTCCTGGCGGAAAAATCCCAGTCGATGGGGTAGTGATCGCGGGAGCAACCACCGTGGATGAGTCGATGTTGACCGGCGAAAGTATTCCGGTCGAAAAGGCAGTTGGCGCAGTCGTGACAGGTGGCAGTATCGCCCTTGTCGGTTCGATAGATGTGAAGGTGGTGCGCATTGGCAGCGACACAACGCTGGCGCGGATTATCTGGATGGTGCAACAAGCACAACAAGGGCGCGCTCCCATTGCCCGTTTAGCCGATCAGGTATCCGGCTATTTTGTTCCGGCGGTGCTGGCTATTGCGCTTGGGGCGGCGGCTCTGTGGTGGGTCGCCGGTGCGCCCGTTTCGTTTGTATTTTCGGTGCTGATTGCGGTGCTGATTATCGCCTGTCCCTGTGCGCTTGGTTTAGCAACTCCAACCGCTATTATGGTGGGAACCGGACGTGGTGCCGAAAATGGCGTGTTGTTCAAAGGGGGTGAAACATTAGAAACCGCGTGTCGGGTCACAACTATAGTGCTTGATAAAACCGGCACTATTACCAGCGGTCAACCACGCGTGATAGGACTTGGCGGGTCTGACGGCCAGACTTCCCTGTCTTTGACGCATACCATTCCACTTTTGCACGCTGTCATCAGTCGCAGTTCCCACCCGCTTGATGTGGCGATTCGCCATGCCGTTTCGGAGCAACAAAATGTGGCAACAAACATTACATTGACAACTTTTGAAGCAATTCCCGGACGTGGCGTTCAGGCATCAACCTCCTCGCAAACCGTCCTGCTGGGTAGCCGCCGTTTGATGGAAGAACAGCATGTCGATATTGCGCCGTTCGCAACGGCCTATCAACCGTATGCGCAGCAAGGGGCAACATTGGTATTCTTGGCAATCGATGGAATTGCCGTCGCGTGGTTTGCGATTGCCGATACGATAAAAGAGACGAGCCGTGCCGCGATTACCACCCTCCGTGCGATGGGATTGGAAGTGGTGATGCTGACCGGCGATGGGCCGGAGTCAGCCGCTGCCATTGCCGCTCAAGCCGGAGTGGATGATTTTGTAGCGAGTATGTTGCCCGCTGAGAAAGCCGGATATGTGCAACAACTCCAACAACAGGGGAAAAAAGTTGCCATGGTTGGCGATGGTATTAACGATGCCCCGGCATTGGCGCAAGCGGATGTTGGCATGGCGATAGGTTCGGGAACCGATGTGGCGGTAGAGTCCGCCGATATCGTGCTCATGAAAAGTGATCTGCACGATGTGGTGTTTGCCCTGAATCTCAGTCGTGCCACAATCCGCAATATCCGGCAAAATCTTTTCTGGGCATTTTTTTACAATACCGCCAGCATTCCGATTGCCGCTGGCGTGTTGACACTTTTTGGCGGGCCACTGCTCAACCCAATGATTGCAGCGGCGGCTATGAGTCTGAGTTCGGTATCAGTGTTGGGGAATGCGTTGCGTCTACGGCGGGTGCCAATTGCGCGATAGTCGCCATGGCGTCGTCGGCAAGTTTTTGCAGTACCGCCCGCTCCGCTTCCGGCGTAATTTCTTCGGGAATGGCAGGAATATAGGGAACACCAAAGCGGACGATGGCGCGTTGTCCAAGCCGGAAGGGCTTCCAGTCGCGAAATCCTGAAACATGAATCGGCACGATCGGGACACCGGTATCGATCATTAACTTCCCCATGCCGCGATTGGCGCTGCCGAGTTTCCCATCTTTCGAGCGAGTTCCTTCCGGAAAAATCATGACGGAAATTCCTTGTTGTACATGACTGATAATACTGGCAAAGGCTTTTGCCGCGCGACCACGCTTGACTGGGATAATTTTAAAACTGCGCATAATCCAGCCGATGACAGGAGCGTGAAGCAGTTCTTCTTTGGCAGCAGCACGGATGGAAAAGCGCCGTTGATTCAACACAACAGCGGCGGGGATGGCCAGTGTTTCGTACTGGCTGATATGGTTTGCCAAGAAAAGTGCAGGTGACGTGGCTGGGGGAATATGTTCCAGCCCAATAAACTGGCACCGGTTAAGAGTGGTCAAATAGTGCCATACACACCAACAGGTAAATTTGATATAGAGCAAATAAAGTGGTGACATGGATCAGTGCTCCGGAAAAATGAGATTGGGGTTGTGTTGCCACGCGCGAAAACGGGCATAAATCGAAATAGCTTTAGCGGCCACGCTCTGCAAAATATCGTTTTCGTTTGCCCAGCGCGTGACCAAACCATGATGTGATTCAGCCCCTTGCAGATTAAGGGGACGCATCGGCGTGGAATGAGTGATGGTAACGGCATAAAACCAGATTTTTTCGTCGGTCATACCAACGGAGCTATACACGATGCCAAGCGGAATAAGTTGTTCATCCGTGAGCGTAATCCCTGCTTCTTCTTCAAGTTCTCTCAGCGCCGTGGCCATAGGGGTGTCATTGCCATCGATGAGCCCGGCAGGAAATTCCAGTACGCGCTGCTGCACGGGCGGACGGTATTGCTCCACCATCAGGTATTCATCGCGATCTTGGTGATACACCAGAATAATGACCGCACCACGGCAATTGACGCGGCTGACATATTCCCAGCCCCCCTCAGCATATTTCAGTTCAAGGTATTTTCCCATCGTATGTCTCCCTACAATCAAGGCGGATAGTGATTCTGTGCGCCGCTAAGACTGCCCGATTTTCATCGATTCATCAAGCGCAACTTTGACGAGCGACCCATTCGTTTTCACCCAAGGATCGTCCAACAGAGTCAGGTGGGTGCCACTCCCTGCCAACACATGAAAGGCTCCCGCAGTGTGCTGCCCCCATGTTTGCGACATCCCCTCCAGTAGTTCGGACGCTTCCGCCTGAAGTAACACAATATCGCCGGCAACCACCCCTTCGGTAGTTGTCGTGTCAATATAATGGAGGTAGGCATACAGTTTTTGCTGGGCGAGCGCGCGAAGCTGCGGGTGCTCCATGGCCATGGCATATTCACCAGAAAGCGGCATATCAAGGTGTTCGGCACACGCTGAGTCAAGAGAGAGAGTGCGCGAAGCAAGGCGAACCCAACTATCCAGCAGTATCAACCGCGCAACGGTACGTCCATGCTTTTCCAGCTCTTTAGCAACTTCAAAAGCCAGATTTCCGCCACTCGAATAGCCCAGCAGCGTAATTGCTCCTTGGGGCTGAAGGCGTTTGATTTCCATCCGGTAGCGTTGCAAGCGATCGTCACGCTCTAAAAACGTAAAGCCATAGAAAGTATGATCGCCAAGTGAGCGTGCCAACCCAGAGTACACCATAGGATAGCCGGTAATGGGAGGGAAGGCAAAGATGGATATACCTGATCCTGCTTGCAAGCAGAGTGGTTCCTCTTCACGGCTACAGGCACAAAAGGAGCGAATCTGTTCGCACTGCTGCGCCATGGCTCGGAGAGTTGGAAAACGAAACACGAATGGCAAGGGGAGCGTCAGATTGAGTTGGTTTTTGATGGCGGCTACCAAGTGCATCGCGGCAATGCTCTGCCCACCTACATCAAAAAAAGAATCGTCGCGGCATATGTTGGTGCGCTGTAAAATTTGTTCCCATAGCGTGGCCAACTGACGCTCCATTGGGGTCGTTGGTGGCGTGCACGTTTGGGGCGTATTTTCAACCGTACGTGACATCCGCAACAGAGCTTGGCGGTCAACTTTGCCGTTACTGTTTTGTGGGAAGGTGGCAAGGGTATGGTAGCGCGATGGGATCATATACGCCGGGAGATACTGGCCTAGAAATATTTTCACCTCAGCCGTTTCTAAAGTGGACTCAGCAAGCAGAAACGCAACGAGCTCCCGTTCGCTTCCCTCGCCCTGCACGAGCACCGTTGCACCCGTAATCAAAGGGTGGTTGATCAAGGCACGTTCGGTTTCGCCACACTCTATCCGGTAGCCTCGGAGTTTCACTTGATCATCCTGACGACCGACAAACTGAACGGCGCCGTCATAGGTACGAAATCCTCGGTCGCCAGTGCGATACAGGCGTGCACCAGAACGATAGGGATGTGCCACAAACTTTTCTGCCGTTCGCTCTGGACTCCCAATGTAACCGCGTGCCAATCCTGGCCCCGCGACACAAATTTCCCCAGTAACACCGTAGGGAACGAGCTGGAGTTGGTCGTCAAGAATCAAGAGCTCGCTGTTCGCCATTGGGTTTCCGATGGGGATGGCATCATGGTAAGCATGGGTCGGATCGACGCGGTGAATGGCGCTGCATACCGAAGCTTCGGTCGGTCCGTAGGCGTTAAACACGATTCGGTCACGTGCTACCGCCAACAGGTCGTGCGCGATGGCGGCTTCGCCCGCCGTGATAAGTATCCGCAGTGGATCAAGCGATACACCATTGGCGCGCAATGCGTTGAGGTAGACGGGCGGTAAGGTCGCTACGGTAACTTCACGTTGCTGGAGAAACGCCGAAAAGAGTATGGGGTCGGCCACCTGTTCCTGACTGGCGATCACCAGGGTCGCGCCAGCATGCAAGGCGAGGAAAATTTCCGACATCGCTCCGTCAAATGAGAACGATGAAAACAAGAGGCAGCGATCCTGGGGGGCAATGCCAAAGGTGCGAATCTGATCGCAAATCATGTTCATAAAACCACCATGCTCCAGCAAAACGCCTTTCGGGAGTCCAGTTGAGCCAGAGGTATAAATGATATAGGCCGCTGACGAAGCTACTGGCGAATGGGGCACGTTTGCCGGAGTTTCGCCTTGCACGATCGATTCGATGTTGATGAGCGTCACGTCGCTCTGAAAGGTTGCGGCACGTGGGCTCGTTTCATGATCGACCAGCAGGCGGCGCACGCCGCTATCGCTCAAGATGTGCCGAATGCGACTTTCGGGTTGCGTGGAATCAATCGGCAGGTAGACACCACCGCTTTTTAACACGCCCAGTAGGGCGATGATGAGGTGTGAATTGCGCCCAGTCATCACGCCAATTGGCTCTTCAATGCCCATCGCATAGCGATATTGCAGGGAGGCGGCGCAGAGATCCGAAAGACGATCGAGTTCGCCATAGCAAATCGTACGGTCAGCGGCGATAAGCGCAACGGCGTCGGGAGCCTGTGCGGCGTGGTGCCGGAATTGTTCACTCATGGTTGTATGGACGGGGTCCGGATGCGTGGTGCCTGCCGCCTGTTGCTGCAACTCGGCCTGTTCGCTGGCGGGGAGGAGCTGCAAATCTTGCAGCGATGCGGCAGGAGCTTCGGTAACCGCGCGGACTAATTGCACAAAACGGGCGGCCATCCTTTGCGCGGTTTCAGGTCGGAACAGTGCGGTGGCATATTCAAGCAGCAGTTGCAAACTGCCATCGGGTTGAGGTGAAAAATTCCACGTCAGATCAAAACGGCTATATTCCAAGAGCGCTGGTACGGCGGTAATGCTGAGGTCAGGCGGCGTTGGGAGCTCGGCACCGGTTTCGTGCAATACTGCCATAACATCGAACAGCGGGGTGCGTGCAGTGTCTCGCGGCAGCGCAAGCTCACCGACCAAAGTATCGAAAGGGTAGAGTTGATGCTCATAGGCCGCCAGAGCGTTGCTCCGAATTTGGTCGAGCAGTTCTGTAAACGGAGCCGTCCCTTCAAGTTGGTTGCGTAGCGCCAAGGTATTCACAAAAAAACCCACAACCCCTTCGAGAGCATGGTGCGGTCGACCGGC
Organism: Chrysiogenes arsenatis DSM 11915; assembly: GCF_000469585.1. Classification (NCBI taxonomy): domain Bacteria; kingdom Pseudomonadati; phylum Chrysiogenota; class Chrysiogenia; order Chrysiogenales; family Chrysiogenaceae; genus Chrysiogenes; species Chrysiogenes arsenatis. The sequence continues at coordinate 106,703 of NZ_AWNK01000001.1, forward strand.
GACGGGAATACCAACGGTGAGATCGCTTTGGCCACTCAGGCGGAAAAGTAACGTATTGAGTATGGCCAGCAATCCCATAAACAGGGTGGCTTCGCGTTTTGCCGCAAGTGAATGGAGTGCTGATACCACGGCTGGCTCAAGGGTAAATGTCGTCGACGCTCCATCCTCGCGGCGAATGCGGGGACGGGGAAAATCGAGCGAGAGTTCCAGCGGCGCGGGTATTGCGGCAAAGAGACTCTGCCAGTAGCGCCGCATGGCGGCAAAACGTGTGGTGGCCATCGCGGAATGTTGGTGATCCGCCCACTCCTTGTACTGAATGGCGAGGGGCGCGAAGGTCGGCGTTGCTCCTCCAGCGATAGCGCGGTAGGCCGTGACCCATTCGCGCAGGAGGATATTCCACGACCAGCCATCGCCAATGCTGTGGTGCATGGTCAGCAGCAGCAACGCTTCGTTGGTTGCAGTCTGGAAGAGGTGCACCCGCCAGAGTGAGGGTTGGGTCATATCGAACGGTATGGCAATTTCGTCTGCCGCAGCGCGCATCGCCGTATCCCACGGTTGGTTGACTTCGCGCAGATCATGGAAAGAAAAAACATCTGGCAGTGATGGGAGCACGACTTGCACTGGCATGCCGTCGCGCTCAGCGAAGATCGTCCGTAACGATTCATGGCGCGCCACCAGTATGGCGCAGGCCGATTGCAGGGCGTGGCGATCAATACGGCCACCGAGCTTGAGGGTGAGCGGCATGGTGTAGGCGGGCGATTCAGGCGCCATCTGCTGCAACACCCACATGCGCCGTTGCCCAGCTGATGCGGGATACCACTCCCGTTGTGCCAGTGGTTGGAGCATATCGGTAGTACTATTTTGGCTCGTGAGAGTCTGGGCAAAGGTGGCAATGGTGGGATGGGCGAAAATCAGCGAGAGAGGGATCTCTTGGCCAAATTCTTTGGCGATGGCGGTGCCCATGCGGATGGCTTTGATGCTGTGCCCACCAAGATCAAAGAAAGAGTCGTGTCGTCCCACATGGTCGATTCCCAGAATACGCTGCCAGATTTGGGCGAGGCGTCGCTCGGTTTCGGAGTACGGTTCGGTTGTAGCAGAGGTATCACTGTGGCGTGGTGCGGCGTGACTGGGGTGCGGCAAGGCGTTACGGTCGGTTTTGCCGTTGGGCGTCAGTGGTATGGCATCAATAGGAATATACCACGTGGGGAGCATGTAGTCCGGAAGTGTGGTGCTGAGTTGCGCGCGCAATTCGTGTGGTGTCGGCATGGGGGTTTGGTCAGACACAAGGTACGCAGCGATTTCATTGACGCCATTCATGTCAACAACACGCACCACCGCTGTTTGTACGCCGGCAAGTGCCAGAAGGGCGTGCTCGATTTCTCCAATTTCGATGCGGTAACCGCGCACTTTTACCTGAGTATCGAGCCGCCCACCACATTGCAGTTCGCCGCAGGGAAGCCAGCGCCCGCTGTCGCCGGTGCGGTAGATCCGTTCGGCGGGACGAAGTGGGTGTTGTGTAAAGCGTTCGCTGGTTAACTCTGGACGCTGCCAATAGCCACGCGCGACGCCCTGACCGCCAATGCAAATTTCGCCCCAAACGCCAACGGGCTGAAGCGTGCTATCGGGTGCAAGGATCAACACCTCTTCGTCAATGAGTGGCGTGCCGATGGTGAGCGTGGCGGCTCCATTCAGCCGTTTCGTGGTTGACCAAATGGTCGCTTCGGTGGGGCCATACACGTTAAATAATGCTGTGTTGTGGAGTGCTTGCAACTGCTGAAACATTGATTCCGGTAATGGCTCGCCGCCGACCAGTAAGGCGTTCAGCTCGGCGAAAGCGGCGATATCGCTGCTTTCAAGCATCAGTTTGAGTCGTGAAGGGGTTACCTGCAAAACAGTAACCCGCTCGCGTTGCAGCAGCGCCACGGCTTGCGATGGGCTATTGGCGTCGGTGTCATTGGCTACAACGATGGTCATGCCAAGCATCAGTGGGCAAATCAGCTCTAGCACCGAGATATCAAAGGTAATCGTGGTTAAGGCGAGAAGCGTATCTTCTGCGGTGAGCCCATATGTTTGGGTCATATTTTGTAGAAAACTCACTACATGGCGGTGCTCCAGCATCACCCCTTTAGGGAGTCCGGTGGAGCCCGAGGTATACATGAGGTAGAGCAGATTCTCAGGGGCAATAATGCGATGGGGCTCGGTGGTGGCGGTATCAGGGAGAGTGTCGAGTTCGACAATTGCCAGTTGGTCAGCTTGACTGAACAGAAGATGGCGATGCTTGGCTTCTGTCATTACGATGCGGCAGCCGCTGTCTTGCAGCATGTACGCTGTGCGCGCGGCGGGAAATGTCGGGTCAAGCGGCAAGTAGGCGGCTCCCGCCTGAATTATTCCGTAGAGGGCGGCAACCATCCGTTCTGAACGATCCATCAAAATGGCAACGACTTGATCAGCCTTTACCGAAAACTGCTGGAGCAGGAAATTGGCAACGCGGTTGGCGGATTGGTGGAGTTCGCGATAGGCAAGGCGGCGCGATTCACAGACTAATGCTATCCGGTCGGGCGTGGCCAGGGCTTGTTGTGTCAGGAGATCGGCCACGGTTACGTGCGCAAAGGGTTTCGGAGGTGTGTTGAACTCCGCAGTTATTTCGTGAATATGTTGCGGCGCAAGTACAGAAAACTCGGCTATTAAACGCGCTGGCTGCTCCACGACTTGATCAAAAAGGAATTCCAACGACCAAGCGATGCGTTCTATCAGTGCCGGGGCGTAGATATTTGGGTCATATCCCATGCGAAAGGTGAGCGCGGTACTCGGCACAACCGAAAGCTCAAAGGGGTAGTTGGTATTTTCGTGAAGCTCAGCACGGAGCATGGTAAAGCCGCAGGCTGCTGTCGCCTCAGTGGTGTGCAGTCGCTCGTCAAGAGGGTAGTTTTCAAAAATCAGGATGTGATCGAGTAGCCCCTGACGCAGTGGGGTGGCGGCCTGGATTTCGGCCAACGAACACCAATGGTGGCGCGCGGCGGCCAGTGTGTCGCGCTGAACGGTGTGCAGTACGTGTGGCAATGTCGCCGTCGGCTGGAGACGGATCCGCACCGGCACAGCGTTAATAAAGAGCCCGACCATTGTTTCGACACCGCGCAACCCTTCGGGACGACCCGACACGGTGGCGGCAAAGACGACATCATCGGTGCCATTATACCGACTCAGCAGGATGCTCCACACGGTTTGCACCAGTACGTTCAGGGTGACGCCGCTTGTTGCCGCAATAGTAGTGAGCTGTGCCGTGCGCTGGGGGTCAAGCTGCCAGATGAAATCCATCCGTGAGGCGTTTGGATTTTCTGTGGTGGGGCATTGCGGCAAACCAGTTGCTTGAGGAAATCCGTCGAGCATTTCCTGCCAAAAGTGTTGTGAGGCGGCGGTGTCTTGCTTTTCAATCCACGTGACGTAGTGGGAAAATGGGATGGGTGGCGCGAGTACGTGCGATTTTCCATGGAGTTGCGCCGCGTAGATATCAAGCAATTCGCTTTGGAGAATGCCCACCGACCAGCCATCAAGAATGATGTGGTGATGGCTCCAGATCACTTCAACTTCATTGGCGCACAGTAAAATAACGGTGATGCGGGTCAGTGGCTCTTTGGAGGGGAGGAATGGGCGGCGACGATCGTTTTGCTTGAGTATGTCAATACGCTGCTGCGCTTCATGGGGAATGAGTGCCCGACTATCAACAACGGTGAACTCAATACGCCATTCTTTCAAGACGATTTGCAGTGGTCGCGGGGTATCTTTATGCACAAAGATGGTGCGCAGCACATCGTGACGGCGTACCAGTTCGTCCCATGCAAACCGGAAACATTCAACATCAAACGATCCGCGTAATCGGTAGCAGAGTTGCTCGAAATATGCGGCGCCGCCATCGTACAAATCATGAAATAAAATCCCCTCTTGCAGTGGCGTTAAGGGGTAAATATTTTTGACATTCGCTTTAGAAATCATGCTTTCCTGCCCGTTTGGAATGCGTGAAGGTGTTTCGTGTTGGATTACGGCGGCTTACGTATAACTGGCGGCGTCTTGTAAGGCTTGTTCTTTCCCGGCGGCGAGTGTGTCGCGTACCATTTTGACCAGTGGGATGACTTCGTCGTAGTAACTGTCACTGGTCAGAATGGAGTTGATTTGCCCTTCGCGCGGATTGTCAAAGGCGTCTGGCATGTTGAGGTATTGCGACTCAAAACGGATCATTGGGGCTTGGATGATGGGGAGTACGAGGGCGACGTAATGCTCGTCGCGCATGGCTCTGGTGGCAGCGCGCTTGATTTCGAGGTCGCGGTAATCTTTGAAAATTTCCTTGGGATTGTAATCCTCTGCTGTTGCGTTGTCGTAGACGTAATCCTTGTATTTCAAAAGAATTTCCTGAGCATGGTCGCTGGCCTTTGTCAACGCTTCGAGGTTAGCGTCGGTCACGGCAATCGCCTGTTCGAGTCGGCTGGCGACACGCAGGAGATCGTCTTTGGGGGTCAAAACAGCGCTATCGGCAGCTTTGGTTAAAATTTCGACTATTTCATGGTGGGGCTGTGTGGCGAGGTGCGCTTCAATCGCTGTTTGAAACGGGATATGGTCAGCGCCTTCAATATACGCCCCGCCTTCGGTGGCGTTAATGACGGTCGTTCCTTGTTTAACGGCATCATAAATATCTGTTTTATAGTGGTTCAAGAAAAGTTGCCAGATGGCGTTCGACGGAACCTCGCCACCATAATAGCCCGGGAGCTGCACCAAGTCTTTACGATTTTTAGGGACATAGATCCCTTGATGATGACCGAGTACCATCCCTTCGGCGTGGGTTTGCCCGCCGGGGCCGTAGGCCAGATCTTGGCCAATCAGGATAATCGGATCACAGCCAAGGGTGGTGGCGATGTTAAAGCCCATGTTGGCCGCTGAGCCTTTAATGTAGAGCAGGCCGCGATCAATCTGGAGCCAGCTAAACTGCTTATAGCCACGATAGCAAATCAGCTTACGCCCTTTGCACGCTTCATACACTTCTGGCACGACGATGGGGGCAGCAGCAAAAAACATATCATCGCCAAAGTCAAAGCCTTCGATCAGTTTCAGCACGTTGTCGACCCGTTCGAGCGAGGTCACGATATGCGGACGGATACCGGCACTGGTGAGTGGTCCAAGTGACGATTCGGGAGCGAGGATTATGGCTTGACCTTGGTCGTAGACTTGTTTGAGCAGCGGGAGTTGTTTTTTCAGGCTAGGACCGGTGGCGGCAATAATGGCGGGTACGCTTTTGAACTTATTAAAACAACTATTGATGCCGGGGTTATCGGCGATGTGTTTGAGATTGAGGATCATGTTTTCGATTCCGACGAGAGCATCGTGCGGATCGTTGCCAAAAAACACCATCGTTTGCGTGAGTGCTTGGTTGTAAGCTTTGACCGCGCCGAGGTAGTAGTCTTTCGCGATAGAAAAAAGGTTCGGCATAATCATGTACGAGGTTGAGCGGGCTTGAAGCATCAGCCACTGGAATTCCATGATGAGATTCCAAAAAAGCGGGTAGAGTTCCTGACTTTCGATGCCAACAATGTAGTGAATATTTTTCTGCGCAAAATAGGGGATTAAATCAACACATCCTATGGCTATTTTCAGCACTTCGGGATCGCGTTCAATCACTACAATACTGCTGGTTTCCATTTTATCGGGATGGTTGAAGAATCCAGCAAGATGATATCCGATGCCATGACCAAGAAAAATCATGGTGCGCGAGTAGGGCTTCATCTGATCAAAACATTCTTGCTCGCAATAGGTGACAGGGTTTTCGCCAAATGGGCCGCTCAGTGATTTCCACTCGTCACCATCACGCAGGTGAAGACGGGGAATATTATTCTCATAGAGGGAGATGCCATAACGATTGGTGAGAGGAGTTTTTTCGATGAGTTTGGCGAGATCTGGGCGACATTGCTTGAGCGCTTTGAGGTTGTTCTTATAGATTTGCTGGTCATAGCCGATTTTATCTGCGGTAACAATTTTTTCCTCTATCGACATCGCTTTCCCCCTGTGTGATGATTCTCTTTGGTAAATTTATGCACATATTCTGCCAATCTTTTCGGGAGGTTTTATGCAAACCTGTAACTATCCTGATACGGTGCTCATTCTCGGCTTTGGTTCTATTGGACGACGGTACGCGCGCTTATTGACTGGGCGCGTCCCTCATATCTTGGTATGCGATCCGGCATACAATGTTACCGTTGCACAAGAACCTCATTATCATGGTATCAATTTCTATCACACTCTGGACGATCTGACCACTGTGCCGCAAGCGGTATTGATATGCACTCCAAATAGTGATCATTTGACGTCGCTGGAGCGGGTACTGGCGTGGCAGGTTCCGGTTTTTATCGAAAAACCGCTGTGTGTGGCGGCAACCGAGCAACTGGACACGTTAGAGGCACAGATCGAGAGTAAAAAAATCCCCACAATGGTCAGTTGTAATATGCGTTTTCATCCTGGGTTGCAAATAGTGCGTCGCATGGTGCAGTCGCAGGAGTTTGGTCGTGTGCTCCATTTCCGCTTTGAGTTTGGTTTCGACTTGCGACAGTGGCGCCCATGGCAAGATTATCGTCAATCATACAGCGCACGCAAAGATCTTGGTGGTGGTATTTTACTGGATGCCATTCACGAAATTGATCTGGCACAGTCTATCTTCGGTTCTTTGCAGATCGAGTTTTTACGCAACAGTAATGTGGGGCACCTTGGCATCGAAACCGAAGAAATCGCGGAGCTGGCCGTTCGCTGCGCGGGAACGCTGGGTACGATTCACCTTGATTATTTGCAACACCGTTATACACGGCAAGCAAAAGTGATATGTGAAAAAGGGACAATCGGCTGGGATTTTCATGCGAACATGGTTCAAGTTTGGCGTGGACAGGACGAAAAGGATACAGTAAGGTCTGCCGCGTATCAATTCAATGTTGACGATATGTACACCGCTCAGATGGACGACTTCTTTTTGCGAGTCCAAAAGGCGGAAGCGTGTCAGAACCCTTTTTCCGAGGCCGCTGGGTTGATTCGTGAACTTGACCGCGCCAAACAACATTGGGGTTGTGTGTGATACTTGCTCTTCTCCAAGCCCGTTCATCTTCCAATCGCCTCCCCGGAAAAGTGCTCAAACCTATACTCGGTAAGCCGATGATTTTGCACCAGATGGAGCGCGTCGCACGTAGTAGACACATTGACCAACTTGTCTTGGTAACAAGCACCGATCCTGCGGATGACGAGCTTGCTACGACGGTGCGCACCGCTGGTTTTGAAGTTTTTCGTGGATCACTTGATAATGTACTCGAACGCTTTGTTCTGGCTACCAAGCACTATGGGGGTGAAATCGTTGTCCGGCTCACCGGCGATTGTCCACTCCATGATCCAGACGTGATTGATGCCGTTATTAGCACAATGGTAGCAACTCCGGCTGATTATGTTTCTAATACGCTACGCTACACGTGGCCGGATGGCCTTGACGTAGAAGTGGTACGCGCCGAAGCGCTCTTTGCCGCTCACGCGCTGACCGAATCACCTTTCGACCGTGAACACGTAACGCCGTTTATTCGCACTCATGTTGGTGATAGTGCGTGTGGCAATTTTACGAGTCTTAATGTGGTTGGCCCAAGTGATTTTAGCGGACTGCGCTGGACGGTGGATTATCCCGAAGATTTTGCCTTTGTAGAGCTAGTGTACGCTGCGCTTTACGATATAAATCCATACTTTACATGGCTTGATATCATTTCGCTCCTGATTCAACAACCCGCAATGATCCGCCGGAGTTAGCTGCTATGTCTCAACCTTCTGACCGTTACCACCTTTCACGCCAAGCGCAAATGCACTATCAAACCCTTGTCCCCGGGGGAGCGCACACCTACTCTAAAGCGGCCGATCAGTTTCCGTACTTAGCGCCAGGAATGATTGCGCGTGGCCAAGGGGCACACGTGTGGGATTTGGATGGCAACGAATACATTGATTGGTCGATGGGTTTAACATCGGTTTCGCTTGGACACGCCTACGAGCCAGTACTGGCGGCAGTACGCGCGGAGCTGGAAAAAGGGCTGAACTTTCAGCGCCCATCGCAAACGGAATACGAAGCCGCGCAGTTTATTCTGAACCATTTCGGCGGCAAGTATGACATGGTGAAGTTTGCCAAAAATGGATCGACGGTGACCACGGCGGCCATAAAACTGGCGCGTGGCTATACGGGTAAAAGTCACGTTGTCTATTGCCGCTCCCACCCTTTTTTCAGTTATGATGATTGGTTTATTGGAACAACCGCTTGCGATAAAGGGATCCCTTCTGCGGGAAAGTCGCTCGCGTTGGGTTTTGATTACAACGATACGGACGGTTTGACGCAAATTTTCGCTGAACATGGGGATGATATTGCCTGTGTGATTTTAGAGCCGATGAACGGGATCGAACCGACACCAAATTTTTTTCCAGTTATTCAGGACTTATGCCAACGGTATGGCGCTCTTTTTATTCTTGATGAAATGATTACTGGTTTTAAGTGGAATATTCGTGGTGCTCAGGCGGTGTATGATATCACTCCAGATCTTGCCACATGGGGCAAAGGGATGGCCAACGGGTTTTCAGCCTGCGCATTAACTGGGCGTCGCGAAATTATGCAACAAGGGGGGATTGAAGCAGGTCGGGAACGACTTTTTCTGATTTCCACCACGCATGGCGCCGAAACGGTGTCTTTGGCGGCGATGATGGCGACGATTTCGGAGATGGAAAATAATGGTATTATTCCCGACAATCATCGCCGTGCTGCTGTGCTGAAATATGAGCTGGAGGCGCTGATCGCGGCGCATGGCTTAAACGATTACATTCAACTGCGCAACCATATCGCAATGCTGCACACGCACACCTGCAATCGTGCGGGAAATATTGACCTTGGGATGAAAACCTTGCTGATGCAAGAGCTAATTGCCCGTGGTCTGCTGTGGCAGGGGATTTTCTACACGACGTGGAGTCATGGCGAAGCAGAAATTGAGCAGACACTGCAGGCCTTTGCCGGAGCGCTGCCAGTGTATCGTCAGGCGTTAGAAGATGGCTGGGAGAAATACTTGGTTGGTAATCCGGTCAAGCCGGTATTTCGGAAGGTGAATTAATATGCCCACGGCTCACCCCGCATACGCCACAGGCGTAAAGACGTATCTGACAAAAATGGTGCTGGAGCTTGTCAGTGAACGGTACGTGCGCTGGATGAGTGACCCGGGAGTCACACGCACGCTGGTTGCTGGTCGTTACCCCGAAGACATGGAAAGTATTCGTCGTTTTGTCCAAGTTCACATGGCGCCACCCCATGTTTTTCTCGCTATTTTCTGGCAGGAAACGGATGAACATATCGGCAATGTGAAACTCACGGTCGACGCCTTAAATCGGCGTGGTGAGTTTTCTATTGTGATTGGCGAAAAAGATTTTTGGGGCAAAGGTGTTTCGACTGAGGTGACCGCGCTGATGCTTGAAATTGCTTTCTGCCGCCTGAACCTTCACCGCGTTTTTCTTGGTGTGAATAGTGGGAACGTTGCGGCAATAAAGTCCTATCAAAAAGTCGGTTTTGTTGAAGAAGGACGTGCGCGGCAGGAGATGTTTGTTGATGGGAAATACGAAGATCGCGTGATTATGGGGATTCTGGCCAAAGAGTATTTTGCACAGAAAAATGCCGATAACGTGTCAAGAATATGACTGCTCTATAAAAGCTTTCCATAAGCGACCAACTCGTGTATCGCTTTTCAACGTTGCAAGATACTATGGGAGCAAAGCTTTTTAAGCCAGCGTTCCTTTATCTTGGGGAAAATATCGACAAGCCGTTTATCGATATCCTCAAACAACTCGAACACATTGATATTCTTAGCGTTGATGAGTGGTTTGAAATACGTGACTTGCGAAACGAAATTGCGCGCAACTACGAAGCCAATGAATCTGTGATCATAAAGCGAGGGCTTTATGATGATATTGAAACGCTGAGAATCATGAAGGATCTGCGAAACACTATTGCCTACGAGTATATAGTAGAAGACCTTGTAGAAGTTTTTGAGGAAGTTTTGAGGTACACGAAAACATTGACGGAAATAATTCGTCGCACCTTGTCTTACATTCAAATTCACCTCCAATCCTGAACGGAGCCACACATGCACTGTTTTTCCATCCAGAATATTCCAGATATTTTATCCAGTAACGCAATCTGGCAGTCTGCTACCGATTGGATTTTACAATTTGCCGATACTGCACCGGAGGGGATATACGAAATCATAGGGCGTGATATGTACGTAAATTTGCACAGCTATTACACACTTCCCTTTAATGAATGTCGATTTGAAAGCCATTTACACTATATCGACCTCCAGTATTGCATTGCCGGAGGCGAACGCATAGAACACGCAGCAGCGGATTTATTGGAGCGCAACGGCGAATACGACGCAGTAAAGGACTTTCAGTATTACGCTACGTCATCTAGCATCAAAACCCAAATGATTGATCTGAATCCTGGGATATGCGGAATATTCTTCCCCGGCGAAGCCCACAAACCAAAAATACATAATCAGAGAGATCCGCATATAAAAAAATTGGTTGTAAAAATCCACCAAAAGCTGCTGTCACCCACCTCGCATATTATACAACAAGTGAATAAGCAGCAGGAGGGTGCATGCTTTCAATAAGTTTTGGTCACCAGAAATGGGCTAAATGGGACAAGTTTCTTCAGCAAAGTAAATTTGAATCATATATTTTAGATCTAACTGAAACACTTCTTAGTGCCAACGCTGGTAATTTATCCGAGATATTCGGAGCCTTTCACAAGATAGAAACCGTACATAGTGTTTTTCAAAAACCTCAATTTGCCCCCATATATGCGGAGTTGTTCGCGATTATACGCGATCAGGTTTTCATTCCACTTTGCCGCAAGCAAGAGTTTAATTATGACTTCCTTTGGGCATTGCAAATATTACGCGACGGAAACATACGCCCCCAAGTAACGTCAATCAGCCAGCAGTTCCGGCACGAAATCACAATCGCGCACCAAAATCTGCCAAACAATACGATGGATAAATTTATTCTTTCAAACGTCTTGTTGTTTCTAGATGTACTTGATGGACATAATTGGGATGAAACTAGAGTGCTCTTTACTCAGCGCTATGCCGATGTGATTACCCATGAGGTGGTACAAGGCCACAACGACCTTAACGTAATACGTCGCCTTTGTCATTTTTTATATAAAAACCTTGATGATGCAATTTTTATCTTCCGTGATTATGTTTATTCCAGTGCCTTCTGGGAAAAAGACGAACTCACACAGAAAGCTAATATTTTCTGGGCTGTTTCCATATTGTGGAATGTGTATAACGCAGAAACCAACTGGCTTCAGCTATATGAAAAATGGTTGGAGCTATTTCTGCGTGCCATTGACGAAGACAGAAGGGAGCTTGTTTTCTTTCTACACTACCCGCTTTCGCACGTGTATTTTAATTTGACTCATACTCAGGATGAATGGAAAAAGTTTAACGATGAGGTAGAGATACCTTTATCGCACTATGTCGAGCTGTTGTGTCAGAAAATCCCGATTGCTCCGGTTTCCCGAGAGTGTAAAGGCAGCGGTTCGTTGAAAATCGCTTATGTCTACGATCGACTTGTTGGTAATTCACCAGGCAAGCTGCTGGTATCGCATTTGCAAACACTGTGTGCAGACAATCAAGCTCAGCATCAGTACTATGTGTATGACATTGGATATATCGAAAAAAGCCATTCTGATCCGCAGTATATAGACATGGTACGACAAGCCGGCGCACAGTATATAAACGCCCATACCCTGTGTAACGCCAATCAACAATATGGACTTTACTACAACCATTTTGAAAAATGCTTACTGCTCCGCAATCACATGATAGACCAGCAAATAGATGTCATGATTGCCTGCAACAACCGTGAAACATTTAATTTTCTTTTTGCCAGCCGAAGCGCACCAATTCAGATATATTGGTGCCATGGGAATTTTAAGTACGATGTTTCGGGTATTGATAAACGCATTACGCACATCGGCTCAAAACTTCACGACGAGCCATTCATTTTTCATCGCTTTGCCCTTGCCCAAGATCAGAGTTTCCTTGGTGGTGAAAAAGCTGATGATCTGCGCGCAGCCCAAACAAGAAGACAACAGTTTCCGCCGGGGACTATTATTCTCGGAAGCATCGGGCGCTATATCAAACTTGAAAGTCGGCCATATCTTGAAGCGGTCGCCACTATTATGCAAATGTATCCACAATGCATTTATCTCGCCTGCGGTGGTGGCGGGGAAGATAATATCCGCACGATCACATACGAGCTTGGCATTGCTGATCGCTTTTATTTTGAAGGGTGGGTCGATGCTAACATCTATGCACATATCATAGATGTTTATCTCAATACATTTCCTCTGCCAAGTGGCGAGAGTGTAAATGAATACTTGGTCGCTAACAATGGAGCAGGGGTCGTTTCATTTCGTTTTGATGTTGTAGATCCGGATGACTATATGTCTTTTTATCAAAATTCGTTGTCGCAAGGATTACTCGCCTTCGACGAGTATGTAAGTTGTGCATTAGAAATGATTGCTACGGTTAATATGCATGGCAGTGAGTTTTCACGGGACTTAATGATGACGCACAATCACGAAAAGGGTATCATTAGTACCATTAACATGCAATCTAGTGCAGCAGAGCAAATGAAAGAAAAATCCATCATCGTGCGCAGTAGATTTCCAGTAGATAGTGTATTTGTTGGAGGAAACGGAAGGATTGAAGCCTTAAGTGCTGATTATTTAGCATTTATCGCAAAGCTATTACATAGATCTCCGTTCTTAATCTATGTCCATTGTGGTGGCGGCGACGCAGAAATATTGAGAGATTTTTTTCAGAGAGAGTCGTTAACTGAACGATACCATTTGAAATCAAACGTCAATGCCCTTCATTTCGTTGCAGACATCATAATAAGCCCCTTTGCTTACGCGGCCGATTCACTTAAGGTCGATTCAATTACGACATTGCGCATTATGAATCATCTTTTAAACAATAATCGCCATCCAGAAGCTTTACTGCTTTGGAAAGCAATGACGTTCTCGAAGCATGTACTAAATACTTTTTCATACGCCCCCCATCTTGCTGCTATGGTTACTTGCAAACTAAAACAAATTTCTCAACTGGACATCGGTCAGCTAGAACGTATGTTTTCGCAGTGCCAAGATGCCAGTAGGCAGGTTAGATGTATTGCTTACCTTGCATCACAGGCTCACCATTCGCTTGTAAAGCGTTTTATTGCTTGTGTTCCATATTCGACACTACCAAACAGAGACATAATAGGACGTTTAGGTGCTATTTGCCTTCTCTACAGCGATGAGATTAATCTGCTTGAGATCGTAGAGACAATTTACTCTGGCGATACGACTTATATTGCCGAAGAAATGTGCCGCTCTTGGGGAAATAACACGGAACAATCCATAGATAAGCAGTTGAGTGCGTTAAGAATTAAATTCCTAGAAAGCATTATTCACAGGACGCCAGAATGCTATCTGGATTATTTAGATAAAGTATTACAAAATCATCACGTAACGGGCAGATTTGGTTTTTTTGTGACTAAAGAGATTTTAGGTGAAGTCTATGGGATATTATCGAGAAAAATATATTCTTCTACTTGCAGTAATACTGATATCGCCATTACACATCTCTTGAATGAAGCAATACAGCGTGAGTATGCGGTGAACCCCTTCCCAAAGGAAAGTGATTTGATTTTCACTCTTCCCTGGCGACTGGTAGCGGGTGATAAGGAGAAAATTTTAGAAAACGTAATTCAAACAATTGAAATAAAAGGATTTTCATGCAACGTACTTGCCAATTTTTCCATTCATGCATGGCTTCTTGATGACATAACCCTTTCGGAAGCAGCTATCAAAGCAATGAAGTTGCAAAATGCCTACATGCCTGACGTAACCATGCGCTGCGCTTTGGCTTATGCACTCAACGGGAAAGCCCAAAAAGCATTAGAATTTCTAAAAAAGGTTACCGACATAAACAATACCTACTTCAGTAATCATCACCCTGCTGTTCGCTATAATGTTTTTTCGCTGCTATTTGCTGCGTTGGGTCGTCAAGATATTGCGTCGTATTATGGCAGTCTCGCCAAGGATAATGATCCGTACTATTATTACTGGGCTGATTGTGCGCAACGTGTTGTTCCCACGCAAGAAACAATTGACCTAAGTTTTATATCCTACCTCAGCACTTGAAACATGAAAGGCTTTTATAAATGCTTGAAATATTACTCATTAACACTTCGTACCCTTTACTCCAAAGGGAATACTCTTCGTTTGGTCCCCCACTAGGAATTCTATCAATTGCCTCAGCACTTCTTGAAAGCGGATTTAAGGTAACCTTCGTGGACCCTCAAGTTCAGCCGGATTACGATGATATTATTGAGTCTTCACTTATAAGAGGTCCACTCTTTGTGGGGATGTCCGCCTATCTGGGTGAAAATATTCAAAACGCCCTTCGTTTCACACGCAAAGTGAAAAATGGATACCCAGAAATACCGGTGGTGTGGGGTGGCCCGGTAGCATCCTCGTTGCCTGAGAATTGCATTATTGAGGGTGGAGCTGACTACACTGTTATAGGAGCAGGAGAATCAACCGTAGTTCAACTGGCACATTTCATCCAGAATGGTGATTTGGAGTCAATCCGGCAACACCAGCATATTAGTGTAGCGTTATCCAATGGCACAATCAAAAAGGGAACAAATTACACATTCTGCGGCGATCTCGACGATTTGCCCGCAATCCGACTGGATCTATGGGAAAAAGGCATTGAGCGCTATAGGCACATTCCAATCATAACATCAAGAGGTTGTCCTCACAGATGTGCTTTTTGCTACAATACATTCGCAGCTAAAGGCAAATTCTTTTTGCGAAGCGGGAAATCAGTAATATGCGAAATGCATTATTGGCACAATAAATTTAACATCAGCAACTTTGTATTTATGGACGATAATTTTTTATTGGACGAGGCAAGATCTATAGAGATATTCCAGGCTGCATTCGAATATGGCTACAAGATTGGGCGAGTTTACGGGCATCTGAATAACTTCACTCCGTCCATCCAAGACATTCTTTGTCAGAATAAAATTAGCGTTACAATGTGCATTGAGTCAGGCTCACATAAAATTCGCCAATTGCTAAATAAAAACATTAATATCGATAAAGCGCTGAAACTTATTCAAAAATTTACTTCATTTGGAATTAATTTCACAACTGCATTTATGTTCGGGCTGCCAACAGAAGATGACAATGATATCCGGCAAAGTATCGAAGTTGCCGCCCAAGTGAAGCAACTTTCCTGTGGCAAAGCAAATTCAATGTTCTACCTGTATGCCCCTCAGCCTGACGACAAAATCATCATTGACACCAATCAGAAAGAGGGCATAGATTTTTCGCTTGCTGTCCTTTCTCGGGTTGAAGTCGTACCTGTGCCTCCAACTAATTTTATTGATTTGAGGATGAGACCATGGATGACTGATGATGACAGTGAGTTTTACCTTGCACTGACTCAACTCTGGCTCTACTACTTCACAAATCAATTTAGAATTACATTTAAAGACTTTGATCCTCAGGAAATCCTTTCTGCGTTTCCTAGGCTAAAGCGTTTATTTAGTGGACTTACGTTATGACTAGAGATCTATGTCATACGCCAGACTATCAGATGGCAATGAATAACTTAAATCAGATTAGGGTGCTTGGCTTAAAAGCAACATTTTTGTGCAACAGTCGGTGCGGTTTTTGCTGGCAGCCCCACAGAAAACGTGAAGCCGATATCTCTCCGAAAGCGCTGGACAACCTATCACCACTTATTACTGCGGGGGGGCTGAAAATAATCCAGCCAGCGGGCGGGGAAATATTTCTCTGGAGGCCGCTTATCGATTTTTTACAATATGTGGAAAGTTACAACAAAGAGATCAAAATGTACCTTGTAACGAATGGGACTCTCTTTGACACATATTGGTACCACCGGGTAGAGTCGGGATTTATTTCTACTGTGAGTCTTAGTGTTAACGCCCCAACTAGAGATCTGTACCAGAAAATCAGCGGACGAGATAATTTCCTGAAAGTTAAACATGCAATTGACACACTCAGCGAAATTAAGAAAAAAACCCCTTTCACTCTGCAAATTTCATTTGTAATGACAAGACCTTTATTGGGTAAACTGAATGAATTTGTTACTCTTGCTGCGGGAAAGGCAGATACCTTGCTTATACGCAAGTGGCGTGCACCATCAATTTACGAAGAAGATTTAGCATTTTACCGAGAAAATCACATTCCCGCGCACCTTGAGGAAGAGATGGTCTGTGAAATTCTTCGCACCCACGACCTTGCTACCTCACAAGGGCTTTGTTTTGATTACTCACAATATAGCTTAGACGTAAATAGGGCACCCATCTTTTCTCCTTTTCAAACCCCAAGCTATGAGTTCACTGACCAAAGGTGTGTACACCTCGACAACCAGATACAAGTAGAACACACCGGCAACGTGAGACTAGGTTGTAATTTCTCTGGGCAAAGCATAGGAAACCTTAATGATAAAAATATTGTGGAAATCTTAGCAGACCCCTCAGTGAACAAGATAAGAGAAAGGGTGGTTGGAAACAAAGATTATCTCTTTTGTCCCCCAAAAATGGGGCTCTTCTCATGTCCTTTTTCGCTTCGTGAGATCCAACAGATGAAAGGGATTAACCGTTATATAACAGAACTCCCTCGTTTTGCATTTGTACGTAACTCGCGTGTAATGCTTCAACCACGCATTCTGGAACATTATAGGAAGATAATAGCAGGTACAGTTGAACTGCTAACATCATCAACTCCTGCCCATGTCGCAGAATATGGTTATGGCCCACTAACGCCCGTTATGGTGGCTGTTGCAACATCATACTGGCCATGCCGAGCTGTAGATCCTAGAACAGTTGATCATATTAGAAAATACATGACAAACTGTTGCCTGCCTAACGCAGACAAATATGTTCAAAATACAAATAACCCGTTACGGAATAAGGATAAAAGTTCTTTTTCTGTAGTTGTACTCAACGAAAATGCAACTGAACAGGATGTGATTGAAGCTACAGAAAACGTCATCTCAGACGGTCATTTGGTTGTGCATGCGGGCATTTATCATCACATAGAAATTCGGAAATTGCTGATCACACTTTTAGAATCACCGGAATGGTTATTAGTTCACAACTTCGGCTATTTGACGTTTTGTTTCAAAAAAACTCTGAGCAGTAAAAGTCGAATTCACCAAGCGTTGCGTGATACCTACTCGGATGTAATGCAAGCTGTAGATTCCATGCTCTTGCTTCAAAAAAAAGGAATAAGAAAAATAGCACTGTTTGGAGCAGGGAGACATACACGATGGCTTCAGACATTTTCGACTCTCTATTTAGGAAGGAGCCCTCAGATCATCGCCATTGTTGATGATCACCCTGATATCAATGCTAATTGTTTTAATATGTGCGTAACGAAACCATCGGCTCTCAATATTGAGTCGATTGATGCAATTTTATTATCCACTAATGACAAACAGAAAATATTCTTTGATCGCTGTCGCCTGCTATATGGGGAAAAAGTCAGGCTAATTGATTTATATGCTACATCACTTCAATGAAAACTCGTTGCCCAAAGGATTCAGAATGCCGTCAAATGAAAATTTCATAGCCAATATTTTAAAAACGCGCCAATCAAATAGAGAGTTTATAGATTTCCTTAAGAAACTCAATTTTTCACCAAGGACAATCATAGATGTTGGGGTAGCAACGGGAACACCTGAAATCTATGGACTAAATAATGAAGCATTCCTCGCGCTGATAGAACCAATCGTTGAGTTTAACGCAATGCTTGAGCCTATTCTTAGGCGGAGAAATGCGCACTTATATTCATGCGCTGCGGGTGCATTTGATGGGCAGGTAGAGATTTGGGTTACCCCTGACATGACAACTTCCTCTTTGCTGGTTCCGATGAATGCTACCGAAGATGCGCTACGGAGAAATGTGACTTGCTGCCGTTTAGATACCCTATACAATAAGCACGAGTGGCTTGCCCCTTTTCTATTGAAAATCGACACACAAGGCGCAGAATTGCTGGTACTTGAAGGAGCTCAGGAGGTGCTCAATCATACTGAAGTAGTGATGCTTGAGGTGTCACTTTTTCCTTTTTCTCCTGGGCTCCCTGAGTTTTATGAAGTAGTTTGCTACATGAAGACTTGTGGGTTCGTTGTATATGACTTATTTAACGGGCATAACAGGCCTCTTGATAATGCGAGAGGACAGGTAGATGTGGTATTCGTTAAAGAAAATGGAATATTCCGAGAGGATAGCCGATGGGGCACTGAAGAGCAATGTCAAGAGTTTCTGCAATGTAAATTCAGAAATGAGGTTTACCAAAAATTGAATCCTCATTTCTCTCCAGACTGAATTCACTAGAGTAACGATTTTTCAGAAAATGCTCCTCTAGGAGGAGCAACAACGATGTGTCATTGACAATGTGTTACACTTGAATAGTGCCTAGGAGGCATATGGTGATGACATCTATCCGTCAAGTATTTAAATTACAAACCGGCCTTATAGCGCGTATCAGTTTGGCCATGTTTTGTATTGTTTGCTTTGGAACAACATTCGCCCATGCACAGCGTCCATATAAATTCCTGAATGAACTTCCTGTACCAGAACAGCCAACGCTGTCAGCCATCATGGTTCACAGCTCGGGGGAATTGCCTGAACGGGTTAAGGAGACTGTGGGACGTTTGCGCGACAAAGTGCAACGCGAGGGCACCACACGGGTTATTGTCCGTTTAAACGTAGTTCACGACCCTGAACACCAGCTATCCGGCTCGAGCGTTGTCGACCAGCGTGAGCGCGTTGCGATCAAACGGGAACAACTCGCACGAAGAATGTCTGATAAAATTCCCCCGTACCAAGCCTCGCGACTGGGCTTCAAAGAATTCGAGACTATTCCGTATGCGAGCATGGAAGTTGATGCTCAATTACTTGAGGAACTTCTGGACATGCCAGACGTGATTGACGTGGAAGAGGACTATCTGTCTGCCCCGACACTCGCGCAGTCCATACCGCTCATAAAGGCTGATGCCGTGTGGGCCAGCGGCCATAGCGGTAGCGGGCAAACAGTCGCCATTCTTGACACAGGGGTTAATAAGAATCATGCATTTTTATCCGGAAAAGTAGTCTCTGAAGCCTGTTACTCAACAACGAGTGGCAGTACCATCCTGAGCCTGTGTCCTGGTAGTGTCAGCGCATCCACGGCTGTCAATTCCGGACTGGACTGCAACACTGCTATTGCCGGATGCGGTCATGGTACCCATGTGGCGGGCATTACGGCAGGTTCCGGGGGAAGTTTTTCCGGTGTCGCAAAAGATGCCTCTATCATTGCCATTCAGGTATTCAGCCGCTTTAACAGCGCTGCCCAATGTGGCAGCACTCCTGCCCCGTGTGCTCTGAGTTACAGCTCTGACCAGATAAAAGCCCTCGAACGCGTGTACGCTTTACGAAACACATATAGTATCGCCTCCGCCAATATGAGCCTTGGCGGCGGCTCTTATAGTGCCCACTGTGACGGCACAAATACCTCGCTGAAAACGATCATCGACTCTTTGCGGGCTGCCGGTATTGCAACAGTAATAGCTTCCGGCAACAATGGTTATACGTCATCTATCAGTGCCCCAGCCTGTATATCAACCGCAATCAGCGTTGGATCGACAACGAAAAGCAACACTGTAAGCCCCTTTTCAAACAGTGCAGCAATACTTGACCTACTCGCGCCTGGTTCCTCTATCAACTCATCCATTTCCAGTGGTGGCTATGCGTCCTGGAACGGAACATCCATGGCAACACCACATGTAGCGGGAGCATGGGCTGTTCTCAAATCAATGAAACCCAGCGCAACCGTAACTGAGATACTTTCTGCTTTTCAATCGACCGGCCTTTCAATAACAGATACCCGTAATGGTATTGCAAAACCACGAATCGATGTTCAGGCTGCTGCGAATTCATTTGGCAAAGGCTCTATATTCGTCAGCATCACCCCGCAAGGAGCAATCAATGACGGCGCTCAATGGCAGATAAACAGCGGGGAGTGGAGAAGCAGTGGAACTACCGTCGCTGACGTACCAGTAGGATCATATACCATCAACTTTAAAAGCATTACTCACAGCTCTGACGGATACGTGTGGCGAAAGCCAGCAAGTATAACCGCAACCATTGCCGCCGATCTGGATACTGAAAACCTGAGTGGTGAATATACTGCGGCCGAAAAAAGTGGAGGTGTGCGCTCTGATTTTGATGGTGATGGAAAGTCAGATATCGCTTTCAGAAGAGTCAATGGTGGCTCCATATCAATATGGACGATGGATGGCAAAGATATAACAACCTATGGTCAGGCTACTCTTCCAAACGGCGTGATCCCTAATGTTCCCGCTTCGGCGTGGGAAATTATCGGAACGGGTGACTTCGATGGTGATGGAAAGTCAGATATCGCTTTCAGAAGAGTCAATGGTGGCTCCATATCAATATGGACGATGGATGGCAAAGATATAACAACCTATGGTCAGGCTACTCTTCCAAACGGCGTGATCCCTAATGTTCCCGCTTCGGCGTGGGAAATTATCGGAACGGGTGACTTCGATGGTGATGGAAAGTCAGATATCGCTTTCAGAAGAGTCAATGGTGGCTCCATATCAATATGGACGATGGATGGCAAAGATATAACAACCTATGGTCAGGCTACTCTTCCAAACGGCGTGATCCCTAATGTTCCCGCTTCGGCGTGGGAAATTATCGGAACGGGTGACTTCGATGGTGATGGAAAGTCAGATATCGCTTTCAGAAGAGTCAATGGTGGCTCCATATCAATATGGACGATGGATGGCAAAGATATAACAACCTATGGTCAGGCTACTCTTCCAAACGGCGTGATCCCTAATGTTCCCGCTTCGGCGTGGGAAATTATCGGAACGGGTGACTTCGATGGTGATGGAAAGTCAGATATCGCTTTCAGAAGAGTCAATGGTGGCTCCATATCAATATGGACGATGGATGGCAAAGATATAACAACCTATGGTCAGGCTACTCTTCCAAACGGCGTGATCCCTAATGTTCCCGCTTCGGCGTGGGAAATTATCGGAACGGGTGACTTCGATGGAGATGGAAAGTCTGATATCGCTTTCAGAAGAGTCAATGGTGGCTCCATATCAATATGGACGATGGATGGCAAAGATATAACAACCTATGGTCAGGCTACTCTTCCAAACGGCGTGATCCCTAATGTTCCCGCTTCGGCGTGGCAAGCACCTTAAGTGCTATACAATAACTTCTAATCGGGAGGGATATGCAATTTATAGAGCATTTATTATTTCAGGCTCCACGAGTTGACCACAGATGGCTGCAAGATTTTAACGGTGTACTAGCAGAACACCCTACAGTGCAAGTCTGTCATATTGAGAAATTGATACATGACATGTACTCTACTCAACCTCACATCAAGGATGGATATTCGCGTCTTGCGTACTATATGCTGAATGTCAAAGAAGATGTTGATACCGCTAACCGCCTTTTTGTAATGGATGCACAACTCGGCAGGCAATCGTGGTTTCATAGATTAAAACACGCAGAGTGTATAGCTATCCAAGGAGATATGGCAGGCGCTTTTCAACAAGTCGAGCAAATTTATAAAAACCATCAGGACGCTGTGAATGGATATGCTAGCATCGCGTGGCGATTTAAAGCTTGCCCAGACCAAGTGGAGTCACTGTACTCACTGGCACGTAAAGACATCATAAACGGCAGAATTACCGCGGGATATATGTTATTAGTTGCTGAGCTTGCAATGTTGCATGGCTCAACAGGCGAGGCTGCTCAGCTAGTAGAAGGGGCGTACCGACAAGATTCCACACTTATGGATGGTTTTTCGAGATGCGCTTGGCCTTTTTTCTGGCCGCAGAAAAAATATTCCATATTGCATGACTGGATGAGGCGTGACGAAGTCGGAAAGAGAATGTCTCCAGAATGGAAGCTCAAATATGCATTGGTGAGGGCAAATATTGGCTTACCGCATGATAGCGTAGACCTTATTGAGTCTGCATATCTGGAAAACCCTAGCCTTAAGGATGGTTTTTACCAGCTGGCAAATCACCACTATATCCCACTAAAAAATTACCAAACATCCATTGATTTTTGCTTGAAAGATTTGAACCAGAACCGCCTTTCTCAGGTAGGACAAGCTGCCCTATTCAAATTATATTTGATGACGGGTAAATTTGATCATGCTCTTGAAATCTTGCATATAATCGATACCTTGCCCACGAACTTGCTAATTTATGCTGTTAAGCAATGGTTAGATTCGCTGCACTGGCTTGCTGGGTCAGGCAATTTCTCTGACATTTTTATATCTAAATTGTCCAGCAAGTGCCCAAAAGATGCCCAATTAGGCCAAAGGGCGCTAGCTGATGCTAACGTTGAAATGATGTTCGTTCGTAATCGTTTGTCCGCAATGAGCGAACGGATGGGAATAGACTTATGTGCTCAGATTTTAGAGTTATCTAAGACACCGCATTCTTGTGAAGCAACCCGGGAGCCCATCAACTTCCTCAACTCAAAGCTCTATTATGCTAGCGCACTTGACACGTTAACATTATATAAAGAAATAATTTTAAACGAGTCTGACCGTTTTGAATCAACAACGGATATGCCCCTCATTATTGATGGTGGTGCAAATATAGGGACAGCACTAGCCTACTTTAAGTGGCTTTATCCAAAAGCGCACATCATTGCATTTGAGCCTAACCCTACTCTATTCAAGATCTGTTCACGAAATATTGCATTAAACAACTGGAAAAATATTCGATTGTATCCCTACGCTTTAGCAGAAGAGGTGGGCACGGCAACCTTCTATTGTGATAGCGAAATGCCAATGGCGTCTTCAATTTTAACCCGATCTCAAGAGGAGGGACGCTCGTACTCTGCGGTAGCAGTTGAAACAAGAACTCTAGGAGAGTTTATTGATAGACCTATCGACTTTTTAAAACTTGATATTGAGGGTGCCGAGAAAAGTGTTGTAACCTCAAGTGCATCTTCTTTGAGCTTGGTGCGTCAGGGGTTAATCGAATACCATTACGGAGACGCGTCCAATTCACTTTCAGCAATACTACGCGTCCTTGAGGATTGCGGCTTTCGATACATTATAAGTGAGCCGTTTTCGTCAAAACAGCAACCTGACTATCCTGCAATTAAGCAAAGATGGTCAAGGTCAATTTATTTCACTCAGATTGGGGAGAATCAATTGAGATCAGTTGTTCAGGCAAAATTAAAGGAGTTTGGCGTTTAGTTTCATATTATAATTCATGTTACGATTAGTCCGTTCTCTCACTGAATGCGGCGCTACACACTTATGTACAAAAATGTGGAAAAGTTTGAGATGAGCTTGTTTATTTTGGTATAAAAAACCCTGAAGTTAGCGACAGCGCCTAATGGTTATATTTTTCCCTAAGTGGTTACAGTAAAAGTAAAAAACAAATACATCTTGCAGAAAACGGATCAGCACATGGACGCAGAACAGATCTCTTTATTATGAGGAAATTCATATGGGTAACAATGCCGGAATAAAAAATGATGTTTACAGTTTCAGGAGCATGAAGGACGTGCTTAATGATAGAAAGAAAAACAAATACTCCTTGTGGCATAAGGAAACAGGTAATGATGCTGCCTTTACTGCCAGTTACAGACTGAAGCAAGAAGAGCTTTTTGTTAGTATAAAGCCAGAAGTGCAACTGAAGAAAGATAATGTTTTTTTCACTGTAGGTTCATGTTTTGCTAGAAGGCTCGAGCAGGCGCTCAATAGACGTGGCATCGCCGTTCCTGCGTTCACGCACATGCTTGGCGAACGTGAAGCTTTTCCGACACTGCAATATATTAACAAGTACAATTCATACACAATTCTTTATGAAATAGAGTACGCTCTCGGAATTAAAGAAAATCCGTATGAAACAATTTTTGGTTCAGATACAAATGGTTACACCTGTGGTCAGTCGGTGCATCTCAATAAAGAGGATTACGCCGCAGTAAAGAACAGGAGGAGCATTATTCTTGAATGTTTTCGGCAGTTCATCAATGCGGATGTACTGGTCTTTACTCTTGGGATGACAGAAGCTTGGTATGATAACCTCAGCGAAAGGTATCTAAACACTTTTTCGCCGGCTATTATGATGAATGAAGCTGACAGGTACTCTTTCAAAACGATCTCGCTTGAGGAAAACATAAACAACCTTCATCGGATTTATGGATATATTAAGGCATTCAGCAAAAAGGATTTCAAAATATTTGTCACTGTTTCTCCTGTTCCTTTACTTGCCACTTTTTCTCGAAAAGATGTACTCGTTGCCAACAGTCTTTCAAAATCAATACTGAGAGTTGCTGCGGATATATTTTCGGAGTCATACGAAAATGTGTATTATTTCCCAAGTTATGAACTAGCCATGTGCTCTCCAAGAGAGAAGATGTTTGAGAGCGACTTGAGACATATCAGCGAACATGGAGCAGGGTGTATAATAGACTCGTTTCTTAAAGTATATATGCCTGATTGCACCAACTCGACACAATTGTAAGCGGGAGGAAAAATGTTTAAACGTAACAGTCTTTTATCAGTGCTTACCCATATAAAAAATAAAGGTGTAAATCCTCAGACGGTTATAGATGTGGGAGTGGCTTACGGAACAAACGGACTGTACGGAGCCTTTGACTCCGTACGTTATCTTATGGTAGAGCCGTTGGAGGAGTACAAAGGGGTTCTCGATAAAATTGCATCTGAGTATCCGGCAGTTTACACACTGGCAGCTGCTGGGAGCAGAGAAGGAAGCATTATAATGAATGTGCATCCCGATATGAGCGGCTCCTCTGTTTTAAAGGAGTCTGAGGGAGCTCATGTAGATGGAGTGGAAAGAACTGTTCCCGTGGTGACCTTGGACGGTGAGACAAAAAAATACGGCCTTAAAGGACCGTTCATAATAAAGGTAGATGTTCAAGGTTTTGAGCTTGAAGTGCTTAAAGGCGCAGAAGAAACTCTTAAAGAGACGGAAGTCGTGATTATGGAAGTCTCTCTATTCCAGTTTTACAAAGAGTCGCCAACTTTTCTTGATGCAGTTGCATTTATGAGTCAAAAAGGTTTCTCTCCCTATGACATTTTTGGAGCAACGTACCGGCCACTCGATGATGCATTAGGGCAGGTAGATGTTGTATTTGCATCAGATAAGGGCATACTAAAGCAATCATCACATTTTGCCTCTTTTGAGCAAAGAAAAAAATTTACTGAAGAGCGTATTAACAAGCTAAACCCCGCGAGCAAGTCAGTATGAGTAGGATTGCGATTAATAAGGACGCGCATAAGGATTGTAGAGGCTTTCTCGTCGCGACCGGACCAAGCCTCACGATTTCTGACCTTGATATGATTAAGGGTAATCTCTCTCTCTCGTGCAATAAAATATATCTTGCTTTTGACCAAACCGAATGGCGCCCAGATTACTATTCCGTAATAGACCGACTCGTTGCCCAAAATAATGCTGAAGCGATAGCAAGTGTGCGTGCAGTAAAAATTTTCAGCAGTGTCATTAAGCCTTTTATCCAGGACAGGGATGATATCTTTTGGCTTAAAGACTTGCCTACTCCTGTCATAAACGGCATAAGACAACCAAAATTCTCTGGTAACATAGCTGAAGGCACCTACGGCGGTCACACAGTAACATACACTTTAATGCAAGCAGCATATCACCTCGGCATAAAGGAGCTTTTTCTTCTCGGGCTGGATTTCAGTTTCGACAAATCAATGCCAGCAAATAAAACAACGGATGCAGGAGAAAATATTCTGGTTCAGAATGATGAAGTCAACCATTTTCACAATGATTATAGAAAAAAAGGAGAAGAATGGACTGTGCCTAGGCTTGACATACAGTATGATGCCTTCAAATGCGCTAAGGCAGCTTTTGAGAAAGACAACAGAAAAATATTCAACGCATCTAGAAAAACAATGCTTGATCTTTTTCCACTTGTTCAATTGGAGGATATTCTCGTATGAACGCGAGTCCATTTATCTCTGTTCTTATCAATAATTACAATTACGGCCGTTTTATAGCCCAGTGCGTGGAGAGCGTTCTAAAGCAAACTTACACCAATTATGAACTCATAATTGTCGATGACGGCTCGACAGATGATTCAGTAAATGTACTGGAATCCTTCTCTGATCCAAGAATAACAAAGATATATAAGAAAAACGGCGGGCAAGCCTCAGCCTTCAATGCAGGATTTGAGGCGTCAAAGGGTAGAATAATTGCTTTTCTAGACAGTGATGACTGGTGGTTGCCCCACAAACTCGAAACCATTGTGAAATGGGATAACTTTCTGGGCAGTAGTTATGGAGTGCTGCAGCACATGACCACAGTCTGGGACAACGGCAAAACTTACCCCTTTCATCATGCCATGTATTCAGGTGATTGTTTCAGGCTCAGTGCATCCCAAGGCATTTTGGGGATTTTTGTAGGCACCTCCGGTCTTTGTTTCCGTAGGGAAGTCTTGGAAAAAGTGATGCCAGTTCCACTTCAACTCAGAATAAGTGCTGATGCATACCTCACTAGAACATGCTGGCTGTTTAATGGAGTTATTTCCATACCGGAATCTTTAAGTTACTATCGTAAACACAACAATGCTGTTTTTGGCAACTCATCCTATAGTCATAATAAATTTCATCACAATGTTCTCTTTCCTGTACTAAACCAATTTTACGAAAAAACCGGTTTGGATTTTCGCTTCTCATCACAGCAGCCTGAAAGAAAGAATCACTCTCAAGTGCTGCATAGATTGATGCTTGAAAATAGATTAAGCGAGGTGACAAGAGCTTATCCCCGCATAGCTTTTTTTGGAGCAGGACAGTATACAGAGTGGCTAAGCGACTTTATGTCTGATTACAAAAAAGAGCATATAACAGCAATTTTAGACGATTTCCCTGACAAGACGAAGGCCTTCTGGGGACTCACACCCCAAAATCCCATTGATTGGGACACCTCACAGGCAGATGCAATAATACTCTCATCAGACTGTAAGCAGGAAATGATG
The DNA here is from genome assembly GCF_000469585.1 of Chrysiogenes arsenatis DSM 11915. Taxonomy (NCBI): domain Bacteria; kingdom Pseudomonadati; phylum Chrysiogenota; class Chrysiogenia; order Chrysiogenales; family Chrysiogenaceae; genus Chrysiogenes; species Chrysiogenes arsenatis. The sequence continues at coordinate 133,907 of NZ_AWNK01000001.1, forward strand.
CGTAAAAGGTGTTTAGACCTCTTTGGAGAGGCACTGCCTCTGATAGATTTGTATGAAGGACTCCCTGAAGGGCCGTATCCGAAATAGTAATATTGCGCAAAACAGCCTCTACTCACAAAGGGCTCCCGCCGGGGCCATATCCCAAGTAAACCAAGGAGGGTTGCACGATGGAAACCTTTATCAAAACGTATTTTTCTCGTTTAGCAGACGTTTTAAGTGCACTGGACACCACCACGGTAGCCAGAATCATTCAGGTGTTCGAACAGGCTCATACAAAACAGGCTACAATTTATTTCGCAGGTAATGGCGGAAGCGCATCTACCGCATCTCACTTCGCAAATGATCTTGGAGTTGGCCTGAAATTGCGGAGTATACGCAGTTTTCATGTGCAAAGTCTGGCCGACAACCCCGCGGTCACTACCTCCATCGCTAATGACGTCGGCTACGACAATATTTTCTACGTACAGCTGCTGGACATTCTTCGCCCGGATGATGTTCTGGTTGCAATCTCCGCCAGTGGTAACTCACCAAACATTATCAAAGCCGCAGAATATACCAAAAACATTGGTGCCACACTCATCGGGTGCACCGGATTTGACGGAGGAAAACTCAAAGATCTGGCAGATATAAGTTTCCACATTCAGAGTGAAAAAGGTGAATATGGTCTTGTGGAGGATGTGCATATGATTCTGGATCACGCCATCTATTCGTATTACCTCTCGCTCAAAGAAGGTTCATCAACTCGCTATACCGTGCGATGAAGGATACTCAACCCACTCTATCTGGGGCAATCATACGGAACTGATAGGTCACTATGCACCAGCATGAAAGGTTCATTTATGCATAAATTCTTCAATACTGCTGGGCCGACTAAGGCAAATTTGCACTATCATATCAATCCACTGAGTCGCCTGAATTGGGATGAGATTCGTCTGCTTATCGATCAGCAGAAGTACTTCTTGCTCCATGCGCCACGGCAAACGGGGAAGACTTCAACGTTGCTAGAAATGATGCATAGATTGAACCAAGAAGGGAAATACGTTTGCGCATATGCCAATATCGAGGGGGCACAGGCGGCACGGGGCAATGCTTCGGATGGTATTGCAGCGGCGTGTAGTGCGATTGCGCGGAGTATAGAAGATTATACTGGCAGTGTAGATGTCAATGTGTGGTGGACGCAGGAGGGACGGCAGCATCAATCGCAGGATCAGTTGACTCAGCTGCTACGATACTGGGCAAAGCATTCGCCAAAACCCACCATCCTCCTGCTCGACGAAGTTGATGCACTTATAGGCGACACATTGATTTCGCTGCTCAGGCAGATTCGTGCGGGGTATGCGCAACGTCCAGAAGCGTTCCCGCAAGCGATGATTTTATGCGGTGTGCGCGATATTAAAGATTACCGTATTCATACTAAAGATCAGGAAATCATCACTGGCGGGAGTGCTTTTAATATTAAAGCCACGTCTTTGGTGATGGAGAGTTTTACGTTTGAAGAGTGCAAACAGCTCTATTGGGAACATACCAAAGAGACGGGGCAGGTGTTTGACAAGGCGATTTTTCCAAAGCTTTGGAGCGATACGAAAGGGCAGCCGTGGTTAGTCAATGCGCTCGCGTACCAAATGACATCAGAAAATCGCACGCTTCGCGACCGTTCAATAAAGATTGAATTTGAACATTACATGAAAGCACGCGAGGAGTTGATTCAGTCGCGGGCGACGCATCTGGATCAGTTGACAGATAAGTTGCGTGAACAGCGGGTGTATAATGTTATTTCGGCGATTCTTTCGCAAGTTGATGCTAGCGACGCTCATTTTGATGACAGGGATTTGGAGTATGTTCAGGATTTAGGGCTGATTGTTCGCAAGCCGTTTGTGCATATATCAAACGATATTTATCAAGAAGTTATTCCGCGCGAGCTTACGATTGCGAAACAGCAGTCGATTGTAGAACAGGATCTTGCCTGGTACTTGAACAGCGATAATACGATCAACTTTGCGAAACTGATGACGGCGTTTCAGCAGTTTTTCCGTGAAAATAGCGATTCTTGGATTGAGAGATTTGATTACAAAGAAGCCGGGCCGCAGTTGCTGTTGCAAGCGTTTCTGCAGCGTCTTATCAACGGTGGCGGGCGGATTAATCGTGAATACGCTTTGGGTCGCAAGCGAACTGACATATTTGTTGAATGGCCAACGTCTGATAAAGGTTTTTTTGGGCCGGTACAACGGGTGGTATTGGAAACGAAGCTTTTGCGTGCGAATTTGGAAAAGACGATAGAAGAAGGTATTGCGCAGGTTTCGGAGTACGCACGGACGGTTGGTGCGGGCGAGATGCATTTGATCATTTTTGATAGGAAGTCTCGTGATTGGGAGCAGAAAATCTGGCACAAGCGGGTGGATGGGATTGATGTGTGGGGATGTTAGGTTAACTTTGCTCTAAGATGCCCTTTTCCACTCGGGGCAAACGGGAAAAAGCATAATGAAGGACATACGATGCTAAAAATGGGAATTGCTGGACTGGGCAAAATGGGTCAGATTCGTGCGGCAGAGATTGCAAAGTCAAAGACCTCTGAACTTAAGGCAGTATTTGATATTAATCCAAATGCTTCGGTAGGAAGTGCCGTCGAATGCCGTACCTTTGATGAATTGCTTGAGCAGGATATTGATGCCGTCTTTATCAGCACATACAATTACTGCGCAGCAGAATACACTATACAGGCACTCAAACGAGGCAAGCATGTCTTTTGCGAAAAGCCGCCAGCCATCAACGTGGCTCAACTACAAAAAGTCGTCGAAGCTGAACAGCAAACCGGTCTCGTACTCAAATATGGCCTTAACCACCGCTTTCACTACTCCGTCATGGAAGCCAAAAAACGCATCGACCGAAACGACCTCGGTCGCATTCTGTGGATGCGTGGCGTGTATGGAAAAGCGGGCAGTATTGATTATGACAAAAACTGGCGCAACTATAAACAATACAGCGGCGGCGGTATTTTAATTGACCAAGGGCTTCACATGCTCGATCTTATGCTCCATTTCTCAGGAAAGCCATTTACTAAGGTAAACAGTTTTGTTACAACGCTTTTCTGGAACATCGAGGCAGAAGATAATGCCTTTGCCATTATGCAAACAGACGATCAAGTAACTGCCATGCTCCACTCTTCCGCCACACAGTGGCGTCACAAATTTCTGCTCGAGATATGCTGCGAAAATGGATACATCAACCTTGACGGCATACTCTCTTCAACACGGAGTTACGCCCCTGAGAAACTTGTCATTGGTTACCGGGAGTTTGAGGATGTTACCCACGCGATGGGCAAACCACGCGAGGAAACTATCTGGTTTGAGTATGACGACTCTTGGAAGCTTGAGCTGGCAGACTTCGAGCAGGCTATTCAGCAAAAAACATCGGTAACGCACGGCAGTAGTCGAGAAGCGATGGAAGCACTGGCACTCGTTGAAAAAATTTATGAACGATCGAGCATGTCTGAATGAAACTTCCGTATACACTCGGCATCACATCCGCAGCGTTTGCAGGCCGCCAGGATCTGGTGGAAAAGGCAAGTGCCATCTTTGACAGAATGCACCTTGTCCCTCCAGTCGGACGACTACCAGAAAAAGATATTATTGCCATGCTCCAGCATTGCGATGCCGCCATAGTTGGATTAGATAAGATTACACCCGCACTTTTGCAACAATGTCCTCGTGTAAAGGTTATTTCGAAGTTTGGCGTCGGTTTAGATAATATTGATGTCGCTGCGTGCGAACAACGAGGCGTCCGTGTGTTGGCAGCTTTTGGCGTAAATCGCCGTTCCGTTGCCGAACTAACACTAAACTTTATGCTCTCGCTGATCAGGAACTGCTACCGGAGCGCAACATCGTTAAAAGCCGGTCAATGGGTCAAAAATGGTGGGCGATGCCTCACCGAAAAAAAAATTGGCATAATCGGTGTCGGGAATATTGGCAAGGAAGTTATTCATCTTCTGCAACCATTTCAGTGCGAAATCCTTGCCAATGACATTCTTGACCTCGACGTGTACTATGCGGGCGTTGGGGCAAAGTCTGCAACCAAAGACGAAATTTTTCGCAGTTGCGATATTATCACGCTCCACACTCCCCTTACACCGCAAACTCAACACATGGTTACACTCGATTCCCTTAAGCGCATGAAGAACGATGCCTTTCTCATCAATACCGCTCGCGGTGGTATCGTAAAGACAGAAGACCTGAAGGAGGCACTTCGCCAACAGCTTATTGCAGGTGCGGCGCTAGATGTTTTTGAGGTTGAACCCTTCTATGACGACGAACTGTTAAACACGATGAATGTTTTGTGCACCCCACACATTGGAGGCAACGCACAGGAAGCTGTTTTTGCTATGGGCGAGTCGGCACTCAACCTTTTGGTGAATCACTATGGAAGATAATCGTTTGCCATCACTTCCGGTCGCACTTATCACCGGAGCCTCGCGCGGGATAGGGCGGGCGATAGCCGAGCAACTCTATGCTGATGGATTTACCATCTATGCAACGGCTACGTCTGTAAATTCGATCCCGCCTGAGATCTCTCACTGGAAGTGGTTTCTGGTAGACTTTAGCAACAGTATAAGTTTCCAGAACTTCCTTCGTGAACTCGACGCCCACGAGCCTGTTACCGCGCTGGTGAACAACGCCGGAATCAATCGCATCCATCCAATAGCACAGATTTCAGAGGCTGACTACGCTACCGTTTCAGCCGTCAATCTTGATGCACCATATTTTTTATCGCAACGGATTCTGCAACGTATGCCCTGCGGTGGCCGCATCGTCATGATCGCCTCAATCTGGTCAACCATCAGCAAGGCAAACCGCACACTGTACGCGACCACAAAATCGGCTTTGACCGGACTTACGCGCACATTAGCCGCTGAACTGGGTTCCCGCGCTATTCTGGTGAACGCCGTTTCGCCAGGATTTACCCGCACAGAACTCACCCAGGCTTCGCTCAGCATTCAGGAGCAAGAAGCACTCGCGCAGCAAATCCCACTTGGCAGAATGGCAATGCCTCACGAAATTGCGCAACTGGTGAGCTTTCTTGTGAGTAACAAGAACAGCTACATCACCGGACAGAATATTGTCATTGACGGAGGATTTACCATTGTGTAACGCCGCCCACCCCAAGCATATGAAAATCCTCAGCTATAAAGGAGAATATGAGGTTCAGTTCGTCTCCGATATCCGCAACGCGCTGCAAACTCTCTTGCAACTAGGTGATGTGGTTCTTCTGGATATAAACGTTGCGGAAATTTACGCCGCGCGCTTCGATAACATTTTTGGCAACAACAAAGTGATTCTTATTTCACCGACAGAGAATCAAAAGAGTTACCAACAGGTTGAACCTCTCATTGCCGAGTTGCTCGCAGATAACTTCAAACGCAACTATCGCCTGATTGCCATCGGTGGCGGAATAACACAGGACACCTGTTCGTTTATTGCATCCATTCTTTTCCGTGGTGTTGACTGGATATTCGTTCCGACTAATCTTCTGGCGCAGGCGGACAGCTGCATCGGTAGCAAAACGTCACTGAATTTCGCTCACTACAAAAACCAGCTCGGCGGCTTTCATCCGCCAAAGCTCATCTTATTGGATACATGTTTCTTACAAACGCTGGATCAGCGCGAGATCCGCTCCGGCCTCGGCGAAATACTGCACTATTTTTTAATTTCCGGCTACGATGCAATGGAACGCTTTGAACGGGAATATTCCCGAGCTCTTCATGACACAGAAACGCTGCAAGGGCTCATACAACAAAGCCTTGGCATCAAAAAAACCATGATAGAGTGTGACGAATTTGATCGTGGCCCGCGAAACATTTTCAACTACGGACATTCATTCGGGCACGCTCTGGAAAGTTACACTGATTACGCCATCCCACACGGAATCGCGGTAAGTTTCGGTATGGACATCGCGAACGAAGTTTCTGTCGCGCTTGGCTTTATGGAAGCGCAGGAGGCAAGTGCCATGCGTAACGTAATTGAGAAAATCTGGTGGCCATGTGACTTTCCGGAAGTCGATCTGGATCGTTTTCTGGCCTTGCTGGGAAAAGATAAAAAAAATATTGGTACATCGTTACGTTTTGTGCTGTCGCGTGGCCCCGGCAAAATGTTTCTGCACAGCGTAGGTGATCAGGCTCTGTTGCGAGATATCCTTTCGAAAAAATTTACCTATTTCTTTAACGAGGCAAAAAAACATGGACACCGGTAAAATCATTGCGCATATACCTGCACGGGGTGGCAGTAAACGTGTTCCGGCAAAAAACCTACGACTCCTTGCCGGCAAACCCATGATCGCGTACGCCATTGAAGCAGCGCTCAAATGCTCGGAACTGCATGATGTGTATGTGAACACTGACTCTGATGACATCGAAAAACTCTCCCATTCTCTGAACTGCCACGTCTATCGCCGCCCGGCGGAACTCGGATCTGACACCGCTTCTGGAGACGATTTCACAATTGACTTTATCAACGCCAAAGATCCCGACACGCTGGTTCTCATTAACCCGGTATGCCCACTGATTACGTCTGAAGATATCTCGCGCGCAATACAGGCGTATTCGCACAATGCTACGGTCGACACACTCATCAGTGGCACCGAAACACGTATGCAGACATTCTGCGATGGGGCCGCCATTAACATTGTACCCGACGGCCCACTGGCACCAACCCAAGACAACCCACCCGTATTTATCTGCAATTGGGCCATTGCGATATGGAATGCCAGGGTGTTCCGGGAACTCTATCAGGAATTTGGTGGCGGCTACTGCGGAAGGAACCGGCTTTTCTGGCCAATGGATCCGTGGAGAGCCGTCAAGGTAAGTATTGAAAATGACTTTATAATGGCGGAAAAACTTTTGAGCGCTACACAGTGCCATACCACAGAAAACACTGAGAGTATTCGCTACTGGACACCGTCAATGAACAACTCCACATCAAAATGAAAAATCAGAACTCTCCTTACGCCATATTCGGCACAGGACAGGCTGCAGAGCAGGCGCTTGCGTATGCAAATGCAAACGACCTGGTCGTCACGCACTATGTTGATGACTTGGCTGCGGGCATGCACCACGGGCTCGCCATACTGTCGTGGGAAAGCTTTCTACTCAGGCAGTTGGAATTTACCGCCCTGCTTATGGGTCGCCATCAAAGAGGTGAGGTGGCAAGCCGGGAGAATCTGATTATTCCCTTACTTCTTATAGATCAGAAGCTGGTCAATCCACCCACGTACAATACCATCGACAACATCCAAAAGCTCACTTCATTAAAGCAAAAGCATGCGGGGAAGCGCTGTTTCATCATTGGTAATGGCCCCAGCCTGACCGCGTCAGATCTGAGCTTGCTGAAAAATGAAATTACCTTTGCCTCAAACAAGATTTATCTGGTGTATCCGGAAACTGACTGGCGACCAACGTACTACTTTGTAGAGGATTACCTAGTCGCCAAAAACAATGCGCAAGTTATCAATTCCTTGCCGGGAGTAAAGTTTTTTGAATTCTCGACGCTCGCCTTTCTTCGCGTCAGCAGCGCAACCTGCGTTTACCAATTTACTCATATTCCCACCAATACGGTTTTTTCACGCGACATCGTGAACGGCGTTACCCATGCACACACCGTAGTCGGGTCACAATTACAATTCGCTTATTATATGGGTTTCGCGGAAGCTATACTGCTGGGCGTTGATTTCGACTTTATCATTCCCAATGGCAACTGTGGCAAACTCTTCGGCACCATTGACATACTGCGCAGCCAAGGGGAAAAAAACCACTTTCACCCCGACTACCGGCCTCTTGGTGAAGTCTGGAGCTATCCCAATTTGGAGAAACAACAACAATTCTTCAACGCAGTGCTGCCGTCACTCCCCGAACAGAGCTTCACCATACGCAACGCCTCGCGCTTTTCAAAGCTGACCTCTTTTCCCCGCTGTGACCTTGAAAGCCTTCTTCACGGATCAGCCCATGAGTGAACATGCTCCGCTGGTCTCTGTTATTCTTGATAATTACAATTACGCTGACTATCTGCCCGAAGCCATCGAATCGGTATTGCAGCAAACGTACCCACATTTCGAACTGATCGTTGTTGACGATGGCTCTACCGACGCTTCGCGAGACGTCATTAACACCTATGCCGAGCGCGATCACCGCATACGACCAGTTTTCAAGCTCAACGGAGGGCAAGCAAGTGCCTTTAACGCTGGATATGCGGCTTCAAACGGAGACATCATTTGCTTCCTTGACAGCGACGATCTGTTCATGCCCAACAAACTTGCAAAGCTTGTCGAGTGTCACGAGGCAGGAAATAGCTTTGTGCACACTGATCATCAGAGCATCGACACACAAGGCTCTCCGTGCACTGACACAATAAAACGCTACCGCTACGATGGGTATAACCTTTTCCTCGTTTATTATCTTTCGAAGTATCCGGGAAATGTTACGTCTACACTATCGCTTACCCGCGCATTGGCTGAAAAAATCTTTCCTCTTCCTCACGAACAAGACTGGCGCATTCAGGCTGATGATGCCATTGTCTTTCAGGCAGCAATGATGACACGCTCGACATTTTTTGATCAGAAACTCACACGATACCGTATTCATCACGCTAACGGGCATTACGGAAAAAAAAACAGCCACGACTATCTCTACGAGCTTCTTAAAAAGCGTAATACGCTGAAGGATATCGCGATGCAGAAGATCAGCACGGGGAGAACATTTCTCGGCAATAGTTATAATCTGGCATGGGAATTTTCAACCCATCGCACTATCGACTTGAATTTAGTGCAGTTATACATGAAAGTGCTCTGGTTCGAAATGGAGCAACCGTTTTTGAAAAAAATGGAAACATCTTTGAGTCTCTGGAATTTTTACCGAAAACAGACTATGGTGAAACGTGCAAAAAATACCTGACATTGACCAGCTCCCATCTGGGAAATCTGTCGCCATCTATGGATATGGTGGCTACGGCAAAACCCTTGAAGCGCTTCTTGTAACGCGCCGTCCGGATATCCGCGTGAGTTTCATTATCGATGACCAGTACAGCACATTGCTTGAAGGAGCACCCTCCTTCTGCAATCTCGCGACCTTCTGTCACATATATAATGACCAGTCACCGCAGATATTACTCGGAGTCGTAGATCAGACTCTTGTACGAAAATTATCTCATAATCTTACTCAGGTGCGGCTGCCGTTTACCATTATTGAAGCGCTCCAGAGATATTTACCCTGTGAACACACCTTTGATAAAGCTTTCCGTACTGCACATCGAGATAAATTTCAGCAAACCAGAGCCTTACTCTTCGCAGAACCTGACCGGCAGCTGTTTGATACACTGGTAAAATATCGCAGTTCAGATAGCCCAGTCTATGCCCAAGAACTTGCTCCGGAGTGGGTGCGTCCGTGGCCAAAACAATACACTGATTATGTCAACCCTTATACTATTACCTGTGCTATTGACGGCGGAGTATTTGAAGGAAATACGACAAATCACATGATTGAACACCTCTATCAGCGTAGCCCGTTACAGGCACTTTATGGTTTTGAGCCTCTGATAGAAGTATACCAAACCAGCCGCTTTCGGACGGTGCTTGAGCACATGCTTCCTTTAACCGTGTGTGAAAAAGCACTGTGGAGCAGTGAGGAAATACTCCATTTCAAAGAGTCAGGAACATCATCCCGAGTGGTTTCTTCGGGGATTACGGGTAACGTCCGGGAAGTGAGCGCTACCTCGCTTGACACATACATTGTGCAGCAGAGAATCGCCAAGGTAGACTTTCTGAAACTCGATATCGAAGGGGCAGAACTCATGGCTCTCCAAGGGGCTGCCAACATGATTCAACAGGATCGCCCGCAAATGGCAATTTCGATCTATCACCTCAAGGAACATCTGTTTGAAATTCCGCTCTACCTTAATTCGCTCTGTTCAGACTATATTTTCCGTCTTGGGCACTATTCGAAAATCTTCAACGAAACCATTTTTTACGCTATCCCCAGAGAGTTGTACCGTGAATCCTATGACTAAAATTGAACAAGCACGCGCACTGTATAGCTGCAAAAAAGCTCTCCACGTCAAAGCCGCAGTGAGCCGGGAAAAGGCACTCACAAAGCGCGGAGTTTTATGGCTGGGACAAACGTGCAATCTCAGATGCTTTTTTTGTTATTTTGTCGATAAAATTGCCGACAAACACCATCCAGAACATCCCTTTATGGATCTTGAAAAAGCAAAACGAATTTGTCGCGCCTTACGCACCGTCTATGGAAATACCTCCGTTGACATTCAGGGAGGTGAACCGACAATTTATCCGCAAATATTTGAACTTGTTGGGTATTGTGCCAGTATCGGCCTGAAACCAACACTTATTACCAACGCTATTGTTCTATCCAATATTTCACTCTGCGAACAGTTCCTCTGCGCAGGAGTGCATGATTTTCTTGTCAGCGTTCATGGACTTGGCGATGTGTATGAGAAAGTCGTCGGATTGCCTGGTGGAAGTGAAAAGCAGATGCGCGCCCTTTATAATCTGCAAACGCTTGGCATCCCATTCCGACTCAACTGTACTCTGACCAAAGAGGTCGTGCACGAGCTTGAAGACATTGTCACGCTGGCTAAGGAAACAGGAGCCCGCGTGGTGAACTTCATCGCATTCAACCCATTTGCGGATCAGCAAGACAAAAATGTGCGCAATTCAGAGAATGTTCCAAGTTACCACACCATCAAAGCCAAACTTACCTCCGCTATCGACCAGCTTGAATGGTGTGGCATTGAAACCAATGTTCGCTACCTTCCTTTATGCATAGCAGAAGAGCGGCATCGGAAGAATTTTTATAATTTCCAGCAACTGAGCTACGATCCCCGCGAATGGGATTTCAACTCGTGGACGTGGACAACTCGCCTGAATCAGCGCTCAAGCACTCCGGAGCTTGATGAGCCTATTCCGATTTTGCTCTATGACATTTACGAATACAATGACATCGCATTCGGCGACACCGCTCGACACGGCACAAAAGCGCATTACATGCGAGAGATTGATGTGCGGGAACACCTGCTCAAGCTTTTCAGCGCTGATATCTCTAAGGATTTGCTCTATCGCCAGAACGCCCGGTTGCGTGCAGAAAAACACTGTAAATATGAATATAACCAAACCTGCCATACCTGCTCACTGCGCCTGATTTGCGATGGTTTCCATAATGACTACGCTTCTATCTTCGGCACCAGTGAAGCGTGCGCCATTCTAGGTGAACTGATCGATGATCCGACCTATTTTATCCAACATCAGGAGAAAATCGTTGAGTGACACATCCGCTCTTCAAGCATTGCAAGCACATCGGACAACCCAATGCTCCATCGGTAAGGCGCGCCTGCCGCGTGTTTCGCTAATTATAACGAATTATAACTATGCTGACTTTCTGCGTGAGTGTATTGAATCGTGCCTGACACAAGACTACCCGTATTATGAAGTTATCGTTGTGGACGATAACTCCACTGACACCTCACAAGAGATTCTGGCACAATTTCGGGAACAGGTCACGGTTATGGCGCATACCAAGAATCAGGGGCAACTTGCAGCATTTTTCAGCGGATTGGAAGTGGCGTCAGGGGAATTCATCGTATTCGTTGATGCTGACGACTTTCTGGATGCCGATGCGGTTTCCGCCCACCTTTCGCTGCACCTTTTCGAAAAGCCACCCGTGGCGTTTACCTGTCTGCGCAATCGCCAGGTGTCTGCCCGCTCCGAACTCCTGAACGATTTCCACATGGATATGCAGAATAACAGTTGCGAACTCGCGTATATCGCTCCACGAGTCATTCATACACCAACGTGGAGCTGGACAACGACCAGTGCGATGATGTTTCGTACTGATGTACTTCGCCTTATCCAAACCAAACGCACCGAAGAATTTCGTGTTTGTGCTGACTATTACATGGTTCACTTTGCTAATCTTCTTGGCGGAAGCATGCTTTTTGACCGGGCAAAAGTAAATTACCGCAGGCATGGTAAGAATAACTTTTCAAAGAATTTTTTAATAGGCGGGCACCGCCCAACCGGAAACTCAAAATACCATACTCACCCATCACAGCACTCTCTACAAATTGCCATCTTGGAAAAACTTATTCAACAACGAGAAGAATTTGAACCTTATTACCCTAGCCTTGAGAGGTACGCCGAAGCCATTCTTTATGTCGCTCCGTTATCTTTCATTCGTGAACAATTTACACTAAATAAAGATATGCTTACCGCTCTTATGAGGCAGGTACAAAGTGTTGAAAAGCAAAGAAAGTGGCAGATTCGCGAAAAATCACTGGCCGTCCGATGGTTTGTGCTGAAAAACCGCTTCCAGCGCATCGGCGCGATAGTCGATAACCTTACCAATCTTTATGGAAATCGCCCCACAGGAGGTGGACGTGCTCAATAAAAGAGTGTTAGTCACAGGAGGCTCCGGATTCCTCGGTTCTCACCTGTGCGAACAGCTTTTAGCGCAGGGAAGCGAAGTGCTCTGTGTTGACAATTTTTTTACCGGACGCCGCCAGAACATTACCCATTTGTTGGAAAACAAGAGCTTTGAACTTCTCAGGCATGACATCACGTTCCCTCTTTATGTAGAGGTTGATGAAGTATATAACCTCGCCTGTCCCGCATCGCCGGTGCATTATCAATTTGATCCGGTTCAGACGACAAAAACCAGCGTAATGGGCGCCATTAACATGCTCGGGCTGGCCAAACGCCTAAAAATTAAAATATTACAGGCTTCGACCAGTGAAGTATATGGTGACCCAGAGATACATCCCCAGCCAGAATCATACCGAGGCAACGTAAATCCTATTGGCCCGCGAGCGTGCTACGATGAAGGCAAAAGATGTGCCGAGACCCTTTTCTTTGACTATTATCGGCAACACAATGTCAAAATCAAAGTTATCCGGATCTTTAACACGTATGGCCCTCGGATGCACCCCAATGATGGTCGTGTTGTCAGTAACTTCATAGTGCAGGCTCTTCGCAACCAGAATATAACCATCTACGGTGATGGCAGGCAGACGAGGAGTTTTTGCTATGTGGATGATCTAATACACGGTATGATTGCGATGATGCGGAGTGATGACGCTCTCACTGGCCCGGTCAATCTCGGCAATCCATCAGAATTTACTATTCGCGAGCTTGCGGAAAAAGTCATTGCGCTGACAAACTCTCGCTCCAGCATTGATTACCGACCATTGCCGCAGGATGACCCTATGCAACGAAAACCCATTATTGACCTCGCACAACAAAAACTGGGCTGGAGTCCTACCATACACCTCGACGAAGGGTTAATAAAAACCATTGATTACTTTGAGTCACTTCTCAAAACATACTAAGGTTTTTTAGCGCTGCATGTAAAAATGAACAGAACAGGAGCATAATTTATGGGTTTCAGAATCGAAGATATTTCCTACACTATAACTGAGTTTTGCCCAGGTCCGTGCAGGTATTGCTCCATGTGGAAGCTCCCTGACCGACAAGCAGAAGAGTTAAATACTCGTGAAATAGATTCGATTTTCTCCTCACAATATCTCGACCTAAAGAAGATTCACCTGACCGGTGGTGAGCCGCATATGAGCGATACCTACCTACGCGTTGTTGATAGTGTGCATACTTTTCATCCCGACGTCATTATCGACTCGCCTATCACTGGCTGGTTCCCTGATCGGCATGAAGAAATTGCTCGTTATGTATTGCGCAAATCACCACTCATCCGACTGGACATTTCGCTTGATGGTGACGAAGCTACGCATTCCAAAATTCGACTACATAAAGATGGGTTTCATAAATCGCTGGAAACAATTGAGCGGCTGAAGAAAATCCCTGGAGTTGTACTTCGTTTCCAATTCACAATTTACCGTGAAAACCTACACCTCATTGAATGGGTCTACAACTTTGCTAAGCAACTCGGCATCGGGCTTTATCTTGGCTATGGACGCTTCAATCCGGAACGATACCGGAATAAAACGGATAACCTAACGCAAAATGCCTTGAGTCGTGAAAGTTTTGTTTTTAGTAAAGACGAATTACAAGAGATAGATCGTCAACTACGCACCATTGGTTACCACTCTGGTCGTTATGCCAGTAAATATCTTCTGCAAAAAGCGGTATTTGACGGAAAAAATATTGAGTTTAACTGTTATATGGGATCGCGCAATATTGATATCGATCCATACGGAAATCTGTACCCTTGTCTTTTATGGCTCCCATATCTGAAAATTGGTAACATTCGTGAAGCCGGAGGCTTCAGTTCGGCGTTGGAAACACCTCAGGCGCATGAAGTGCTGGCAAAGATTTCTCAAAAAGAGTGTCAGCCTGACTGCCTTTATACCTGTGCCAATAAATGTGAGCTTATTGATCCACCAGTTAAAGCGGTTGGTATGATCGACTATCATGGGGGGAAATATGGTTTCATTTTCAGTGATCTTGACGTTATTCCCATACGCCCTTGGTGGTACGAAGACTATCAAAAGCGAGGAATCATTTGATCTGGTTTGACTTAGTTACTCCCAAAAGTGTGATGTTTTTTAAGACATTTATAGAAAGAGTCAAGCTTCGTGGCCGTGAAGTGCTTGTTACCGCGCGGGAAGGGGCTGGCTATAGTGAAGTTGTCGCACTTCTCTCTTTGTACAATATTGAATTCTTCAACCGTGGCACTTTTGGTGGCGCTAACCTCAATGACAAGCTAAAGGCATCAATTCATCGTCAACTGAGCCTGATGGAATTTATTGAAAGCCACGATATTTCCCGCTTAGTGTGCTTATGCAGTGTTGATGCAAACCGTGTGGCGTTTGGATTAGGTATACCGATCATAAACTTCTATGATATTCCACTTTCTGACCATACAACGAATTTCAGGAAAGCGTTACCACAAGCCCGTTTGACTCTCCCACTTTCTAATAAGGCATTTCGCCCGTACATGGTGCCGCAGGAAATTTTTGAACGATTCAGCCTTGAAAGTGACCAAATACATTCGTACCCATTCCTTGATGTGGTTGCGTGGCTGCATGATTTTGTGCCGCAACGTGAGTACTTCGAAGGTGTTTTACTGCAATACGACCTCGACCCAAACAGGCCGACTATCGTTATTCGCGAAGAGGAATACAAAGCGAGCTACGTACAGAAGAAATACCCGATTCTCTACGAAGGGCTTGGTAAAATTCACCAGTTATTGCATGCTAACATTATTATAATCCCTCGCTATGAAACAGAACCACTTGAGCGTGAGTTTCCATATGCCGCAGTTTTGAAAGACAAAATGGTAGTACAGCATCTCCTTGCTTTTGCTGATCTGTTCATTGGTGGCGGCGGAACGCTTAATTCCGAGTCGTGCTATTTCGGCACACCAACTATTTCTACGCGTTCATTTGTGTCCCACTATGATAAGCTTTTAATTGACGAAGGGCTAATGGTGAAGGTTGATACCGTCGCAGAGTTGATTGATACCTCTTGCAATATGCTAAGCAAGCGCAAAGACCCTTCAATTTTATTTGGCACAATGCGCTTCAATCCTGATGAAATTGTTGATGAAATTTTAAAATAATCAAGATCTGGGACATCCTGCTTGATCAATTAGCGCGCCAGCCGTCTCGTCCTAGCACTGTTGTCATTTCTTAAATCGCTGACTTGCTGTTGAACTTCGCGCACAACCCTTTCGAATTCTCCGATAGAATGCAACGCATTCGATACTTCCGCCGTTATTTCCTGTAGATCTTTATTCAGCGCTTGGATATTGCGATCTTGTTCTATCGCAGCGTAGCCGACCATCCCATTGCTTTGGTCAATTTCTTGCGACAGATCCATAATGTCCTTAAAAATCCCACTCGTTGTGGCAATGACCGCTACCCCTTCATCGACTAGGCTCCGTGCTTTTCCCATTTCTGACGATGCACTCTGCGTTTCCTGATACAGGTTATCCACAATGCTGGAAACTTCCCGTGTTGCCAGTTGCGTCCGTTCGGCCAGCTTACGCACTTCGTCGGCTACCACGCTAAAACCTCTGCCTGCTTCACCAGCTCTGGCTGCTTCTATAGCAGCATTCAGCGCCAATAGGTTTGTTTGATCGGCAATATCGTTGATACTCGATAAAATCCCTGTGATTTTACTAGAAGACTGCGAAAGCTCTTCGATAGTTGCACCAAGGTTACCGGTTTTTTCGTTGATTTGCCCGATACTCACTACCGCTTTATCAAGGTGGCCACTCCCTTCGTGAGTGCGCTGATTAGCAAGGTTGGTTTTCTCGATTAACTCCCGAAAGCTTGGTATAGCGACGGAAGACGCCGACGCCATATCCGCCATTGCGTGAGCGGTTTTGGCGAGAGTTTCTGTTTGCTGACGGACGCTGTGAGTGATCTCGTCTGCCATAGCAGATAATTCACCAAGTTGGTTGGAAAGTGATTGTACCCGCTCTTCATTGACGCTGCCAGCTTGAGCCGAAGAAGCAAATTGCTCCTGAAAGGCAAGGGCGTGCGAAAACTCTTCGCACTCGCGTAGTTGAGCATCGTGGTCGTCATTGGCGAGTAACTGAACGCACCGTTCGAGTCGCAGAGCCGAACTCCCAAGGATACTCCGAAATAGCACTATGTTAAGCGACATGCCGACGAGTATAGTCAAAAGAAACACCGCGAATGGTGCACTGAGCAGCGACGTTCCGGTTACTCCATAAGCGATTCCACCAACAACGATTGCTACACACCAAATTCCCACAGTAGCAAACACAAAAGAACGGTGACTCTTCACGAGAACCTCCCCATCACAAATTTTCTCTCATTCGCATGTATCTAATTGCTAAATGTTACTGCGTATTGCAGTGCAAATCAATCTTTTCCTCATACCGAAGCGAGTCAAAAAACATGCTGGACAATCAAGGCGGGGTTCCATAAAGTACGCGTTTTCTCGGATTATATATTATGCTTAGGAGTTACAATGAATAGCATTGCTCAAGATTGCGTTTCCGCAGCACTCAACACGGACGAATCATTGGTTGCCATCCTGAAAGGACTCATTATGGACGGCGTCCGACAGGCAAACTCAGGTCATACTGGCGGAGCTTTTTCTTCTGCTGATTTTGCGTATACGCTCTTCAAAAAGCACCTCCGTTTTGACCCTGACGATGCGGCGTGGTGGGGGCGTGATCGCTTTATTCTTTCAGCCGGACACGAATCAATGTTGCTCTATTCACTCCTGACGATGGTCGGCTATCTCGATACAAGCGAGCTCGCTCGCTTTCGCCAGCTTGGCAGTAAAACGCCAGGACATCCTGAGTTCGGTTATACGCCAGGGGTAGAAGCCACCACCGGCCCACTTGGACAAGGAATTGCCATGGGCGTTGGTATGGCGCTTGGCACCCGTATTGCTCAAGCGCATCTTGGCAAAGGGATTATTGACAACGCGACCTATGTGCTTGTTGGCGATGGCGATTTGCAAGAACCAGTTGCCTTGGGCAGTGCCCAGTTGGCCGGACACTATGGCCTTGATTCACTGATCGTGTACTACGACTGCAATAAAATTCAAATTTCTGGGAAAATTTCCCGTAACGACAGCACCGACATCCCTGCCATGTTCCGCGCCTTCCAGTGGAATGTTGTCGAAGTTGACGGCCATAACCGCCAGCAAATTGATGCGGCACTCACGCTTGCTCGTCACGGGAATGGAAAACCAACTATTATCATCGGTCACACGACCATGGCACATGGCTGCGCGACTATGGAAGGCGACAAAGAGACGCATGGCTCTCCATTGCCGCATGCCGAAATTGCCGCCACAAAAGTCAAACTCGGACTTCCCGAAGAGCCGTTCTACCTTCCAGAATCAGCACTGGCTGATTTCCGCAGCCACTACCCAGCGTTACGCCAGTCACGCCAACAATGGAATAAATCAGTTGCTCAGGCACGCCAATCATCTGCGCTCGCCCCTTTGGTTGCTGAATTTATTGACGGAGTACTTCCTGCCGTACAGTATCCTGACCTCAACAGTAAAATGGCGACACGTAAAGCGTTTGGGATGGCACTAGAAGCCGCAGGAAAAGCGTGCACGGCGCTCGTAGGCGGTTCTGCCGACCTTGAGCCGAGCAATAACACGACGGGCTTTATGAAACATGTTGGCGACTATACCAAGCAAAATCCTGCCGGAAGATCGTTGCCTTTCGGTGTTCGCGAATTCCCGATGGGGGCGATTACGAATGGCTTACAGCTTTTTGGCATCAAGTCATTTGGCGCGACATTCCTGACGTTTTCTGATTACGAACGGGGTGCCATCCGCCTTGCGGCACTGCAAAATATTGGTACGATGTTTATTTTTACTCACGATTCTATCTACCTTGGTGAAGATGGTCCGACGCATCAGCCAGTTGAACACATTCCGTCGCTCCGCCTTATACCGAATTTGCTTGTTATCCGCCCTGCGGATGCTCCTGAAACGGGTGCCGCGTTTGATTTTGCCCTGCGCACAAAACGCCCAACGCTCCTTTCGCTAACCCGTCAAGATCTGCCAGTCGTTACGCAAAACTACTACCAACAGGGTGGCTCTATTGAACGCGGCGGCTATGTGTTACGTCAAGAAAACGGCACGCTTGGGCTTGTTATCATCGCTACTGGCTCCGAAATAGAACTCGCGCTCTCTGTTGCTCAGACGATAGAAGCAGAAGCTCACGTCGGTGTTCGCGTCGTCAACATCCCTTGTGTCGAACTTTTTGAAGAGCAATCGCAGCACTATCGCGACGAAGTGATTCCGACAGCTGTACGGAATCGTGTGTCTCTTGAAGCGGCCACTACTGCAGGGTGGTACAAATATGTTGGGCTTGATGGTTTGGCTATCGGTATCGATACCTTTGGCGAAAGTGGCCCTGCCGAACAACTTGCGGAGCACTTCGGGTTCACCGCAACACACGTTCGTGCCAAAATTCAGACGAAATTTGGCATATAACTCATGGCACAAGCCACTCTCAACGAAATTTTCTGGTCAACACAAGGCGAAGGGGTGCTCATCGGAGTGCCCCAAGTTTTCGTTCGCTTTCAGGGGTGCAACCTTTCGTGCGCATACTGCGATACGCCAGCATCATTGTCGCATGTCACCGATACCTTCAGCGCTTTCGGGGTAACACACGACAACCCGTGTCAGCTTGACCAACTCACGGGGTTTCTTGCCCACTTTTTGCCGCGCGTCCATTCGGTTAGCTTCACGGGAGGGGAGCCAACCATGCAGCCTGAGTTTCTTACTGAAATAGCGCAATGGATGGCAACACATGCTCCCGGAAAATTTTACTTGGAAACAAATGGAACCAACATCGCATGGCTACAGGAAAACAACACGCTGATCGACATCCTTTCGGTTGATCTAAAAAATGAATATTGGCGCCAGTCGCTGCAGCAAACGCCGGACGCACTGGTTACACTCCTAGCGAAGCGGCATGGCGCACACCCGCACGACCAACTCAAAATAGTGATTACGGAAGACTTCCTTGATGATGCCGCATTTTGGCTCGATTATTTTTGCGAACACAATATAGCGACGCCAATCATTTTCCAGCCCTGCACCAAAGAAGGGGCGTTTTCTGCCGTTCGGCACGCGAGCCAACTGGTAGCCCTATGGCGCGGAGCTGGACTGGATGTTCGTTTAATTCCCCAAGTACACGGAGTCCTGCAAATCCCATGACAAAAAAAATTGCTGCGATAAGCCTCTCCCTTCTCTTTCTATTGTTTGCAACCGCTAGTGCGGAAACACGTTATGTCATTATTTCCATAACGCAACCGACGGATGAAAAAATACACGTCATGATGAAAACAGAGAATCTTTTTTCTCGCGATCTGCTTGACGCGCTTGATGGCGGAGTTGAAATTCGTTATCGCTATCGCGTTGCCATCAAACAAGCGAGAACACTGTGGTTCGACCGTACTCTGCGTAACTTTGATGTTGAGAAGGCAATCCAATATGACGGATTGCGGCGAATTTACCTTGTCAACGCACAAGAAAATGGGTCGCCACTGATCAGCATGGAATATTTGCAAAAGAGCGAGGCAATGGAAGCCTTCGCCACACATACCGTGCACTTATCCAAGGCTGACACAGACAATTCGTACCTTATTGCATTCGCTTACTTAAAGGAGTTTTCCAATTGGTTTCCCGTGCGGGTATTTGTGAATACCTTTGCCGACTGGGAATTTGAGACGGCAAACGTACGGATTAACCTTTCGAAAATTGAGTGACAGTACAACATGCAACAACGACCCACTTCCCTCTATCTTGGTGCCGTTGGGGCTTTGGCGGCAATTGTCGCCTTCAACATCCTCTTCTTTGTGGAAGCGAAAGAGCAGGGGGTATTTCCTAACCTAAGTGTATTTTTCTTTGCCAACATCAACCTGCTCCTCTTTATTATCCTCGCTTTCTTTGCCTTTCGTAGTTATGTCAAACTTATGATTGAACGGCGCCAAGGGCATTTTGGCGCGAAGTTTCAAACCAGATTAGTGCTCATCCTTACCGCTCTTCCGCTCATCCCAATTATACTTTTGGCACTCTTTGCCAGCGGCATTATTGGCAATACCATAGAAAAATGGATGAACGATCAAGTTGACCGTGGACTCGAGCACGGGCTTGATATTGCGAGGCACTATTACGACCGACTGGAAAACGATGTTACCGAAAAAGGTGGCTACATTGCCGCCAATCTCCCTTCGACAGGACTCACCAACCTTGATCGCTTGGACGCCTATTTGTACGCGCAAAAGTCACAACGCGGTGTCGATTACATCGCGCTGCTCTCACCGACAGGCGATCAGATTGCTTCAAGCGGCATATCACCTGAAATCATTCGTGATGCAATCGCGCTCCCAATGTATCCCACCTCGTATACCGCACGCGGCGCAAGCCATGTTGTCAGCGTACATCAAAAAAAATTCCCCCAGCATGCCGAACCTTTTTATATCGTAGTGGCCATTGCAGCACCTACCGGATTGGCTGATCAAGTGATCGCCCTACAGAATGCCACCATTGATTATCGCTCACTGAAAATTCATCGCGATCCACTCAAGTGGGGATATTACCTTGCACTCGCATTTTTCTCGCTCCTCGTCCTATTTGGATCAATTTGGAGTGGAACGTATATAGCGCGCCGCATCACCGTGCCGATACAAGAACTTGCAGCGGCAACGCGACGTGTCAGCGAAGGTGATTTGAACATCCAAGTGCAAGTTAAAGCTGAAGATGAAATTTCGACACTGATTGAATCTTTCAATCGGATGACCCAAGATCTCCGGCTGTATAAAGAAGCCATGGAGCGCTCTAATCGTGAACTGTTAAAAACAAATATCATCCTAGAGGAAACCCGCCTCTTTCAAGAAGTCGTGCTGCGGAGCATTTCGACTGGGGTTATCTCACGCAACCCAGCGGGTGAAGTTACCTTTATCAATACCACCGCAGCACGCATCCTTGAATTAGAGCCACCGTCAGATTCAGCCACTCCGTTCCCTGACGAATGGTCACCACAAAGCCCCCTTGCCATCCTTTTACGCTCCATAGAAACCTTGCGCCAAGAAGGGGAAAGTGAACTGAAAGGTGAATCGGTTGTCCATTCAGGTGGCAAAGATCGCACCCTTTTCTTTGAAGTTATCGCGCTGTATGCAGCAGAAGAACAACGCTACCTTGGTGAAGTTATTGTATTTGACGATATGAGCGCCGTCATCCGCTCCCAACGCCTTATGGCTTGGCGCGATGTCGCCCGCAAGATTGCCCATGAAATTCGCAATCCGCTGACGCCAATTAAGCTGAGTACCGAGCGTTTATTAAAAAAATATGACGCGCTTTCGCCGGAAGAGTTCAAATCATTGCTTGAGAAAAGTAGCAAAACGATTATTCAGCATGTCGATACCATTCGCCTAATGGTCGATGAATTCAGCCAATACGCTCGGATGCCCAAGGCCACACTGGAGCAGGGGGACATTCTCCTTGCGATCCAGGAAGTACTTGACCTCTACGCCAATTCGCATCCCGATATCCATTTTGAGGTAAACGTCGAGGGAGATTTACCACTGCTTCCATTTGACCACGAACAAATGCGCCGTGTATTTGTGAATTTGTTTGAAAACGGTGTCGCGGCAATGGAAGGTACTGGCTGGTGCAAAACAACCATCATACGTAAAAAATTCAGTCTCGAAATACACATTACCGATTCGGGGGAAGGGATCAAAGAAAGTGATTTAGCGAAAGTATTCGAACCTTACTTTACTACCAAAGATGGTGGAAGTGGCTTAGGACTGGCGATTGTGCGCCGAATTATCGAAGACCACTCTGGCACGATTATCGCCATCAACTCCCCGACGGGCATAACCACCTTCGTGATTGAACTTCCCCTCGCCAGCACTCAGTAGCTACCCGCACGTTAGAATTTTTTATCAACCCGCGCTAAAATCCCTGTCGCTGCGCCATTTTCTTCGGAATGATCCGCACTTGGTGAATAGTCAAGTCTTACCATCAGGCGACTTGCCAGCAAGAAGGGCGAAGAAACCCCAAGGGAAAAACCCGTAACCGTGCTGTCGGCAAAGAACGTGCCGCTCTCTGCATGATCATTCCTAAAGTGCAATACCGTCCCTTCAACAAAAGCAACAATATACGAGTTTTCAAATCGAGCAACTTTTTGCGCATACGAAAGACCACCCAGATAGTAGGAGTCGGCAGCGATCTCATTCTGGTACCAGCCGGGAATATAGGGACGATTTTCATCATACAGCACCGTACCGCCAATACGGAACTTTGTATCACGGTCAAGCCCTTGCCCATGACCGGCCATAACTTTATACCCCACGGTGCTGTAGCGATAATTATGATACCCACGCCAGCTGAATGTGTATTTGATAAACTGTTTCAGGTTTCCCGAAAGGGTATAATGCGCCTCGGCAGGTCCCCATGTAGAATAGTTTTTCCGCTGACCAATGACCGCTTCCGCTTCAATGCGATTGGATGTTTTGGGGTGGTAATGCATGTCTTCCGCAAGATCGCCTACGATGGCACGAACCGAAGCGGTATACACTTGATGATTGACGGGGCGATCAAAAGCGGTTGATACAATCGCATCAGCATCAGCCGCCGGATCGGCGGCAGGAAACGTCGCCGCATCTTTGTAGCTCTTGCGCTGATACCCAAGTCCGACTTCGATATTGGCATGCTTCCCAATTGGAATGCCTGCTCCCGCCTCAATGCCATATTGGGTTCGCCCATACGCTTCTTGCTGCCGCTTTTTGCCGTACACATACTCCACTTGCTCCTGCTCACCAAGGTCAGCCGAAAACTCAAGAAACGTGTACATAAACAGGGGGTTATACCGGTTGACCAGTCGAAGTTCTATCCGTTCGCTGTTCAGCTCTGCCCGCAGCTCATCAAGCGTACCCAGAATATCTCTGTTTTCATACACGACTTGAAAAAGGCCATGCGTATCGCTTTCGCCTTTACTATCGGGCGCATACGCGCCAAGACTGACGGATATACCGCGATTCGGGTTATGTATGTCGTAGGTCGATACGGGAGAGGCTGACGAGGGGGTAAACAACCCGCCCAAGAGCGCTAGTGCCACAGGAAAGAGAGGGATAGAGTGACGACTCACCATGAGGCTCCTCACGAAAGAATTCAACCGTTTATACCGACTTTCCCGTGATCTGGCAAGCTGCTGTACACCTATTCCTGCGATTTTATCCGAAAAGAGCGGCGGTGAATCGGCGAAAGCCCGTACTCACGGATCGCCTGCAGGTGAAGCGCCGTTCCATACCCTTTATGCCGAGCAAAACCATATTCGGGATACTGCTCGTCAAAAGCGGCCATCAAACCGTCACGGTACACTTTTGCTATGATAGAAGCGGCCGCTATCGACAAAGAACAATGATCCCCGCCAATAACTTTTACTGACGAATACTGTGGTGCAAACGCTCCGTCCATCCCATCAACTAGGAGTCCATCAATATGTCCAACAAGGCCGGCGACCGCCTGAGCCATAGCGTGCCGCGTCGCTTGCAAGATATTTATGCGGTCAATGTCGGTTGCATCAACACAGGCGATAGCGTACCCCAAAGCATTTTCTCGTATAAACGCATCCATCTCCACCCGTTTTTTTTCCGTCATCTTTTTGGAATCGCGAATAGCCGGGTGGTCGCAGGCTGGCGGCAGCACAACCGCAGCAGCACACACGGGCCCAGCGAGAGGCCCCCGACCAACCTCATCAATTCCGGCTATGTATGACCACTGGCGTGCGTGACGCACAGCCTGATCAAATTCCCAGTAGGGCGTCGCCATCGTCATGAGTCCAGACATCTCGCAATCCGTTCAATACGGAGTGCTTTCCCTTCAGCATCCGTTTCAACGAACACCCCGTGCAGGCGAATATCGGAGAGCTCAACTTCAAACTTTGAAGGGATTTGATACAGATAACGATTCACCACGGAGTCATAGCGCATCCCGATCACGCCACCCATTCCGCCACACATACCCGCGTCGCTCAAGAAAGCCGTCCCCGCATTGATCCGCTCGTCAGCGGTCTGCACATGCGTGTGTGTGCCAATGACGGCACTGACGCGCCCTTTGAGATAGTGAAATAACGCCGCTTTTTCGGAAGTCACTTCGGCATGAAAATCGATAAATATCGTCCGAACATCGGCGGGAATAGCATCAAGGAGCGTATCTGCCATCCGGAACGGACAATCAAAATTCCCCAGAAATACGCGACCAATCAAATTGATAACGGCTATTTTTTCCCCTGATGAAGTTTCAAAAATCAGCATCCCTTTTCCAGGCGTTCCTGCAGGGTAATTTGCGGGGCGAAGAATGAGTGGATATTCATCCAGCTTGTCAGCGGTCTCTTTTTTATCCCAGATATGATTGCCACTTGTAAAAAGGTCTATACGGTGAAAACGAAGTTCATCATAGACCTTGCGCGTTACCCCAAAGCCTCCGGCACTGTTTTCACAATTCGCGATAACGATATCCGGCTGATAATGTTCAATAATGTCTTCACTTAAGTGCGATACCGCTTTGCGCCCGGCTCTCCCCATAATGTCGCCAAAAAAAACTATTCGCATTTCGTCACTTCCCTTCTCGTTCCCATTTTGGCATAAGCAGGGCAAGGCACAAAAGCAAAAAATGAGGCTACAGTCTCTATTCGCGCCACGGTAAAATGCCGAAGAGTGAATAATTCCGGTAGATATTGTGACTTATTTGGTATAAATAAAGCACGTTTAGCGCGAGTAATTTTTGAATGTTTTCCGAGGGAGCATCGCAGCCATGAGTGAACCAACCTCAACGATGGTAATGACCGAAAATATCGCGGCAACACTCAACGATCATGCTATGAATTTCAATATACTGCCTGATGACCTCGATTTTACCATATATGAAGAGAGTAAGCCGTTCCAAACGAGTGATGGCAACTATGCAAAATCATGGAAAATTTCGATTACCCCTCGGCCACCAAAGTCTGCGCATCGCCCCATTATGGACATTCGCCCCAGCAGTGAGGACCCTGATCTTTTCGAACTCCTTGTGTACCGCACGAGTCGATTCGATGCGAGTGACCCGAAACTTTTCGACTACATCACGAATGAAATCACCAAACTATTAGCACTCCGCCGCATTGTTTTTGGCATTGTCCCTGCCAAAGAGCTGCGCATTATTACGACCAACATTATGGAATCTTTTGCGACGGGCTCTATCCCTGAGAAGTTTCTGGCTTATCCCATTGCCTATGGACAAAAAATTGTCAATGGAACTGACTCCAAGGTATCGTACCACTTTGATAAGTATAACGCAGTTGGCAAAGAAACCGCGAATGGTGGCATTGACTATTCTAAAAAAAACTTCACCCAATACGTGGAAGCCAATAAAAAACTTTTAACGTTTCACCGCCCTACGCTGGGGCAGCCCGGCATTTCTCCGTTGGGAAAAATCGCCAAACAATATCAAGGTCAAGAAGTAGAAATATTTCCGTTTAAAACCATTTCACCGAAACTAAAACTGATTGACCGCGGCCCAACGCTTGAACTCTACTCACTGAAGGCAGGAAACTTCTCTATCGATGCCCAAAAAGTAGCCGATATCCGTGATGACATCACGGTGCAGGGCGGCATTAACCTCGGCGTTACTGGTGATATTTACTTCGATAAGGATGATCGTAAAGATGTAAACGTCAGCAACGAAGGGGTCCTCACTGAAGCAGTCGGCTCAGGCCGTACGGTGCAAGGCGAACATATTAAAATCAAAGGGAATGTTTCGTCGAATGCCACGCTGCATGGACGCATTGTTGAAGTGGAAGGGAGCATTCACCGCACAGCGAAATTGATCGGTGACGATAAAGTCATTATTACTATGGGGAGTGGCGCGGTCGAGTCTCCCTTAGTCGAAGCCAAAAGCTTCCAACAGGGTGCTATTACCAGCGACAAAGTTACCATCGCTGGCGATGTCATTAATGCGAAAATTATTTGCCGTTCTTTTCTCGGGCAAGGAACAATGAGGAATACTGAGCTGATTGTGGCAGGTCCGATTGTCGAAATTGCGGCCATGTCGGGCGAAGAAAATCTTATCATCGTCGACCCCTATCAAGTTCCCGTAACCAGTAAATTATTGAATAAACTTGACGAAGAAATCAAAGAAATGGAAAACAAATTGATTCAACTGACGCGTGAAATCAAAAAAGTCGCTACGGAGATGCAGATGGATAAACCACGTGTTGAAGCCGCTGTCAAAAGCATTCGCAACTCCAAAGCTCAAGGGACACCTCCATTAGCCAATGCAGCACGGCAGCTACAAATATTTCAGCAGAAAAAGTCGATTTTCGAGCGCCATAACGAAACCTACAAAGACCTCAGTACGCAGTTCAAAGCATTAAAAGAGAAGAAAGAAGAGTTACTGGCCGGGAGCCGCTCCACGGTCATAAAAATAGCCAAAGGAGCTGGGAAAGGGAGTCGGGTGCGGTTTTTCGGACAAGATCACCCGGTTATGTTTCACCTCGACGGTTCTGGCAGCGTAACCGCTTGTCCGCAGAAAAAAATTCGGATATCGCATGGCTAAAGATAATTTTGGCATGCTGCGCGAAAATGTTGTCACCGACAATATTGCTTTGACACTCAAGCAAATTGCCGATGAACAATCGCTGCCAGTTGAACAGATGGACTTTACCCTTTCCCATACCTCGACCCCCTTTCGAGATGGCGAACGTTTTATACGGCACTACACTATCGACGTTTTCACAAAGGGGTTCAGCCCAATTGAGCTGCGCTTTACGCTCCGCCTTATGGGTATCGAACTGATGATGCGAATTGAACGCGAAACCAAAGTCGACACCGCCCTCGTTTCGCCCGTTGAGATTTTAGCTGCCATTCACCGGGAATTAGCTCTTGCTGGAATTGTTTATGGTTTATTTGATGATGATATTCTGTACACCGTAGCGGCGAAAATATTCCAAGCTTCAGCCACACGTAAACCATTTGATGACGCGCTTTTTCCGATAGCCCGCGGGCAGGTTGCTCACAAAAGCGACACCCCGCTTGCTGAGCCGGAATACCATTTTGACCAGTACGATATTCTACAAGGGGAAAAGCGCTCCATTGTTGATGTACTGGAAAACAGCCAAGATACCTTCATTACACGCAGCGGTGATTTGCTTATTACGGTTCCGGAAATACCCGTGCGCTTCCTACACATCAGCCCATATGGCGAAATCACCCGTCCACACAATACACAACCACTCTTTTTCCGCAAAGTATCACCAAGTATCCGCACAGAAAAAACAGAGGCTTCAGCGCGCTACTATGCGCTTTGTGATGGCTATCTCGCCTTACGCGACCAAACGCTTACGATAGTTGAGCAACTTACTCTGCGCTCTGGCGTCTCCCTGGGAGAGACTGGCGACATTACCGCCACCGACAGCGACATTCGCATTGAAGCCCCAGATGGTCAGCACGACGCGGTTGCAGCCGGAAGAATCGTCGAAGGGAAAAATATTGTCATCAACGGACATGTCGGCGCACGAGCCATTATCCGCGGAGAAAATGTAACCATCAATGGCGTACTCCATAAAGATGCAACCGTCGAAGCGGTCAATAACGCTACGATTAAAATTTCCAAAGGGACGGTAAAAGCTGATAATGCCACTATTCATATGCTAGAAGCTGGCTTGGTAGAGTGCACCGCTATGGTTGAAGTCACGGGAAAGAGCATGCAGAGCGTGATCCGATCACCGCAAATTTTTATCAACGAAATGGTCAACTCCAGTGTAACCACCGGCGGTTATCAGGTCATCATCACAAATGTCAGCGATGGCAGCAATTTTATTATTATTGACCCGCTGATCATCGACTCCGTCAAAGAGCGATACGAAGCTGCACTCAGCAAAAAAGCCACGCTCATTAAAGGAATACAAAATACAAAAAAGAATTACATTAATAAGCAAAGCCAAATTGCTGACCTCGAAAAACAACAAGGTGGCATGGTGGCCAAAATTGAAGAGATGCGCAAAGCGTCCCATCGCATCCCAGCTGTTTTTTCAAATATCATTGACCGCTACGATCGGCTGAATGAAGAAAGAAAGCACTATAAAAAACAACTTCTCGAAATGCTTAAACTCCTGAATAAGCTCGACGACCTCATCTACCGCGTTCAGCACGTAGAAACCATGACATCCATCACCGTCAAAAGAAATCTCCCCAAAGGCAATGTGTTGAAGTTTGGTAAAAACTCGTCGCACACCGTAATTGATCAGGATCGCAAAGCCGTTATTATCGTAAAAACACGCGACAAAGGGATCGAATTTCTACCCTACACCGAGGGGTAACGTCCCGATAATCTTAAAACGGCCGCGAGCCTCCGCAATAACATTCCCTTCTGGCGTCGTAATCATCGCCTCCCCATGAGCCACTTTCCATTTTTTCGGAAATAACTTGCCCGTCAATACTGCTGGCTCTAACGCCTGCAGCGGCTGATGCAGCGTAATTTGCAAGTCATGCGTCACAATCATATAGCCCGCCATCGAACCTATTTTCCCCATCGCCTCATCCAATAACGCACTCAAAATCCCACCATGAATAAACCCATTGTAAGACTGATACGCGGCGCCTATTCGCAAGTGAGCATGTGAAGTAAGCGCTTCGGCATCAATGGTAAACGGTACTTGCAATCCAACGGGATTCGCCGAACTGCACACAAAACAGGTATGCGGTGGCACGTTGCCAGCACCATCACCCCACTTACGGTGGGGAATATCGACCCCTAACAGTGCGGCAAAACGCCCTAAATACTGTGAAATTTGCCCCGAAAGCGTCCCTATTCCAGTGTAAAACTCGGGCGCAAACGGCACAATCTTAACGCGAAGCCGAGCAAGTTTGGTGAGATTTTCTAAATGAATGGCGTGTAATGGACTCTCACGAGGTGCCAGAAATATCGATTTTCCCTCTTTAAGACAGACGTCAAATACGCGTTCGGCCAATGTGCTTCCAAGCCCCTGTACGACACGAGCACAATACCCCATACTCGCGGGAAGGACAAGTAAACCATCAGGAGCATGAGAGCCACTCGCAAGGGGTGAAAAATAATCTGACGGATGGTAAAGGTTCGTAGCATGAACGATACGTGCCGCCTCGCGCCACTGTGTTTCTGCGTCAAGCGTTGCGAGTGCTCCTGGTGAATACCCACTTTCAAGAAGCATGTTGGTAGCGCCTTGCATGGTTAAGACAACACTTACCGTGCGCCCAGCCTGCTGGAGAAGGTCAATCATCCGCAACCCTAATTGGCTGCCGCTGGCACCAGTTATCACTACTGCGATATGCTTCATCCCGCCTCCATCTTGCTTCTCACGCACTCTATCGGTTGTTAGGAGGTGAGTTTTTGTTCATCTGTAAACATTTTCTTCACATTTATACCATGAGTAAGGTAGATTGCCACTCGCTGTGAATAAAAAAATTATCCATCCGTTACAGGAGGTTCCTGCACATGATAGCCAGTGCGTTAGAGTTTGAAAAACCGATTGTTGAACTCGAAAGAAAGATCGAAGAGCTCCAGAAATTCGCGGAAAAAGAAGGGCTGAATTTCGGCACCGAAGTAGAAAAGCTCACCACTCGACTCGCCACCCTCAAAGAAGAAGTGTACCGCAATATGAACGAATGGCAGTGCACACAAGTAGCACGTCACGCCCAACGACCGTATACGCTTGATTATGCGGTTAATACATTTACTGACTTCGTAGAAATTCATGGCGACAGAGCTTATGCCGACGATAAGTCCATCGTCGGAGGCATGTGTCGCCTGAATGACATCCCAGTTATGCTCCTTGGCCATCAAAAAGGGCGCAATACGTCGGAAAACATCCGCCGCAATTTTGGTATGCCAAATCCCGAGGGATACCGCAAAGCCCTTCGCATCATGAAACTTGCCGAAAAATTCAACCTACCGATTATCACACTGGTCGACACGCCTGGCGCTTATCCTGGCATTGGCGCAGAGGAGCGCGGCCAAGGGGAAGCCATTGCCCGCAACCTGATTGAAATGGCAGCGCTGGAAGTGCCTGTTATTACGGTTGTCACTGGAGAGGGGGGAAGCGGGGGAGCACTCGCGCTTGCAGTCGCTAATCGCGTCCTTATGCTGCAACACTCGATCTACTCCGTTATCAGCCCAGAAGGGTGTGCCGCTATTCTGTGGAAAGATGGAACACAGGGAGCCAAAGCCGCATCTGCGCTTAAACTCACCGCACCGAATCTTCTCAAACACCGTATTATTGATGAAATCATTGCTGAACCGCTCGGAGGGGCTCACCGTGACAGGAAAGTTGTCTATGGAAATTTACGCGAAGCTCTGATAAAACACTTAAGCGATCTGCAGCAGATGTCGAAAGAAAAATTAGTAGCCGACAGATATGCACGCTTCAGACAGATCGGAGCCTTCGAAGAATAAAACAACGGGAGATTCGTTATGCGCCAAAAGCAGCCTTGGGCTTTTTATACACCACCACATCAAAAACCAAAACCAAGGAAGCTTACCGCAAAAGTTGTTAGGGTTCTTTCGGTCACCAGCCTCGGACTCATGCTCGGCTTCGGTATCATCTGGATGATCCAGCCAGCAGCACAACAGTCCACCACAGCGGAAGCCCCTCAGCAGACGGTCATAACCAAAGCACTACAGGCACCCGTCTCCGCGTTAAAACCCAAAACACCTATCAAGACCCAATCTGAATTTGATTTAGAAGATGATACAACACTTCCTGGCACGGAAATCCCCTCCCCCGAAGACGAAAGAATCTTTGAAGCCACCATCAAACGTGGTGACACCCTTTCGTCTATTCTCAGTTCACAAGGGCTTTCAAGCCGTGAAATTCATGGCATCGTACAACAAATGCGCGGTGTTTTTGCTGCCCACCGCATCCGGATCGGGAACAGCTATGTGGTAGAAAAAAACCCGGATGACAGTCTTAAATTATTTACGTACCATGTGAGCAACTCCGAATTATTTCACATTGAGCGCGATCCGGCCAAGAGCGAGTTTGCGGTTCGCAAAGAGACGCTTCAGTACGACACATTGATTAACTCTGCAATGGGAGTTATAGGATCTTCTCTTTCTCAGGCCTTTAGCGAAAAGCGACTTGGAGCAAAACTCGTCGCCGACCTTGAAAATATTTTTTCGTGGCAACTCGATTTTCGCCGTGATATTACCCCAGGAACCAGCTTCAAATTAGTGTACGAAGAAAAATGGATTGGAGATCAGCTTGATGGTACCGGCACTATCTTAGCTGCGGAAATTGTCACTCAGCGCGGCCGTTTTACTGCTTTCGCCTACACGGATCCGAATGGAAAATTTGGTTACTACAACGAAAAAGGGGAATCAATCCGCCGTATGTTCCTGAAATCGCCTGTGCAATATACGCGCGTGAGTAGTGATTTTGGCAATCGAACCCATCCTGTGACTGGCCAACGTCACTTTCATGGTGGGGTTGATTTAGCGGCGCCCACAGGAACTCCTGTGTATGCCGTCGCCGACGGGATAGTCGACTATCGTGGCTACAACGGAAACGCCGGCAACATGATTACGCTAACACATTCTAACAGCTATAAGACGCAATATTTGCACCTGAGCGGTTATGCTCCGCGCGTACGCCAAGGGGCGCGCATCAAGCAAGGCGAACTGATTGGTTACGTGGGATCAACCGGCAGATCAACTGGGCCGCACTTGGATTTCCGCATCGCCAAAGGCGACAAATATATAGACCCAATGCATATCCCTTCGCATTCTGTTGATCCAGTTCCCGCGAAGTATCTCGCTGACTTTCGCTCACAACGCGGTACACTCCAAGCAAAATTGAATGAGTTGAACGTCAAGACCGCCGACGCGACCCGTCGCTAATGCCTTTTGATCGGCATTCAGCGAAGGGTCGAAAGCGATAATCAGTTAATCAATTCTCGTTACAATCGGCTGAGTCAGTACTATTTTGCTGGAATGAACACCCTGCGCTAAAACCGACGGCATTCGTTGGTGGCGCCTGCTGCAAGATTCCTTGCAGAAAAGAAGGTGTTGGGCTTATAGAATTCACCGAAGGGGTACTCGGCTCAAAAATTAATCCTGGTGCAATGACAACCGGGATAGATTTGGCACCGATGCGCGCCATTGCCATCGTATTCACCTGCTCAATAAATCGTTGCTCGGACGTAATAGCCGTCTCGCTGACACGCAGAGGGTTGCTGAACAATGTCTCGAGCGCCATTTTCTCTGTCGCTCCCGTTGCTACGTCCTGATAAAAACCGGCAATGAGCAGTGAATCGTCATCACTTTTTGGAACGAGATAAAATGCGCTCTGCTGGAGCAGCTCAGGACGCTGTAACACATTGAGTGCCAAGGTTTTACACGCCGGACACGATGGCGAAACGTAAATCTGAACCAAAGCCTCTTTGGAACCATAACTTGGAATTGGGGTAAGGAAAATCTCTTTGATTAAGCCAAAGGTAGCGACAAAAAAGAAAAACGCCCAGATACTGAAGATACTGTAAAACCACTTACTTCTCAGGTGCGCAGATACCGAAAGCGCTGCCAACCCAATCAACCCAATAAGCGCGGCAACCACCATACAACTCATACAGAACCAGTAAAAATATTGGTATATCAAAAACAGGGCGTCACCCGCTACCATGAGCGCCACCAACAAGACAAACAACGCATGAGCGGTTCGTCCACGCGGGAAAAGAAGTCCGGTTATCGCAATCAGTGCGAACCCTGCGGCACCGTAGAAGTACACAGAAAAACCGAAAATAGTGTAGTTCGAGTAGATCTGACAGCCATCCGTAATGCAGGCAATATCAGCGCCGAAAGCATTTAACACACAAAAGGCAAAACCAAGGATGCTGAAATTAATTACCAGTAAACGAGCCATTCAATTCCCCTTAGAGGTAGTAAATAATCAACGCCTGAATACTCCCGATCGCAAAACCCAGTACCGCGCCAAGCACTTCAATATGGCGCAATTCTTTCTGCGCTACCTTTAATATTAATGATTCAAACTCGTTAAGGTCATAAAGATCAAGCTTCTCCACCACGATTTCCGCAATATCAACTTCGTCATGAATCTGCTCAATCATCGCTTTTTTGATTTGAACCGCTTGCAGATAAAGCTCTTCAACAATCGCAGGTTGAATTTTTGGCAGTAAACTTTCGACCATAGGCGCCAGCATCGGAATTTTTTCAAGGATGCGATTCTTTAGTTTATTCCGCACTAACTCTTCTATCGCCGTATCAATGTGTTCCTTAATATCGAACCGTTCAAAAATACGGGTAATTTCATGGATCGAAAGAAGCTCGTCCTGTACTGTTTCCGCAATTTTTCGAGCAATCTCTGTGCGTCGCTTCGGGAGAATTCCCTGAAAGTTTATGCCGAGAATATGCAGTGGACGGTGGGGACGAAAAAGCATTTTCACCGCAAGAACATTCGTTCCCCAACCAATAAATAAACCTATCAATGGCATAAGCAAAAGTTTGAGTTCCACGCGATTTCTCCAAAAAAAATGGACCCGCTATCGCTAGGTCCATTTCCGTACATTCATGTTAATTGAAATGAAAGTGCAGTATTAGCCTGCAGAGATAGCACCAGTTGGGCATACTGCTTCGCATGCGCCGCAATCAATGCATGTATCAGCATCGATAACGTATTGAGTGTCGCCTTGAGAGATAGCAGATACTGGGCACTCTGGTTCGCATGCGCCACAATTTACACATGCATCACTGATTACATAAGCCATAAAAAGCCTCCTGTTTAAGTTCATGGGATAACCCCAAAATCGTGTTTGAACATAGTCGGCACGCACACGCTTGTCAAGTAGTTTTCGGCATTTTACGGGCAAAGTGTATACAATCAGCACGAGCACTCTAATTAGTTTATGCAAAATGAGTTGCACGTACATTAAACGTCGCTTTCTCCATGTTAGATATAGTTTACTTTGTACCTATTAGCTACATTCTACGTTTGTATCATCCAAGGAGAGTATTGGTTGAGCAAAGTGGTATGCAAGTTGCTTATCTATTTTGAAAAATTTCATTTCAGAGAGTAATTTTATGGACAAAGTACATTGCACTTGATTCCCGAAATTTGATGTGCTAGGTACTTGGGGATATTGATAATAAACCGTTAGGGGCGCCCGCAAGGGCTGAGACGCACCCTTGCACCTGATCCAGGTAGTACTGGCGTAGGAAAACGGAGAGTACACACCACTCGCAAGCCGTCTCGTATGAGGCGGCTTTTTGCATTCAAGGAGGTTTTATGACGAACGTGACACAGATGCACCGTGCCCGCAAAGGGGAAATCACAGCCGAAATGAAAATCGTTGCGACAGCTGAGCAGCTCGACCCAGAGTTTATCCGCAGCGAAGTTGCCCGTGGCCGGATGGTTATTCCTGCCAATATTAACCATAAAAACATTGTGCCGATTGCCATTGGGATCAATGCCAAATGTAAAGTCAATGCCAACATCGGCAACTCGAAGCTTTCCAGTGGCCTTGACGAAGAGCTGGACAAGCTGCGCAAATCAATCCGCTACGGTGCTGATACCGTTATGGATCTTTCCACCGGCGATAATATCAACGTTATCCGCCAAGCAATAATCGACCACTCCCCCGTTCCTATCGGCACCGTGCCAATGTATCAGGCTATGGAAGAAGTGGAGCGAGTTGAAGAATTGACCGCCGCTGGCATCCTGCGCGTGATCGAAGAGCAAGCAATACAAGGGGTCGATTATATGACCGTTCATTGCGGCATTTTGCAACGCCATATCCCAATGGCAGTCAAGCGGACAACAGGAATCGTCAGCCGTGGCGGTTCGCTGATGGCGCTATGGATGCAGCACCACAACGCGGAAAATCCAATCTACACCCACTATGACGAATTACTTCAGATTTGCAAAAAATACGACGTTACGCTGTCGCTCGGCGATTCGCTCCGCCCCGGCTGTCAAGCCGATGCCTCTGATGAAGCGCAGCTCAGCGAACTCGAAGTACTCGGCGAACTCTGCCTGCGTGCCTGGGAGCAAGATGTGCAGGTGATGATTGAAGGGCCAGGACACGTCCCGTTCGACCAAATCGAATACAACATTAAGAAGCAAATTGAAGTGTGCCATGAAGCCCCTTTCTACGTACTCGGCCCACTCGTAACCGACATCGCTCCTGGCTACGATCACATTACCGGTGCGATTGGCGGCACGATGGCGGCGTATCACGGCGCAGCGATGTTGTGCTATGTGACTCCCAAAGAACACCTTGGCTTGCCAAATAGCGAAGATGTCCGCAACGGCATTATTGCCTTTAAAATTGCGGCTCACGCTGGTGACATTGCCCGCAACCGCCCCGGTGCGCGCCAACGCGACGACGAAATGAGCCGAGCGCGCTTTGCGTTTGATTGGAACCGTCAGTTTGAACTCTCGCTCGATCCCGACCGTGCACGCCAGTATCGCATGGAAAGTCTGCCGGAAGAGATGAAGGGAAATTGTGAAACAGACCACTGCACCATGTGTGGGCCAAAATTTTGCTCAATGAATATTTCACATCAAATGATAGAAACCGCAAACAAGGGGTGAATTATGGCACAGATTAACGGACGACCCGTCGAGCTGAGTGACACACTCACCGTCAATCAACTGAAAGAAAAACTTGGCATCACGGCAACGCGCCTCGCGGTCGAAGTTGATGGCACGTTGCTCTATCCCGAAAACTTTGAAGAAGCACGCATTACCAACGACTCCGTGGTAGAAGTCATTACTCTTGTTGGCGGGGGCTGATCTATGTCACAAGATTTTTTGACCATTGCTGGCCGCCAGTTTCGCTCACGCCTTTTTGTGGGTACCGGAAAATTTGCCAGTAACCAGATCATGCGCCAAGCTATCGACGCATCTGAGAGCGAAGTGGTAACGGTCGCGCTGCGTCGCGTCAACCTTGATGCACCGCAAGACGACATGCTTGCTTCCATCGATATCAGCCGCATCTTGCTGCTCCCCAATACTGCTGGAGCGCGCAGTGCCGAAGAAGCTATCCGCCTTGCCCGTTATGCCCGCAGTGCCGGATGTCCTAACTGGATCAAGCTGGAAGTGACACCCGATCCGCGCTATCTACTCCCAGATCCGATTGAAACACTCAAAGCGGCAGAAATTCTTGTCAAAGAAGGGTTCATCGTGTTGCCGTATATTAATGCCGACCCGATCCTCTGCAAGCATTTGGAAGAAGCTGGTTGTGCCACCGTCATGCCACTTGGCAGTCCGATTGGTTCCAATAAAGGGATTAAAACACGCGAAAATCTGCAAATCATCATTGAACAAGCGAAAGTACCCGTCATCGTCGATGCCGGACTGGGGGCGCCATCCCACGCCGCCGAAGCGATGGAGATGGGTGCCGATGCCGTTTTGGTCAACACCGCTATTGCCGTAGCAGGAAATCCCGTCGCCATGGCACGCGCCTTTGCCAAAGGGACACAAGCAGGACGTGAAGCGTATCTGGCAGCATTAGCACCAGAATCTTCCATCGCCGAAGCGTCAAGCCCCCTCGCTGGGCTGATGTGGAGCTAACATATGTACTCTGACGTTTTCAAAACGATCAATCAGGGCGAGTTGCTCCATTGGATCGAGAACAGCACGGCGGCTGACGTACAGCGGGCGCTCGGCAAAGAAAAACTCGACGTGCGCGACTTTATCGCGCTGATCTCGCCATCCGCCGATGAATTTCTGCCAAAAATTGCGGAAAAAGCACGCCAACTGACAGTACAACGCTTTGGACGCACTATCCTGATGTACGCGCCGCTCTATGTCAGCAATTACTGCACGAACGCGTGCGTCTACTGCGGCTTCAACCATGGCAACGATGTTGGACGTGTCTGCCTGACCTTTGACGAGGTAGAGCAAGAAGCCGCTGCGATTGCCGCCGAAGGATTTCGCCATCTCCTGCTGGTTTCCGGTGAAGATGAGCGGTACTGCGATACCCCATATCTGGCGGCAGTAGCCAAACAACTCAAGCCGCGCTTTAGCTCGATTGGCGTTGAGGTACAACCGCTAAGCACAGAAGACTACAGCACACTTGTAGAGAACGGTGTTGATGCGTTAACAATTTACCAAGAAACCTACGAGCAGAATCTCTACAAACACGTCCATCCGGGTGGCAAGAAAAGTCGCTTTGCGTGGCGACTCGATACGCCGGATCGCGGTGCTCAGGCTGGAATGCGTAAAATCGGCATCGGTGTATTGCTGGGGTTAGGCAATTTCCGTCTCGATGCGGCCAACGTCGCACTGCATGCGCAATACCTGATGAAAAACTACTGGCGCACGCAAGTGTCAGTATCATTTCCACGACTACGTGAAGCCGCTGGAGGCTATCAACCCAATGATCCGGTTTCGGATAAAGACCTCTTTAAAATCATCTGTGCCTTTCGTCTCTTTACGGTCGATGCTGTGCTGGTGCTTTCGACCCGTGAATCGGCAAAATTCCGCGACCTCGTGTTCCCATATGGGGTAACGCAAATGTCAGCCGGATCGCGTACCAATCCCGGTGGCTACACCAACGCCGAGAGCATTGCGGAAGTGCAGTTCCATATCGAAGACGACCGCACACCGGACGAAGTGGCAAAAACCCTTGCTAAACATGGGTACGAAGCAGTCTGGAAAGATTGGGATAAGCTGCTGGCGTAAGTAGCGTCGGCTAAAATTTACGCACGCTCATTTGATATTTCGCAATCCGATACCGCAATTGCCGCACAGTGATGCCCAACACTCGTGCGGCTTCGGTTTGGATGCCACGAGCGCGCTGAAGCGCCTGCTCAATTTTTTCTCTTTCGTAAGCGACGTCATCGTCAGGATGGTGAACTTCTGTTTCAGGCATAACCGCTACCAGTGAGGCGAATTCGCCCCGCAATGGTCGCACAAAATGGAAGCGTGCCCATCCGTCTTGTTGTTCAAGGTAAGCGCGATGAACCGCGTTCTGCAGTTCACGGACATTGCCGTACCATGGCTGGTTTCGTAAGAGTGCAAAGTCATGCGGTCGAATTTTAACCACGTTGTTTGGACTCTGCTCTTGGTTGAGTTGATTCATAAAATGTTGCGCCAGAAGTGATATGTCTTCACCCCGGTCACGCAGTGGTGGCAACGCAATGTTTACGACGTTAATGCGATAGTAAAGATCCTCACGGAATATTCGCTTACTGACCGCTTCGGCAAGATTAATATTGGTCGCGCATAAAATTCGCACATCTACTTTAATGGTTTCGTTGCTGCCAACCCGTTCAAATTCCCCTTCTTGCAGAACGCGTAAAAGTTTGCTTTGAAATTCTGGTGACACTTCCCCAATTTCATCCAAAAACAGTGTGCCGCCGTTGGCTTTTTCAAAACGGCCAATGCGGCGCGAAACAGCGCCGGTAAAAGCTCCTTTTTCATGCCCGAAGAGTTCGCTTTCTATAACGGTATGGGAAAGCGCGGCACAGTTTACCGCCACAAATTGGCAAGAGGAACGGATAGAAAGGTCGTGGATAGCGCGAGCAATCAACTCTTTGCCGGTGCCAGATTCGCCGGTAATAAGGACGCTTGCCCGACTAGCGGCAATACGCCGCACAAGATCGGCGACTTCACGCATAGGGGTCGACTGCCCGATAATGCCATCAAGGGCGTTGGTCGCGTTGCCCCGCTCATTACTTTCATCCCACGTCAGTCGATACCCATAATTACTCAGTGGAAAAAAAAGCATTTTTGTAAAAAGTCGCATCACCTCTATCGCTCGACCAAAGTCTGGCGTTGCAGGAAGATAGCAGGTCAGGAAAGCAGCGGGAAGGCTGCGGGTCGGTTCTTCTACCGCAAGCATGACAAAATGGGCACTCGTATCCGACACGCGAGCAAACTCGGTAAAAGGGTTTCCAGAAGCTGCAAGGTCGTCAGGCGACAAAATGACGACACCAGAGACATTGAGACTCGAAAGGAGTGGCCATTCATTTATTTGTTGTGAAATGTCACTCTTTTGGTCAGGCGCAATTTCTGGAGATACTTCCAAGGTAAAGTGTCCGGTAACCATATCCTTGAGGAAAAGCGATGGGTAGCGCGCACCATAGTTTTCGCTGAGGAGCCGTAACACAGTATTGACGCTCATTTTTATGTTGCGGGATGAATGGATCAAAGAGAGAGCCGTTTTTAAGAAACGCATTTCCGTATTCAAGATGTTCTCCTTAACATGGAGCAATTGTCAGTATTGTCATTCGCAGATGGTATCTTTAGCGTGTATTCGCCTATCTCGCAAGTGGTTTATAGCACAACAGGGCCAAATGGCAGAAATGTCATTATTGTCGTATTTGTCACCGGCTATTTCCGTTCACTTCACAGTAAACAACTATATAAAAACTAGTTACACCATTGGCATTCCGGTTGCTATAGAGAGTATCGTTCAAAAACATTATCGGAGGTGTACGATGGAAGAGGTTCTAGCAGGTGCGGATGTGCAATACATCCTGAGTTCTTTCCTCATGGTCTTTGCCGGAATTTTGGTTATGTTCATGGCAGCCGGATTTGCCATGTTGGAATCGGGGCTTACGCGCAGTAAGAACACCGCGACTATTTTAACCAAAAACGTGTTGATTTTCTCTATCGCATCCGTGCTCTATTATATTCTTGGGTATAATTTGATGTACGGCGACGGCAATGCTCTCTTCGGCACAGGCTTTGCCCTAAGTGGTATTAGCTACGATACGCATTCCGTTTATGCAGACTTCTTTTTCCAAGTGGTATTCGTAGCAACAGCAGCTTCG
Organism: Chrysiogenes arsenatis DSM 11915; assembly: GCF_000469585.1. NCBI lineage: Bacteria > Pseudomonadati > Chrysiogenota > Chrysiogenia > Chrysiogenales > Chrysiogenaceae > Chrysiogenes > Chrysiogenes arsenatis. The sequence continues at coordinate 174,197 of NZ_AWNK01000001.1, forward strand.
GTTGTATCCGGTTCGGTTGCTGAGCGGATGAAGCTTTGGCCCTTCCTGTTCTTTACGGCAGTGCTGACGATGATCATTTATCCTATTCAAGGGCACTGGACATGGGGTGGATCGCTCACTGAAGAAGGGATGATTTTGGAAGGATTTTCTGACTTTGCGGGTTCAACGATTGTTCACTCGGTTGGCGGCTGGGCAGCATTGGCTGGCGTTCTCTTGCTGGGTGCTCGCAAAGGAAAATATGGCGAAAACGGGAAAGCTCGCGCTATTCCAGGTTCAAACATTCCCATGGCAACTCTGGGGACATTTATTCTCTGGTTTGGTTGGTTCGGCTTTAACGGTGGTTCGCAGCTCGCCATGGGGACGATTGAAGATATCGATGCTATTGGTCTTGTCGTTGCGTCAACCAACACGGCAGCAGCAGCAGGCGCCATCACTGCGGCTATCCTTACCGGACTTATGTACAAGAAAGTTGATATAACAATGGTGCTGAACGGAGCGTTGGGTGGCCTTGTCGGGATCACCGCTGGCCCAGATGTCTCTCCGGCTATTGCCATCATTGTCGGTATTGTCGCTGCCATACTCATCATTATCGCCGTTCCTCTTTTCGATAAATTGCGCATAGACGATCCCGTTGGTGCTTTGTCCGTACACCTCGTCAATGGCATCTGGGGAACGCTAGCCGTCGGGATATTTAACGCTGATGTTTCGCTCTTTGCACAGATTAAGGGTATTGTCCTGATTGGCGCCTTCGTCTTCATCACTTCTCTCATCGTCTGGGGAATTCTCAAGATGGTTGTGGGTCTGCGCGTTGATGAAGATGTCGAAGTTGAAGGGCTTGACCTTGCAGAATGCGGACTGGAAGCGTATCCCGAATTCGGTAAAGGGGCTCGGAAATTGTTTTAGTCGATAGAAGTTTTTATCGACTGCCGGAGCGCTTCGTGTGCTCCGGTTTTTTTGCGCCAAAAAAAATGCCACCCCGAAAGGTGGCAAAAGAAAGAAGGAGGGATGCTATATAAGAAAGAAGAAGGAGGAGGAAAGAGAAGAAAACTCAAGAAAAACCGTTAGCTTCTTGGTAAAAACGGCCCACGCACGGTGCCCCATGGATTCACATGAAGAACAAAGTTATTTCCACTGGCATCGGTTACATCGGCAGTAAACATAGCGCCCCGAGGTGTTGCGTATGATTGAACAGCTCCCACGGTGTACCCTTTCAGGTTTGCATTCACATACTCGTCTATTGCCGTACGCGCATCAGCATCACTCAGCTCTGGTGCTTGCTGCTGAGCCGCATTCGGCCCACCTTGTGGGCAACCACATCCACCTGCACCATAACCGCCATTCCCTTTTCCGGGATACGCGAGTGCGATTGTTGAGAGTGCGGTAAAAGCAACAAGGCTTGTGAGAAGTACTTTTTTCATCATAAGTCACCTCTGGGTGGTATTGAGCATTCACTGCATGTTTGCTCTTGACCTCCTATAAAGCACACAGCATGCCAAAGATATATATTCCTTATATACATAGACTTAGAGCGAAATAATATGCGCTGTGCAGTGTAATCACTTATTACACGTGAGTAATATATGCACAGAATTGCCTCATCACCTCTCATCCCAATACTGTTTCTTTTGGGTAATTTCTGATAAAAACTGCCTAACATGTAGAGCAAGGGGGTATTCCTATGGCAAAAAAACTGTTCATCAATGGACACTGGCAGGAAACATCGGAAACAATAACAGTACGCAGCCCATATGACGGAAAAGTGGTAGGTGAAATGTATGCTGCCACACCACTTGTCGTAGCGGATGCCATCAATGCAGCGTGGGATGCGCGAAAAGCCATGGCAAGATTAACGGCGGCGGAACGTGGCGCAATACTGGATCGTCTCTCTGCGCTTCTCGTGCTTCACCGCGAAGAGATTGCGGCTACCATTACTGCCGAAGCGGGGAAAGGGATTGCCTTTTCCCGTGGCGAAGTTGACCGCAGTGCAGAGACGTTCAAGTTTGCGGCGGACGAAGCGCGTCGTTTGTGCGGCGAGCTCATACCGTATGACGCTGCTGTCTCCGGTAAGAATCGCTTTGGCTACTATAAGCGGTACCCAATAGGGGTGATTGCAGCCATTACACCGTTTAATTTCCCGCTTAATCTTGTCGCGCACAAAGTTGGGCCGGCGATTGCAGCGGGATGCCCCATCCTCCTGAAACCTGCTTCTTCAACACCACTCACCTCACACCGTCTTGTTGAGCTTCTACTCGAAGCCGGCCTTCCGGCGTGTGGCATTCAATTATTAGTTGGCTCTGGTCGCGTGGTAGGGAATGCGCTGGTGGAATCGGATAAAGTCCATATGGTTACATTTACCGGCTCTCCAGCCGTCGGTTTGGAGATTCGCGCGAAAGCTGGGATTAAAAAGGTGACGCTGGAGCTTGGATCAAACTCAGCGGCGATTATTCATGAGGACGCAGATGTGACGCAGGCCCTTCCGCGTTGTGTGATTGGCGCATTTGCGAATTCTGGGCAAGTGTGCATCAGCATTCAGCGCATTTACATTCACCGCAGTCGCTATCAGGAGTTCCGCGATGCTTTTATTGCCGCAGTGCAGGCCGCACAAGTGGGCAACCCAGCGGATGAAAAAACATTGGTGGGGCCGATGATCAATGCTAGCGAAGTTGAGCGCGTCGCGGGGTGGATCGATGATGCCGTGCGGCAAGGGGCAACACTCTTGTGTGGCGGAAAACGGAGCGGTACGATGCTTGAACCTACGGTACTCGAAAATACCACCGAAGCTATGGATATCGTCAGCGAAGAGGCATTTGCCCCAGTCGTGTCACTCATGGCATACGATACGTTGGACGAAGTTATTGAACGGGTGAACAACTCGCAATTCGGGCTTCAAGCCGGTATTTTTACGCGTGACATCAAAACCGCTTTTTATGCGATCGATCACCTCGAAGTTGGCGGGGTCATGGTAGGCGATATGCCAACCTTCCGCGTCGATCAGATGCCGTATGGTGGCGTGAAGCTCAGTGGCACCGGTCGCGAAGGGGCACGATATAGTGTCGAAGAGATGACAGAATTAAAAACCGTGATGTTTAATTTAAACTGAAAACAACACTGGGTGCAGGCGATAAAAGGAACTCCACCGCCTGCACCCAATCTCATTCCGCGAAATATTACTGCGCTATTTTCAAAACAATTTTCCCAAAGTGGGCATCCTCATCCATAGTACGGTGCGCGTCAACAATCTGTTCGATCGGGAATGTCGCATGAATCAGCGGCACAATGGTGCGATCCGCGAATTTCGGCAACGCGCGACGGGTGAATTCGGCGACGATTTCCCCTTTTTCTTTCACGGGGCGTGAGCGAAGCACAGAACCGATAATCTGCTGACGCTTTACCATCATCAGAGCCAGATTTAACTCTGCCTTAATGCCACTGGTCACACCAATAATGACGAGTTTCCCTTTGTAGCCAAGTGAGTTCATGTTCGGTGCAAGATATTTTGCCCCAATATGATCAAGAATAAGATCGACGCCCGCTTTATTGGTATATTCTTTAATAATACCGGTGAAGTCAGGATTTTCCTTGTAGTTAATCACAAGGTCGACGCCCAGTTCTTGTACGCGATCTATTTTTTCCGGCGAAGCGGTGACGATGATTTTGCAGTTTGGTGCCAAGGCGCGGACAAGTTGGATGCCAGCGGTATTGACACCGCCGCCGCCGCCATGAATGATGATGGTTTGTCCATCTTCGAGTTCGCCAATCATGAAGATATTCAGAAACGCCGTAATGTAGGATTCGCACACACACGCGGCTTCTTCAAAACTCATGCTGCTTGGAATCGGCATGAGGTGATTCGCATACGCGACGGCATATTCCGCATATCCGCCACCACCGACCAGTGTCATCACGCGGTCGCCCACCTTCCAGTTCGTCACGCCATCGCCAAGTGCTTCTACGGTGCCAGCCACTTCCAATCCCAAAATTTCCGAATCACCTTTGGGTGGCGGATAATTCCCTTCGCGCTGCACAATGTCAGGACGGTTAATCGAAGATGCTACCACTTTAACCAACACCTGCCCTGCCGCGGGAACAGGTTTTTCTGCTTCGCCGACACGAAGGACGTCTAGGCCACCAAAGCCTGAGAGTAAAACTGCTTTCATCGAATAAACCTCCGAAAATGTACTATCTGATAATGAAACTCTGTTCTGAACTATACCAACCATAGCGCGTAAAAGTCTACGGCACTTTTGCAAGAAAAAAGGAGAATGCTACTCTTCTTGAATAGCAATTTTCACCTTAAAGCCGTTTCCAGGGGAAGAGTCAACCGTGAATGTCAGCCGCTTTCCGTAGTAGTTTCGCAGCCGTTCATAGACGTTACTCAGCCCGACGCCAGACATATTACCAACACCCATTTCAAGTATCTGCTGACATTGTTCCTGCGGAATACCATTGCCATTATCGGAGATATTCAGCAGGAAAATGCCACTATCAATCGTGGCATCAATCGCAATATGCCAATCACCCGGAACATTCTTAAAACCGTGCGCAATGCTGTTTTCAACCAAAGGTTGAATGATAAGCTGCGGCAGATGAAAGCGAAGTGCCTGTGGGGAAATAGTAAAGACAATATGGATTTTATCACCAAAGCGGGCTTTCTCTAGCTCAAGATAACTTTTAACAATTTCAATTTCAGAACTCAGCGGCACCGTTCCTGAGGTACTTTTAAACGTAACACGGAAAATTTCGCTCATTTTCAAGAGAAGGCGACGTGCTTTAGGCGGATCGATACGAATGAGCGACATAATAGTGTTCAGCGAATTAAAAAAGAAATGCGGGTTAATCTGCCGCTGTAAAGCCAACAGCTCCGCTTGTACCGAAAGTTCCTTATGTTTTTGCAGTTTTGCGAGTTCTATTTGGATACCGATAAGTTGTTGCAGTCCATTGATAAGCTCACGGATATACGGAGAAAAATGTCGTTCGCCCCAATTGTGCAAGATCAGCAAGCCAGTCACTTGCTCAGACGCAAACAACGGCACATAAAGCGCGTGATACACGTATTTTTCCTGCTTCCCTTTGCGCTGAAGCTCATCACGAATAGTTACAATCTCGCCAAGTTGCATAGCCTGATGTGCATGGCGAGTGAAGAGAAACTGCCCCTTGCGACTTTCATGTAGGGTGGGCGAATCGTCGGCAATCGCCAAAATCTCCTTCCTGTCAGTGATCGCCACGCTGTCGACCGGAATATGGCGACGGATAATCTCGCATACCCCTTGAGCCGCTTCCGGCGAAATTCCCCCTTTGAGAACAGTAATCGTGCGACTCGCAATCTGAAGCGCATTCGATGCGGCAAAACTATGCTCTTTGTGGCGTTGCGCTTCCAGAAAATGCAGGACATACATGAGCAGCAATGCGCCGGAAAATTCAACCAGCAAGGTTGCTGGTCCACTTTTTGTGAACAAAAACAGCGCCACCGGCGAAGCAGATAAAATAGTAGGGAACAGAAGAAATTTTCCGAAACTTATCACAAAGATGTGCATAGACGCTTTCAGCGGGTGGAAATTTCCGTGCGAACCAACCCATCCAGCGGCAAGTCCCATAGCAATACTGAGGAAGCACAGCGGAATAGCCAGCCAGTCTGCTGTGAGCAGGTGAAATATTCCCGCTGTCGTCCCCAGCGCCAACCCCATCCCGATACCGTATAAATACCCACCAGCAAGCACAAGCGCCCCATTCGAATACAGGTAGGTTCCGTGGTAGGGGATGGCAAGCATTTCACCAATACCAAGTACGGCGAAAAAAAACAAAAACAACCGTATATCAAAACGATTCAGGATATTACTCGCAAACTCGCTTCGTAAAAGCGGATGTTTCCCGAGAAGTAGAATAATCGTCGCATATACCGCGCAGTGCTGCAACAAGCTCACCAGCAGATGCAGATTCGAGAGCGGGTCTATATGGAGAACAAGATTTTGCAGCGTCACAATATTTCCTCAGAGATAATTTACCGTACTATCGAAAATCCTATCCGCAATTGTGTATCTTTATCAAGGTTGTAATCGAGCAAACTTTCACCATGTCCAGTGAAAAGTTGAAAGTGCAAAAAACCACCCGTACGGGCAAACAGTGGTCGACGCAACGGATACGAAAGGTCAAACTGCCCACTGCCACGCCCACTTGTACCTATATTCAACTTGGTTGACAGTATCCACCCCTCCTCGTTGCCGTAGCGAACTACCCAGTCCGCATATCCACGATAGCGTTGAATATCAGCGTTGTCTTCTTTTTCGAGATAGAGATAGAATTTTGGAGCAAACGCCAGTGATCGCCCATCGCGAAACGTTGTGTGCCAGACAGGCTGGGCAAAAATTGTGTTCGTACTCCGGGAGCTTTCGCCATCCTTGCCATTCGATTCGTGTTCAAAACCACCGCGCAATAGATTGGGCGTCAACCCTTTCCCCTGCGAAGCTCCTTGCCAGAAAAAGCTTGGACGGTAGCTCGTGTCGTGAAAGGGAGCCGATTCTGCGCCGATGTTCCAGAGCGATGTTTGTGTGTACCCTAGATACATGCCTGCTAACGGCGGAAACCATTCGACTGGCAAACTATCCGGATCGAGAAGGCGATACTTGAAACTCAATTGAAAACGTGAATTCAAATCCCGCATCCCCCCCACCGTAAAGTACAGTGGTTCATGCGTGGTAAATGCCGGTTCATCGACTGGCATAAACAGGTATTCCGTCGTTTCCGTAGTATCAGCAGCAGGCGACCCGGCACCGTCCAGTGCGACACGTTCTGACGTAGCCAGAGCATGTGCTGGGAAAGCCAACAAAACAATGATCAAACACCAGAACAGAGCGGGTGTGCTTGGATGGCGCACGGTGCACCTCATTTCAGTAATTTTACGCATATGTTTGATCATGAAACATAGAGTGCTCCCGACTGTCCAGCAAAATTTTAGGAGAGTACGCGCTGCTGAATGATCGGTCATGCTGCTCCTGCTTGTTTTGGTTCATTCTCCCTCTTGACTTTTCTCGCGCTGAGCGCAAGAATCGCCATCTAGTTCTTATTCAAAAGATGTTCTATAATTTCTTCAGAGAGGCGGGATAAAGAGGGAAATGATTCTTGAAATGGTCATTTTCAGCGCGTTGTTGTTCGCTTTTTCGGGTATTCCAGGACTCTGTTTTTGGAATGCGTCAGCGGCTCGGCAACGCCAAGCTGAAACGATGTCTCTCTGTATTGCCCTTCTTGGCTCGGCGTGCGGCTTGGCTGCTATCGTTGCTTTTTTTGTATGCGACTCTTCGGCGCTATCACTCCCCATTGCAACCTTCCCGTGGTTTTCCCTCGATGCGATTGCGGCATTTTTTCTCCTTTCGCTCTTCTTTGTCGGCGGAATGTGCAGCTGGTATGGCTGGGGGTATTTTTCGGTAACCACAGAAGGAAACAACGCCCACACGCTCCGCTTTACACTTGGAATGTTACTTGGCAGCATGGTGATGATATTCATTAGCGCCCATGCAATGCTCTTTCTGATTATGTGGGAAGTGATGGCACTGGCGGCGTTTTTCCTGATTATGACACTGCGCCACCGCGATAACGGAGTAGAGCGAGCCGGTTTTGTCTATTTGGCAGCGACCCACACCGGAACGCTGAGTTTAATCGCCCTTTTTGCCCTGATGGGGGCAGAACAGGGACATTGGTTTTTCCCCGCCGAGCCGCTGCTCTTAGCAGGATACGCCGCGCCGGTACTTTTGCTGACTGGGTTATTTGGCTTTGGTCTAAAAGCAGGGTTGATGCCGCTGCATATCTGGCTCCCCAGTGCGCATGCGTCCGCTCCAAGTCATATTTCGGCGCTCCTTTCTGGCGTGGTGATTAAATCTGGGATTTACGGATTGATTCGACTGAATGATTGGGTCGCAGTTATTCCACCGTGGTGGGGCTGGACATTGCTGGTTCTCGGCGCATTTTCGGCATTTTTTGGTGTCGCCTACGCGCTAGCACAACACGACATCAAACGATTGCTGGCCTATCACAGCGTAGAAAACATCGGTATCATCCTCATCGGGGTAGCGCTTTTTTATCTCGGGCGAATTTATGATCATCCTGCCATGCAGATTTTCGGGCTGGCGGGCGCCTTATTGCACGTGCTGAATCATGGTCTCTTTAAGTCTTTGCTTTTCCTGAGTGCCGGTTCCGTTATTCATATGGGGCAGACGCGCGAGATCAATGCGTATGGCGGCGTGTTGCGGCATGCTCCATGGACAGGAATTGCCTTTCTTGGTGGCGCAGCTTCCATTTGCGCGCTGCCACCGCTCAATGGATTTATTAGCGAGTGGTTTGTCTACCTTGGTCTCTTTGAAACGCTCACCTATTCACACGCTATCTCACTTCCTGCGTTGTTGGCCGCTGGTATCCTAGCGATGGCAGGCGCATTGGCACTGGCCTGTTTCGTGAAAGTGTTCGGCACCGTATTTCTTGGCGAATCGCGCCAGATTGCTCCCGAAAAGCTGCACGATCCGGGCTGGAGTATGCGCCTGCCGATGGGACTGCTCACGCTGGCGTGTGTGCTGATTGGGCTGTTGCCATCACTCCTAGTGAACCCGTTGCTTATAGCGACCAATGACGTCACTGGAGTGCTGGCGGCAATCACCTCGTCGTTAACATGGTTCAGCGTTACAGGGCTACTCGTGTGGGGTGTGGCGGGGATAGCAATCTGGTGGCTGGTACGTCGGGCGCGTTATGCTCCGCGCAGCTCGACTTGGGGCTGCGGCTATCTTCATCCGACGGTGCGCATGCAATACACCGCGTCATCATTCGCCCAAACGTTGGTTCATCTGTTCCGCTGGGGAGTCGGCTTTCACCGTTCCCGTGGCGTTGCCGAAGGGGTGTTGCCCGCCGCTATAGCATTCCATACAGAGTCACACGATAAAATTTTGGATAGCGTACTCCTTCCGACTACGGGCCAATTCCAGCGCGGATGCAGTGCGATTAAATCGTGGTTAACGCGGGGATTTGTTGGGATCTACTTGCTCTACATTGCGTTAACGCTTGCTGCTTTGCTCTTTTGGACGTTCTGGGGAGGGGTCGCATGATACTCGCTCGCATCGTCTTACATCTGACCCTTCTGCTGCTGTTTGCACCGCTGCTCTTAGGCATCATCAATAAAACAAAGGCATTTTTTGCGGGACGTTATGGTGCACCATTCCTGCAACCGTATTTCGATATCTGGAAATTGTGGCACAAAGGGATGGTAATCAGTCGCGTGACGACATGGATTTTCCAAACAGGCCCAGTGCTCGGCTTCTTTGTGCCGTTACTGGCGGTGCTATTCTTACCACTAGGGCCGCTTGACGCACCGTTTTCTTTCCAAGGCGATGTGATCCTTTTTCTTTACCTATTCGCTCTGGCACGTTTCTTTGTGGCAACAGCCGCCCTTGATACCGGTTCGAGTTTTGAAGCCATGGGTGCCGCTCGTGAAGTGAGCTACGCATCACTGGTCGAACCAACGCTGCTCTTTTGCCTGATGACGCTGATTCTCCTCGCTGGTGATTCGTCGTTGGGCGCCATGTACAATCACGCGGTAATTCGCGCTGGTTGGGAACACCACACCGCTTCGCTTGGGGTACTCTCTTTTTGCCTGTTTGTTGTGATGCTGGTAGAGAGTTGCCGCATCCCGTTCGACGACCCCAATACCCATTTAGAACTTACCATGATTCACGAAGTTATGGTGCTTGATCATAGTGGCCCCTCCTTTGCGCTGGTATTGCACGGCGCTGCCATGAAGCTCTTTGTACTCGCAGCCTTAGTCGGAAATATTGCCTTTCCATGGCGCACGGATCAGTTGGTTTTCGATACCCTTCTCTTCCTCGTCGGCATGATGGCGATAGCCGTGTTGGTCGGGGCAGTTGAATCAACCATTGCTCGACTGCGTTTGATCAGAATTCCGCAAGTTTTAATTGGCATCATGGCGATCAGCATCGTTGCCTGCATGTTGTTGATGAGGTGAATCATGACGTCATTTGCTGAACTGCTGCTGCTGAGTGTCCTGCTGATAAATTTTCTTTTGCTCGGATCTTCGCGTCTTGGCGCACTGATACGTGCGGTTGCGCTACAGGGGGTGGTGCTGGCAGTGCTCGTGTTGGTTAGCCAAGGGATAAGTCTTCACAGCGTCTCGCTCGCCACAATTGCGCTCGCCCTCAAAGGGGTGATTATTCCATGGTATCTTTCCCGCGCGATGGCCGATATTAAAATCCGGCGTGAAGTGGAACCGGTGATTGGTTACATCCCTACGTTGCTGCTGGGAGCAGTTATTACCGCTCTTGCCTTTCTTTTTGCGCAATCGTTGCCACTCATTGATGCCCATGCCACTTCGCTGTTAATACCGACGGCTCTTGCGGTACTTGGAACCGGTTTTTTGTTACTGATTACGCGGCGCAAGGCGATTACGCAAGTTGTGGGGTATCTCGTTTTTGAAAATGGAGTTTTTCTGATTGGTCTCCTACTGGTTGATGCGATTCCGCTGGCAATCGAAGCGGGTATTTTGCTTGACGTTTTAGTGGGTGTATTTGTGATGGGAATTGTGATGAACCATATCAACCGCGAGTTTTCGTCGATCAATACCGAAAACCTCTGTTCGTTGAGGGATTGATATGTGGATATACCTCCTTATCCTGCTGCCATTACTCTTTTCAGTGCTCGTACTGACCGTCCCTTCCTTTCAGTTTCGCTCGTGGCTGCTCCTGCTCAGCGGGCTCCTTTTTGCCGGGATTGGTGTGCCGCTGGCGCTTGGTCTACTCCCTGCCGAAGTGGATACCCTGTGGATTGGCCTTGATCCGCTCGGGCAGGTTGTCTTATTCGCCACGTCACTATTGTTTGCCATGTGCGCGTGGTACGCGGTGGAGTATCTGGCCTATCGTCAGGAACGGGGCAATCGGATCTTTATTTTTTGTCTGCTAATTTTTCAAAGTTCCATGATGCTGGCAATTGTGTCGCGTCATTTGGGATTACTGTGGTTTGCCGTTGAAGCTACGACCATCGCCAGTGCGCCACTGATTTACTACAACCGCAATAGCCGCTCTATTGAAGCGACATGGAAATATATGCTGATTTGTTCGGTAGGAATTGCACTCGCCATGCTTGGCATCCTCTTTATCGGCTATAGCGCTTTGCACGCGCAATTACCAACGGTGCTTATTCTCGACGAACTGCTGCATCATGCGGCAGCGCTCTCGCCGCCATGGCTCTTGGCGGGATATGTATTTATGCTTGTCGGATTCGGCACGAAAATGGGACTTGCGCCACTCCACAGTTGGAAGCCCGATGCCTATGGCGAAGCTTCTGGGCTCGTTGGCGCGCTGCTAGCGGGCGGCCTGACAAGCGTCGCGTTTCTGGCAATTTTACGCGGAGTACAGCTAATGAATGCCGCAGGACAAATGGCAACGGCACAGCAAACACTACTCGCCTTGGGACTTCTTTCGTTAGTGGTGGCAGCCATTTTTGTGATGCGCCAGCCTGACTTCAAACGGATGCTCGCCTATTCAAGCGTCGAACACGTCGGAATTTTGGCCATTTCGGTTGCCATTGGTGGCGCGGCACTTTTTGGCGGGATGATTCATCTGATCGGCAACGCGCTTGTCAAAGGGACGCTTTTTCTGGCAGCAGGGAATATTCATCGCCGTTTTGGCAGCAAACACCTTTCGCAAGTACGTGGCGCATTGGCCGTCCTGCCTATGTCAGGTGCGATTTTCATTGCCGGCTTCTTCGCCGTCACCGGAACACCCCCAGCAGCACTTTTCTTCAGCGAATTCACCATTGTCCGCGCCATATTCAGCGCTGATAAACCTCTGATCGCACTGGTTTTTCTGGCCACGCTAGCGATAGTCTTCATCGGGATGGCGCAAACGGTTTTCCGGATGTCGTTTGGCAATGCCGATGCCAGTGTAGCCGAAAATCCCTATCGTGATTCGTGGCGCACAACACTGCCACCATTGCTGCTGCTTCTCGCAACCATCACACTCGGTATCTATCAGCCCGAACCGCTGGTGGCATTGCTGTATCAAGCCGCTGCCTTGCTAGGAGGTAGCGCATGAGTAGCTTTATCCCGTACTGGAACGGTGTGGCCATCCCACGCCAGTCGGTTCCCGTTACGGCTTACGCCACATTTAGCGAAGTGATGCGAATCATGATCAGCGAAGGGGCGCGCGTGTTAGCCTATTTTGTCGCACCACGCTCAAAGAGCGACGAGTTTCAACTCTTTGCCCTGCTCCACACCGGCGAAACAACGCTAGAAATTGGCTCGACCATCATCGGGCAATGTTTTGATTCACTGGCCGCCGATATACCACAACTGCAATTGTTTGAAAGGGAAATCGCCGAACAATACGGACTAGAACCACTCGGCCACCCGTGGTTAAAACCAGTGCGCTTTCATGCGTCCTGGCGTACAGGAGCCGATGTGTGGCATCGTCCGGCTGGTCATCCCAGTGTTGGCGAAATGGCGTATTATCACGTGACGGGGCACGATATTCACGAAGTTGCTGTTGGTCCCGTACACGCAGGGGTCATTGAACCGGGGCATTTCCGCTTCCAGTGTTATGGGGAGGAAGTACTGCACCTTGAAATTTCACTTGGCTACCAACACCGCGATGCCGAACGATTGATTGAAAGGAACGGGGTATCAACCCTGAGTTTGTGGCAAGCGCAAACGCTGGCAGGAGATACCACCATTGGCCACGGTACCGCATGGTGCGCGCTGGTAGAGGCGTTAAGTCATGCTGAAATTTCGCCGCGTGCCGCAACGATCCGTGCTATCGCGCTTGAATTCGAACGGCTTGCCAACCATGTTGGCGATATCGGCGCGTTGGCAGGCGACGTGGGATTCCTCCCAGTGGCATCATTCAATGGACGTCTGCGTGGCGATTACCTGAACCTCACAGCGGCACTCTGCGGGAACCGCTTTGGTCGCGGACTATTGCGGCCTGGTGGGGTACAGCACGACATTTCTGACGGGTTGGCAGGAACGATATTGGCAACACTATCGACTGTCGGGCGCGACACACACGGGTCGCTCGACCTCTTTTTTGAAACACCATCGGTATTGGGACGATTAGAGCGGGTTGGCGTTGTCAGCGAGCACGCAGCTCGCGAACTCGGGTTAGTGGGAATGGCGGCGCGGGCAAGTGGCATTCGTGGCGATGCACGCAGTGACTTTCCTCTCTATGAGTCAATGCGACTACAAGCAGGTGAAGCGGCTACAGCGAGCGGTGGCGACGTGTTTGCGCGCGCTAGCATTCGGCAGCAAGAAATCACCACCAGCCTGAAACGCATCGAGGGTGCCTTACAGAAACTCCCCGGTGGCGCGCTTTGCGTGGCAGATGCGCCGCTCATATTGCAACCCGAACAGATTGCCTGCACCTTGGTTGAAGGGTGGCGCGGAGTCGTCGTGCATGTCGGACTGACGGATGAACATGGCAAGTGGGCTCGGTATAAAGTGGTCGATCCGTCATTTCACAATTGGAGCGGACTGGCAATGGCACTACGCAACGAAGAAATTTCTGATTTTCCACTGTGCAATAAGAGTTTTAACTTGTCGTACTGTGGGCACGATTTATAGGGAAAGGTGACTGTATGCTTCACACGCTCCACGAACGCTGGCGTCAGGGCTATCGCACTGCCCCGTGGCCGCAACAACAACCAACATTGCCCGAACGGTATAGCGGCGCGCCGTTGTTCGATCAAACACGTTGCACTGTCGGGTGCGTTGTCTGCCGTAACGCCTGCCCGACGGCAGCGATTACGACAACACCACACTGGCAACTCGATATGGGGCGGTGCGTTTTCTGCAACGAATGCGCGCAGGCGTGCCCATCTGGAGCGCTACAAATGAGCCGCGAACATCGTCTCGCAGCACGACAGCGCGAGGGGCTTATCGTCACTGCGACGAACCATTTCCGTCCGTTGCTGCCGGAAGCGGCCTTGCCAGGGGCGATTCGCCGTATCCTTGGTCGCTCCTTAAAGCTGCGGCAAGTGTCCGCTGGTGGGTGCAATGCCTGCGAAGCAGATGTCAACGTACTGGGAACACTTGTTTTTGATATGGGACGGTTTGGGGTGCAGTTTGTCGCCTCGCCACGCCATGCCGACGGGCTACTGATAACCGGTCCGGTAAGTGAAAACATGCGTCACGCGTTGCTAGAAACCTACGTCGCCACACCAGACCCGAAAATCGTGATAGCCGTTGGCGCCTGCGCCATTTCCGGCTGCCCGTATCACGATTCACCAGAAACACACAACGGTGTTGGCGATCTCGTACCAGTCGACCTCTATATTCCCGGTTGCCCACCACATCCATACACAACTTTAGATGGGATTCTGCGTTTGCTGGGAAGGCTCACAGAGCCTGCCGAAATACTCGGCGAAAGGCGACAAACGCGCACCCACTCACCAGCGCAATGACGCCGAAAAGGACAGTGTAGGCATCAACCGGAATGCTCGGAAGTGGTATCGAAAGTACCCGCCCCGCCGCAGCCGTTCCCAGTGCACCTGAAAGGAAAAAAGTCAGGTTAAACAGTCCCATCCCAACACCCGTATTTACCCGTTCCAATGTCTCAGAAATGGTATTGGCAAGTGATGAATGGATAATGGAGAAGCCACCATTGCCGCATACTAAACAAAGTGCCGTCACCCATGGATCAAAACGGTGCAATACCATCAGCGCGATGAGTCCACTTCCCAAAATGACAATTCCGCCCAGTACAATGCGATACGGTGTCAGTCTGGCGGAAAATTTTCCGGCAAAATATCCGGCGAGCGCGCCACTCATCGCTCCAGGAAACGTGACAAGGCCGATCGCCATTGTATCCAGCGCATGGACATCACGCAGCATGATGGGCACGGCAAACATCATGGCAAACGCGGGGGCGATAGCGAGAATCACAATGATGAGTCCACTGCGATAGCGACGCAGACCAAACAGCGCTGGTGGCAAGAACGGGGCGCTGACACGGCGGATATGCCAGGCAAATAGTGCTGCGGCGATAACAGCGCCCAGCAATAAATCCCAACGCCCCTTGGTGACGGCAAATAACAGTGCCGTAATAGCGACCGCAAAAGCGGTCGCGCCAAAGAAATCAAACGGGCGGGGGTGTTTTATTTCGTCCGGGAGAAAGCGGCGAAATGCTGGGATGACAATGAGTGTTGCCAGTGGCAGAAAAAAGAGCGCTTTCCAGCCGAAGTTACCCGCCAGAAAACCTCCAACCAATGGCGCGATGCCTGCCGCAAAGGCAACGGTTGACGCAAACATTCCCAATACCGTCCCTTTTAAGTGGGCTGGGGCATAGAGCGTGGCTAGCATCATCCCCAGCGCGGGGATGCCAGAAGCGCCACTTGCCTGAATTAAGCGCCCGATCATCAACCAAGCAAACGAATCGCCCACATATCCAACCACTGAACCGAGGCTAAAAAGACCAAGGCCAACACTGATCAGATCGCGGATGGCAAAACGCTCTGCCAGCTTGGCGTACAGCACCGAGCCAAGAGCGAACATGACCACGTAGGCGCTGACAACCCAACTCACGGTTGAAGGGGAGAGGGAAAACGTAGCAGCAATATCGGGTATAGCGACATTGAACATGACGCCGTTGAGTACAGAAAAAAGGATAGCAAAGGCGAGAATAGGCATAATGCGAGTTTGTAAGAGTTTGGCATCTAGTGGTTGGGGAGTGTTGGTCGGTGACATGCGATATTCCTGCGTCAGAGTTCGGAGAAGAATAAAAAAACCGAGAGCGGAAACTCTCGGTTAATTAAGGTTTAAAGTGGTGCAGGAGGCGGGACTTGAACCCGCATGACCGTTGGACACTACCCCCTCAAGATAGCGCGTCTACCAATTCCGCCACTCCTGCGACGAGGCAGGAGATTACAGAAAAACAGCGGACTCGTCAAGCGATTTTTCCTCGTTTATGAGGAAAGTCCAAGGAGGCCGCTCAAGCGGTTCATAGTGATTTCTTGGTGCGCTTTTTGGGCATACATTCCGGCTTCCATGAGCATCTGCGAAGTCGTTAATTTGGTAATCTCACGTGCCAAATCTACACCGCGCAGGCTTTGTTCTGCGGCCGATTGAGCAATAGCGCTTTGCGCAAGGTTATTGATGTTCGCCTCTTCGCGATTGACTTGAGCACCAATAGTCGCGCGGGATGAATTCACGGTTGAAAGCGCTTGGTCGATAACGGCAAGAGAGTTTTCTGCTCCAAGGTTTAAACCGTTAACACCCAGAGAAGCACTGTCAAAACCACCAAGTATTTTATGGCCGTTAAATTCGACCATCTTGGCAATATCGTTAATGCCTTCTGCCATTTGTTGTGCTTCATAGGCGATGATTTGCCGATCATCATCGGTCAATGTCCCGTTCTTATACTGCACCGCCAATTCACGCATCCGTTGCAAGGAATCTCCAACACTGCTCAGCCCGCCATCTTTGGTTTGATTCATACTAATGGCATCTTGCGCATTGCGCAGAAGATTAAAATTTTCGGTTACTTTGGCCGCAAATCTCTCCCCAATAACCACGTTCACCGGGCTGTCGGTGGTAAGGGCTTTGCCTGACGAAATGCGCTTGGCCGAATCAACAACGTTTTGATACGACTGCTGGTAATTGCGCTCAAAAGCTCCTGATATATGTTTGCTGGTGATCATGGGACACCTCCTTGTGAAATGCGTGCGCCCGAGAGAATCATAGGGAGAGTATAGTACTCTCTGTCAAAAAGTCAAAGGCTTGCCTCTTCTCATGCCAAGAAGAAAAGGTCAGTTACACCTGATAATACTCCCGATACCAGCGCACAAAGCGAGCAACCCCTTCTTGCACTGGGGTGCTTGGCTTATAGGCGATTTGTTTTTCCAGCTCACTCACGTCGGCAAAGGTGTCAGGTACATCGCCAGCCTGCAGTGGCAGGAGTTCTTTGATCGCTTTTTTATTGAGCGCTTTTTCGATTGCGTCAATATATTCACTAAGTTTTACTGGGTTGTTATTGCCGATGTTAAAGATGCGATAGGGCGCGTTGCTGGTCGCAGGGTCTGGGGTGTCGCTGTTCCATGCAAGATTCGGTGCAGCGATTTGGTCGCTGGCGCGGATAACCCCTTCGACAATATCGCTGACGTAGGTGAAGTCACGGGTATGGTTACCATGATTGAAGACTTGGATCGGTTCACCTGCAAGTATGTTTTTAGTAAAAAGAAAGAGCGCCATATCGGGTCGTCCCCAAGGGCCGTAAACAGTAAAAAAGCGGAGTCCGGTGGTGGGAAGTTTATAGAGGTGGCTGTAGCTGTGTGCCATCAGTTCGTTGGCACGTTTGGTAGCGGCATAAAATTGGAGCGGGTGGTCGACTCCATTGTGTTCACTGAAGGGCATTCGGGTATTCGCGCCATACACGCTGCTGGTGCTGGCGTAGGTGAGGTGTGGTGTTTCGGCATGACGGCAGGCTTCCAGGATATTCGTGGTCGCGACGATATTGCTTTCGACGTAGGCGTGGGGATTGACCAGCGAGTAGCGAACTCCGGCTTGCGCGGCCAGATGGATGACGCGGTCGAAACGGTGGTCAGCGAAACACTGTTCCACAGCTTTCAGGTTGGCAAGGTTGTCACGTATAAAAAGAAAGGTATTGCCAGTGCGGGTGGCAGTTTCGGCAAGAATTTTAAGACGTGTTTCTTTGAGAGCAGTGTCGTAGTAATCGTTAACGCTATCAAAGCCGACAACGCTGTCGCCCCGTTCAAGGAGTGTTTTCGCGGTATGAAAGCCGATGAATCCGGCGCAGCCGGTTACAAGAATGAGCATGAATTTCCCCTGTATTTTCCATATTTATGCGTTACGAGCGGGTAGCGAGAGGCAGAATTTTGCTCCACGTCCGCTGTTCGCCCCTTCGATGTTGCCGTGCATTTTTCCCATAATCATGCGAGCAAGCGAGAGTCCTATCCCAGTGCCGCCTTCGCCTTTCGTAGAGGTGAAAGGCTCAAAGAGTTTATCGGGCAGGAGTTCTTCGGCTATGCCGCCGGCGGTGTCTTGAAAACAGACTTGCGCGACTTTTTCGGAATGTTGATTAAACGTGATAACGATGCGGCGATAGGCTATTTTTCGTTCAATAAAAGCATCACGGGCATTATTAAGAAGATTCAGAACGACTTGTTTGAATTCATTGCGATAGCCAATGGCGGGCAAGGGCGGCGTGAGGGTCACTTCGATATCGACTTGAATATTATCAAGAACGAATTGTTTCGAAAGCATGCTCAACACTTCGCGAACTGCCATTTCCATATCAAAATTCTGTGGTTCTAACGATGGCTTGTAGAAATTCCGGAAGTCTTCGATGGTTTGCGACATAAAACGGACTTGTTCGGCGACAGTTTCTGATATGCCAGTGAGTTCTTCCGGCTCGATTTCGCCATAGGCGTACATTTCAGGCAAGTCAGCAACGAGGAGGTTAATGATATTGAGTGGCTGGCGCCATTGATGGGCGATAGCACCAATCATAGTGCCTAATTCTGCCATTTTCGATTGCTGTATCAACATTTGCTGGCTGAGTTTTCGTTCGTGCTCCATACGTTTTTTTTCGGTTACATCGCGCACGACAGCAAATGCAGGAGCGCCCGGAAGGCGCGGCTGGCAATAACAGGTGTATTCCGCTAGAAACTTGGAGCCATCAGCGCGGGTGAGTTCCATTTCGGCATCGCGCGGCACCGCGCGTGCGGTGCAGGAGGCTCGATTATTGCCAGTACTTTGTGAACACAGGCCGAGGTCGGCTGGGGTAAGCTGCATCATTTCTTCTGGTGTGTAACCAAACATCTGGCAGGCACTTTGATTCATTTCGGTGATAAAGGTCGAGTTACCTTGGGCGTCAAAGCGGTGGATAATGATTGCATCGGGAACGGCATCGAACAGGTTTTTATAGGTTGCGCTGGCAAGGTTGCGTTCACGTATTTCTTGTTCTACTTGTTTGGCGAGCGTTGCGTTGAAGTCGACAAGTTTTTTTTCGAGTTGCGCCCGCGTTTTGGCGTAGTAAATAGCCCGGATAAGCGAGTCGTTTGAAAAAGTCCCCTTGACAAGATAGTCTTGCGCGCCAACTTCGAGTGCTTCAAGCGCAAAGGATTCGTTGTCGTTTCCAGTGAGGACGATGATAGGAATCATCGTCGCAAGCGACAGGGCTCTGAGATGTTGCACGGTGGGTAACCCGAACGAGTCAGGTAACGATAGGTCGAGCAATATTACGTCGGGACGATGATGCGCCAGCACGGCTTCGGCTTCCGCGAGTGAGGTGACCCACTCAATGTCAAAATGCCCTACGGGGGAGTTCTTGAGAGCTTGCCGAATCAGTCCCGCGTCGCCAGGTTCATCTTCAACGAGCAGTACGCGAACCGTAAAGTTAGCATTCATGTGTTGTTCTCTGGGAGTTTTACTAAGGTAAACCAATACCCTTCGAGTTGCCGAATGGCGATGGCAAATTGTTCAAAGTCAACGGGTTTTGTAATGTATCCCGCTGCGCCGAGTTTATAGGATGCAATAACATCGCGTTCGACGTCGGACGTGGTAAGCATGACGACAGGAATGCCGCAAAAATCTTCGTCTTTTTTAAGAGCGGCTAAAAGTTCGCGCCCATCCATGCGTGGCATATTCAGGTCAAGGAGGATTAAGTCGGGGCGTGGCACACGAGAAAACGTTTCCCCTTGTCGGCGCAAAAATTCAAGTGCTTCCACACCATCCGATACATGGTGAACTTCAGTTAAAACCCGGTTCTCCTGTAATGCCATTTTTACGAGGTGAGCATCGGCGGGTTCGTCTTCAACGAGCAGAATTACAAACGGTTTTACTTGAGCATGATTCATTTTGGTTTCCTATTGGGTAATTCAAGGTACACAGTTATTCCATGCGCATGCTGAGAATCCAGCCATATGCGTCCACCACAACTCTCGACAATTCGCCGTACAATGGCTAATCCAACTCCCGTTCCTTCACGGTCAGCATGTTGAAGTTTTTCGAACACGCGCAGCACTCGCTGGTGATACTCTTGCGGGATGCCTCGTCCGTTGTCGCTTACTTCTATTCGCAATGCAGTCTTTTCTTGATAGCTTCGGATAGAAATAATTGGCGGAATGTTTTCGCGCTGATACCGTACTGCATTATCGATTAAAATAGAAAATATATCTTTGGCGCGCCCGGCGTCAAGAAACAGGGGTATTGTACTGTGGCACGTAATGGTTGCGTTGCATGCTGATAGCAGGTGGCTTTTTTCGTGCTGGATTTTGTTCACTAACTGGCAAAGGTCGAGCGGTTGTATTTCGCCCCGTGGTTCACTGGCGGCGAGGTAGAGCTGTATGTCGCGCACGATAGCGCGCAGTTGTTCCGCCCCTTCTTCAATATAGGTGATGGTCAGGGTCGTTTCGTCGTCTAATGTTGTGCCGTGCATGTGTTGGCGAAGTCGTTTGGTATAGGCGGCGATGCGACGGGTCGGTTCCTGAAGGTGGTGGGCGGAGATTTCGGCAAATCGTTGCAGTTCAGCATTCGCACGGTTCAGTTGTAGAATGAGGGTTTCGCGCTCATTGATGATTTGTTCGGTCGAAAGTCGTTTGCTGGCTCGCCACCAGCTAAACCACAAAACAAGAATGCCGACGACCCAGAGTGAACCATATCCGAGAAGGTTGGTGTCGAGCTGCCGTTTGAGTACCATAATAATAACTAAGCTGCTCCATACTGCTGCGAGCAGAGTAAAAAAAATGGACATCCACCGTTCTAGGTGTTGCAAACGGGCAAGCGAGTTACTGCTCATATTGTTACGGGATTCGTTGTTTTGGGAATGGTAAAATAAAAGGTCGTCCCATGCCCATCGCCAAATGACTTAATCCAGATTTTACCACCGTGCTTTTCGACAATTTTACGACATATCGCAAGGCCGACGCCATTGCCGTCGTATTTCGCTCGCGACTGAAGGCGGGAAAATACCTGAAAAAGTCGGTGTGCTTGTGAAGGATCGATGCCAATTCCGTTATCTTCGACGGAAAAAATCCAATTTTTATCGCTTTCTCTGGCGGTGATGGTGATGTGTGGTATGCGCCCAACCGGTTGGTATTTCAACCCGTTGTCGACCAGATTTTGAAACAATCGAACCATCTCGTCACGACTCAGCGTGAAAGCGGGAAACTCTCCGTTGATTTCAATGATAGCTTGGGTTTCTAGAATGGCGGGTGCAAGAAACGTGAGGGCTTCGTCGAGTGTTTCCCGCAGACTGACCACGCCGATCGGATCACTTTTGCGCCCGATACGCGAGTAAGCGAGCAGTGAGACAATCATTTGATCCATACGGACGGCACCATCAGTAGCATAATGAATGCAGTCACGCGCCGTTTGGGATATATCACCACCCAGTTCTTTGGCAAGGATTTGCAAATAACTGTTAATCATTCGCAATGGCTGCCGCATATCATGCGACACCGCATACGCAAATTGTTCGAGTTCGGTGTTGGATCGTGAAAGATCGTCAAGCAGTTTTTTGCGAACGGAGATGTCGCGTGCAATCCCTTGCAGCCCGATAACAGAACCGTTACGGATCTGAGGGGCAACACTCACACCAACGGTTATGGTTGAATGGTTGCTCCGGAGAATTTGCAATTCTAAAAGCTGTATTGAGGTTCCTTCCATAACTTGCGCAAAAGCCTTCATGGCAACTTCAAGTGACTCTGGGGCTATCAGTTTGATAAAGCTCGTCCCGACGATTTGTTCGACTTCCCACCCAATGACGCTTGGAGTGGCAGGAGAGGCATAGGTAAATATGCTGGCATGATCAATTTGGAAAATCATGTCGGTGGTGGTTTCGACGATCAGACGAAATTTTTCCTCGCTGTCGCGGCGTGCTTCGTCCAAGCGGTGCTGTTCTGTAATGTCGTTAACCGCAAGGAGGAGTACCGTCCCTTCCTCCTGACGCTTTGGCGAAAAAAAGGCGGCGAATTCACTTCTGCCAGTTAAACGGACATGCACACGACCATTGCAGCCACGCAAAGTTGTTTCGATATTTTTATCACGTGGGCTTTTGAAAAACGATGGATAGCGAGCGAGAAATATGCGCCGTTCATTTTCGGAAAGATAATTTACAAACGGCTGGTAGGTAAGGTCACTGATCGACAAACCAAGCATATCGGCAAAAGTCTGGTTCAGTTGCAGGATAATTCCACTGCTACTCAGGGTTAAATATCCATTGGGCGAAAAGTTGTACAGCCGGGCGAAAGCATCCCGCGCCTGTTCCATGTGGCGTTGTGCAAGCCGTAAATTTTCATTTTGCACTTCAAGCTCGGCTTGGTAAGCAGCAATGCCAACCCCTTGCGTTTGAGCGGTACTACTTTCTAATGCCACATCAGGAAAAGATGAATGGTCAGAATTACGCATGATGAGTTCCAAGTTCAGGGGTAAGTGTTATGTAAAAAGCGTCTGCTTCGCTGCTAAGTGGTAGCTATACTACCGCATATAAACGCTCAATTGCCAATTCAATTTCACGCAATGTGGCCATTTTATCAGCAATCCAAAGTGGGGCGACTAACACTTCGTGAGCTGGAGCATCCCCCGTGAGTCGTTGCACCACAACGTGTGCAGGGAGCGTGGCGATAGCGCTGGCGACAGCGGCAGCGTACTCTTGCCGCGTCGGCATGGGAAAAGGGTTCGCATGATAGAGCGTGGCAAGGTCAGTTCCTTCCAGAATATGCAGCATATGGATTTTAATCCCATCTATTCCTGCTTCGCCAAGCTGCTGCACATGCGCAACCGCCTCGTCCAGTGTTTCTGTTGGGAGGCCAAAAATAACGTGCACGCAGACGTTCAGTGAACGATGGCGTAAGCGAGCAATGCTATCGAGTGCAGTGGCAACGCTATGTCCACGGCGGATAAACTGGAGCGATTCGTCCTTCAGGCTTTGTACGCCAAGTTCAACCCACACTTCGTAGCCACGGCGTGAAAATTCGCAGAGCACATCGAGTATTTCATCCGGCAAACAGTCTGGTCGTGTCCCCACGGAAAGACCTATAAAGTCAGCACTCTGGTCAAGCGTAGCTTGCCACAGCTCGCTGAGTTGCGCTGGAGTGCCAACGGTGTTGGTGTAGGCCTGAAAATAGGCCACAAATTTTTCGGCTTTAAAGCGTCGTTTCAGGTAAGCAATATTGCGGATCACCTGAGTAGCAATGTCGTGACTATTTTCGGCGGCAATGGCGGCGGCGGCGCCACTGCCGGAGCAGTAAACACAACCACCTTCCTGACGAGAGGTGCGGTTCGGGCAACTAAAGCCGGCATCAATAGGAACTTTATAAACTTTTTTGCCGTACCGCTGCCGATAGTATTCACTCAGGCTAAGATATCCTTTGGCACTCAAACAGCGACCTCGACCCGATAGACGGGGTAGCGAACGGGAATTCCCTGTGTTTGCAAATAGGCTTTGGTTTCGTCAATGGTATAGGTGCCAAAGTGAAAAATTGATGCCGCAAGTGCAGCGTCCGCCGCCCCCTTGGTGAAGCCTTCGGCAATATGTTCGAGTGTGCCAACACCACCACTGGCAATGACAGGAATGCCGACGCTGGTAGATACGGCACGGGTAAAGTCTAAATCGTAGCCCGCTTTTGTGCCATCCCGATCCATACTGGTCAGAAGGATTTCGCCAGCACCGAGCGCTTCCATTTTCTGTGCCCATTCTACGGCATCAATACCCGTGCGATTGCGTCCGCCGTGAGTGAAAATTTCCCATTTCCCCGGAGCAACTTGCTTGCCGTCAACCGCCACAACAATGCACTGCGAACCAAAAACTTTAGACGCTTCACGCACTAATTCGGGAGTATGCACCGCGGCGGTGTTGATGCTCACTTTATCGGCACCAGCTCCCAGTAAGGCGCGGATATCTTCGATGGTACGAACTCCTCCGCCAACGGTCAGCGGAATAAAAATCTGATCTGCCGTGCGCCGCACGACATCCAGCAGAATACCGCGATTATCGCTCGAAGCCGTGATATCAAGAAACGTAATTTCGTCAGCCCCTTCGGCATTATAGCGTTTGGCAACTTCGACGGGATCTCCGGCATCAATCAAGTTGACGAAATTGACCCCTTTAACAACCCGCCCGGCAGCAACGTCGAGGCAGGGGATAATTCTTTTTGTGAGCATAGACCACCTTCTACTCTGAATATGATGCGCTGTTTCTGTCTTTCTTCAAAACAGGGTGGATACTATCAAAGAAATCATTTCCCGCACAGAGGAACCCTTCTCAAGGTAACATTTTTTCGACGAGGACACTGCCGAGCTGAACCTATTGGGAGTATTGAAGCGCTCCTGAAAGCATACTGGCACGAAAAATTCCTTGCGTTTTTTTGCACTCTCCGGCATAAAGAGCTTCCTTTTAGAGGGCCCGTAGCTCAGTTGGTTAGAGCTCTCGGCTCATAACCGAGCGGTCCTGTGTTCGAGTCACAGCGGGCCCACCATCATGCACATTACGAACAGCCACCAGAACGCGCCAAAGCGTATCAGGTGGCTGCTTTAGTTGTGCCGTATTGAGCCTACCCTAAATTTTTCGCCAAATGATCAAGCAGTATCTTTCCCTTCTTTTCCCCGATAAGGGTGCAAACACGCTCTGGGTAAGCGGCCATTTCCTCAAAGCTGGCAAAATGCATCAGAAGTTGCTTTAGGGTTCCAGGGCCGATTCCGGAAAGTGAGAGTAGCGTGCTGGTCTGGCTTTCACGGTCGCGCCCTTTGCTGTGAGCGGTAATGCCAAAGCGGTGCGCTTCGTCGCGTACGAGTTGGAAAATCCGTAGTGGTGAGTTTGGCTTAATGGCGAGTGTATTTTTGCGTCCGGGAAGATGAATTTCGTCAAATATTGACTTTGCCTCCCCACGCCGTTTGGCACTGCGTCCTTTTGAGATAGCAACGGTAAGCGGTAGAGAAACGCCCGCTTCGCTTAATGCTTTCAGTGCCATATCGAGTTGCGATGCGCCGCCGTCAATCACCAGAATATCGGGATGGGGCTCGTGCGCCAACGTTCCCGTAAAACGTCGCAAGAGCGTGGTGTACATCATTTGATAGTCGTCGTTCTGCGTAAATCCTTCGAGCTTGAATAAGCGATAGGCCGCCGGATGAAGTTCCCCTTCCTCCCACACGGACATCGAACCAATGGGATAGCTTCCCTGAAAAGCGGAGATATCGAAACATTCAATGCGACTCAGGCGAGTAAGGCCAAACATCTGCCGCAATTGTTCGCTCAGGTCGGCCTCAACTTTTTCGCGATGGCGGCTGAGATTCATCTGCGCCAGCTCTAGTGTCCGTTTTTTATAACCCCGTTGCGGTGTGATAAATTCGATCCGGCTTTCACGCAAGAAATGGTGAACACTTTCGGGTGCCGCAAGGTTGCAGATAATCATCTGTGGTGGCTGCAATCCGGCGGCGTACTGGCCGATAAGGGATTCGACCGCATCGTCGTCACTTTGTGCTCCAGCCAGCCGTTTGACAAGGCTTCCGGAAAGCTTGCCATCACGGACAATCAGCATGGAAGCAAGGTAGCGCTCCTGACGCGGCAAGGGTTCAATCCAATACACATCCGCATCATAGCTGCGTTGATCAAGTACGGTCTGGCTCGCAAGCACGGTAGAGAGCGACGCAAGGCGGTCACGCACTTCGGCGGCACGCTCAAAGTCGAGTACCTGCGCGAAATGGCGCATCTGCTGTTCCATTCGCTCGATTGTCCGCTTACTCTTTCCTTTGAGAAAAGCAATCAGTTCATCAAGTTCGGCACGGTAGGCCGCCGCAACATCATATACGCAAGGCGCGAGGCAATTGCCGATTTCGTATTCGATACACGGCTTGGTACGCCGTGCGAACTCGGTATTGGAGCAGCTGCGCAGCTTATACAGATGCGCCAACAGACGTAAGAGGCGAAACACACTGCTGCCGTGAACATACGGGCCAAAGTAGCGTGCTCCATCGGCTTTTATGCGGCGTACCGTGTCAATGCGGGGATATGGGTGACGGAAATCGATGCGGATAAAAGGGTAGGTTTTATCGTCACGCAGCAAGGTATTGTAGCGCGGCTGGTGTTGCTTAATAAGCGTGTTTTCGAGGATGAAGGCTTCGTTTTCGTTAAACACGCGCACGCACTCGACGTGCTCTACCAGAGCCACCATTTTGCTGATTTTCGGCGAAAGGTCGCTGCTCAGATAGTTTTTCAGTCGTTTTTTCAGCGACTTCGCTTTCCCGACATACAAAATGACTCCACCAGAGCCAAACATTTTGTAAATGCCTGGCTCGTCGGGAGCCGTTTGAATCATTTCTGCCATCAGCATGATGGTTTATGGTTTCGGTGATTGCGCCGCTTGAATACTATCAATGCGGTTTTGAATCTCTTGGGCAATGGCGGGAGCGTCGCCTGCCAGTTCCAGTGCTTGGCGATAGAAGCGTATCGCTTCTGCCATATTTCCTTGTGTATCGTACACATATGCAGTGCGGTGCAATGTATTGAGCCGAAGCGTGTTGTCTTCAGTCTTGACCCGTCCATATGCCGCCAGCGCGGTTGGATAGGCTCGCAATTCAAGAGCGCTATTCCCTTCCATATACGCTACCAATGCGGCATCAGCACCGCTATAGGGTTTGGCTTGGAGGAGTGTGACAACGTCTTGATATTTTCCAGCCGCATAGAGGTCGGCAAGATAATTGTAGTAGCTGGCACCCGAAGGGAACTGTTCATAAATTTCTTGCGAAAGTGCAAGCCGATCTCCTTGGTTGGTGACAATGACATCATATTTGATGTTTAGCAGTGCCAGCCGTTCCTGCGTATCGCGCGCGTGGCTCAGGCTGATGTTAATGTAACGGAGCGCTTCGCTCCGGCGATCAAGTTTGCCGAGCGAATCGACAAACATTAAGACGATATCACTATCGGCGATCGCTTTTTGTTCTACCTCTTTTACTAACTCCTGATGACTGCCAATCGCATAGAGCTTGCGCAAGTACAGGCGACGGAAGTCGTCGTGCAACGGGCTGAATTTGGCCATCACACTGGGAGCGGTTGTGGTAAAATTATTCCGCAGATAACTGGTGAGCGTCGCCATGACAGTGCGATCCGTTCCAAATGCGCGGAGATACCGCTCCCCTTGCTGGAGCAATTTATCGCCCTTCCCTTGCTGTGCGGCCAAGGCAATATACTGCTGCCAAACCTCACGGCTGGGCGCGGAAAGGCGCGGCAAAATAGCTTCAAGCCGTTCGAAAGCAACACGGAAATTTTTCTGTTCTAAGGCGATATTATACTGGTAGTAAAGTAATTCGAGCGCATTTTCGGGATCAAGCTTATTGATTTGAACCTTTTGCGCCACTTCAAGCGCTTCGTTGATCTGCCCCAGATGGTACAGGTTGCGCATCCGGTCGAAAATAACAGTTTCCATGTGCGGGTAGTTACGGCTAATGGTATCGAGATAGGCAAGTGAGCGGCGATATTCACCCAGTTCGTAAGCAATGCTCGCGGCTCCATGACGGGTTTCGTCATCCGGTTGGCCTTCCAGGAAAACATCATAGGCAGCCAATGCACTCTTTAAGTCACCTAAAAACTCATACGACTGTGCCATGTAATTGGCATTGATGGCCTTGAGCGCCTTGGTAGTATCTTTGTTGTCCGAAATAAGAAACCAGCGCAACGCTTCGCGGTAATTTTCCATCCCGAACTCAGCGAGGCCAAGCATATGGATAGCATGCGCATCGTCACTGTGTTCATTGACATATTCCACCAGAAGGGTCGCCGCTTCGCTGAAGAGCGAGTCTGCCAGAAGCTTCCGTGCTACTTGCAAGTTGTCGACATTCGCCAATACGGTGCCACTCCATAGCAGCATCACCAGCAGGCCAGAGGAAAACAGGCGCGTGAAATTAGCGTTCATAAACCGGCTTTCCACCAAAAAGTGTCAACGTGTTACGCCCAACAACCTGGCGCCCTTTGAAGCAAGAGTTATGCGATTTAGATGCGAAGTAGCTATCGTCAATCGTATCCGTCGCGGATAAATCCCATAGCGAAAGATCGGCTATGCGCCCCACGCTAACGTCGCCAAGGTCGCTACGCCCCAAGATGGCCGCTGGTTTTACGGTAAGTGCAGCTATCAACTCCTCCAACGTCATTTTTCCTTGATGCACAAGGTCAAGCGTCACAGGTAATGCCGTTTCCAGCCCGATAACGCCGAAGGGTGCGTTGTCGAATTCTTTCTCTTTATCGCCAATGGCATGCGGTGCGTGGTCAGTGGCAATGGCGTCAAGCGTCCCGTCCAGCAGTCCTGCTATGCAGGCAAGGCGGTCTTCTTCAGAGCGGAGCGGTGGGTTCATTTTGAAATTGGTATCGTAGGTTTCGATGGCACTATCATTGAGGAACAAATGGTGCGGTGTCACTTCAGCGGTGACAGGCAGACCACTGGCCTTCGCCTGACGAATTAACTCGATACTCCGCTTGCTTGATACGTGACAGAAATGGACGCGATTACCAGTATAGTAGGCCAGCTCGATATCGCGTGCGACGCCCAACGATTCAGTAATATCAGGAATCCCTTTCAGGCCGGTTTTTGACGAGTAAAACCCTTCGTGCACCACGCCACCTTTGCCGATGTGCGGATCTTCGGTATGTGCGGCAATCAACGCGTTCCACATGGAACTGTATTCGAGCGCAATTTTCATCATTTCGGCATTATCGACGTTTTTGCCGTCGTCACTAAAACCGATGGCGCCAGCTTCCAGCAGTTCTGCCATCGGAGTCAGCACTTCACCTTTCATCCCTTTGGAAATCGAACCATACGGCAACACGCGGCATTTGCCATACGCTTTGGCCTTATTCACGATATAGGTCGTGACGGTTTTAGAATCATTGACGGGTAACGTATTCGGCATGCAGCAGACGGTACTAAATCCCCCTTTAGCCGCCGCATCCGAACCGGTATGAATGTCTTCTTTATATTCTAAGCCAGGGTCGCGCAGATGAACATGCAGATCGATAAAACCGGGGAAAATGTGTTTGCCACGCGCATCGATGACGGTCGCACCCGCTGGTGCTTCAATCGAAGGAGCTATGCTGGTGATGGTGTCCCCATCAATTAGAATGTCGCAAACTTCGCTTCTCTTCGTCGCAGGGTTGACAAGGTGGCCTTGTTGAATGAGTAGCATAGATTCTCCTTACCTTACTGTGATACGTGCAAAGCGGCGTTTGCCCACTTTCAGAACGAATGTCCCTGCCGTTGTAAATTCATAATTTTCGTCGCTGACCGTCTCTCCGTCAAGCGACACTCCAGCTTGACCAATCAACCGTCGCGCTTCGCCATTACTTTTGGCAAAAGCGATGGAAGCAATAAAGGCACTCAGACGGCGGTCTTCTTGTGCCAGGGAAAAGTCAAACTCCGGCATCTCGTCGGGATTTTCTTTATTGGCAAATACTTTATCGAAATTACTTGCCGCATCGGCGCCAGCTCCAGCACCATGGTAACGATCAACCAGTTCACTGCCAAGCGCCATTTTGATGTGTTTCGGATGCAGCTCACCACTGGCCATTTTCTGGCGCATATCGGCAATTTCGTCGAGCGTGCGATCGCTCAACAGTTCGTAGTAGCGGAACATCAGATCGTCAGAAATCGACATGATTTTACCGAACATGGCGTCTGGCGCTTCGTTAATGCCGATGTAGTTGCCCAGCGACTTCGACATCTTCTGCACGCCGTCTGTCCCTTCCAAAATCGGCATGGTCAGCACGCACTGTTCTTCTTGGCCGTAGCGTTTTTGCAGTACACGCCCCATGAGCAGGTTAAACTTTTGGTCGGTGCCGCCCAGTTCGATATCGGCTTTCATGGCGACGGAATCGTAGCCCTGAAATAAAGGATAGAAAAACTCAACAATGCTGATTTCACTCCCGCTTTTATAGCGATTTTGAAAATCATCACGCTCTAGCATCCGCGCCACAGTCGTCTTGCCCGCAAGCTCCATAAACGAATAAATATCAAGCTTCGTCAGCCATTCGGAGTTGAAAACAACCGTGGTTTTTTCACGGTCAAGGATTTTGAAAATTTGCTCTTTGTAGGTTTCGGCATTGCGCAACACATCTTCGCGCGTCAGAGGCTTGCGCGTTTCATTTTTACCAGTCGGATCACCGATCATTCCGGTGAAATCACCAATCAGAAAGTGAACGTGATGGCCAAGTTGCTGGAAGTGGCGCAGCTTCTGGATCAGCACGGTATGCCCGAGGTGCAAATCCGGCGCAGTCGGGTCAAAGCCCGCTTTGACGATCATAGGACGATTCTTTTTCAGTTTCTCGCGAAGTTCCGCTTCATTTATCAGCTCTGCGCAACCGCGCTTCATAAGTGCTAATTGCTCGTCTATCGGTAAAAACATCAGGCCATGCCTCCGTAAGGAATTATTCTCGGCATGGTAACGAAAAACAGGGGTGCGACTCAAGGGAATTATGTGGCTGGCACGCGACCAGTCCGGGGAATCGCGCTCTGTAAATTGTGGGTGCATGACTTGCCTGTGCCGTGTGATGCGCTGTTTATTGCCCGCCAGACCACGGCAGAGGATGACGCAAGACGGAACGAACCTGATTCATGAGCGTTAAGGTTTGTTGGGACGTAAATTGTCGCACTCTTCATATTTTGCCCCTACTCTCGCGATAGAGGCAAAAAGAACTTTTTTACATTTATCGTTGCAACACGGAAGGATGCGGAATACAATTTTATGCGTTTGTTGCTTTAGGGTCACAGAATATGAAAATTTTCCTGATAGAGGGGTATGATATGCGGAAAAGATTCTCCTTATTGCAATGTTAGAAGACTGAGACGCTATGACTAAACGCGCGATTATCCACAAAGAATTAGACGCCCTCTACCAAGAGGGAGCAAAGCTAGCTGTCGCCTTCCAAAATGAGGAAGATAAGCAGTTTCAATACAAATACCAGCGCTGGTACACAAGAGCACTGAAGGCTGTAGCTACCCTCGCACCTGATAGACATACTGAATTCCGTGGCTATTACGAAATCGACCCAAAACGAAAATCCCTTGGTTATGGCACTTATGTGATTCAGGATTTCCTTAAGGGCGTTGCTCCAAATAGGCATAGCTACCCAGATTTCAATATACGGAATCAAGTGCTCACTTGTTTCTTCAACCAGCTTACGATATTAAATTCTATAGGCGAGCGCGTTGATTCGGTACTGGGAAATATCGAGGGTGAGTTATACGCTGAGATTCAGGATAGCGAGGTTAAAGTGGCACGGCAATTGGCAAAGGTAAGTTTGCGTGCGGCTGGAGCACTAGTGGGAGTGGTAATAGAAGGACATTTGCAAAAGGTTGCAAATGCTCATGGAGTAAAAATTACAAAAAAACATCCGACGATTGCCGATCTCAATGATCCGTTAAAAGCGGCGTCGGTTATTGACACGCCCGCATGGCGCAAAATCAGTTACTTGGCTGATTTGCGCAACCTTTGTTCGCATAAGAAAGATGCAGAGCCTACAAAAGAACAGGTTGACGAATTATTGCAGGGCGCTGAGTGGATAACAAAAAACGTCTTCTAATACGTCGCTCCAGTCAACGTCAGGCCGCATTGTGGCCTTCCTCAGTTAAGCTTGGCGTTAGAACTCGATTGAAGTTCAAAATAAGGTGCCAACATTAATCGCTACAGGCCATGACCATAAGATAGATGGTTATAGTTAGATAAAACGACGAGGTGGGGATCCTATGGCTAAGAATATTCGCGGCAATAAAGACGGAAAAAATGGTGAAAATGACTCATATACAATTCCTGGGCGGGGTGTTGTTGATCGAGAACAGTTGGTTCGTGAAATAGAAGCGGGGAAACACCCCAGTCATCATGTCGTAACAATAAACGGTGAAGCTTATGTTCGTTCTAACCCAGATGCGACTGACTCCAATAATGTAAATAAACAATGAGAGAAGCACCGTACTAACAATACGCAGCACTCGCTTCCATATCAAGTATTTGCCAGTTCCACGTTTGCCGACCTCAAGAGGAGCGGCAACAGGTGATACAACGGCTAGCAGCCAGTCAAGAGACATTAAAACCGCTCTACACCTTGCTCGTAATCTTTAGGATAACGTATGAAAAAGACAGTTACTTCCCGTTACGATGTTACAGAGCATCTCCGTACCCCTGAAGAAATGGCCGCATATCTGGAAGCATGCCTGGAGGAGGCAAATGGGGACGCTGCCTTTATCGCAAAAGCCCTTGGTGACATCGCCCGTGCGAAAGGTATGTCACAAGTCGCACGCGACGCAGGCGTATCGCGTGAAAGCCTCTACAAAGCGCTTTCAGGAGAACGAACTCCCGGGTTCGACACCATCCTTAAAGTCATGGCAGCGCTGGGTTTGAAGTTGCACGCGGAAGCGGTGAATGTCTCAAATCATTCCCAGTAAAGCGCTCCCTCCGATGTCGCTTCGTGGCGCGGATAAGATTGGGCGTTACCTGCCACCATCGACATGTTCATTATGTTGCACATGTTAAGGCTTAAGGCTATACTTGTCCTGTAAAATGTACAGGTGGAGGCTCTATGAGAATCGTGTCTTTTACAGAAGCAAGAAATAGTCTGAAAGCGGTATTGGATTCCGTTGTTAATGACGCAGATACCGCAGTGATTACTCGCCGTGATTCGGAAGATGCTGTTGTTATGTCGCTAACCTACTACAACAGTCTGATGGAAACGGTACACCTATTGCGCTCACCGGCAAATGCTGAGCATTTGAATCGCTCAATTGAACAGTTCAAAGCAGGCAAGGTAACCCGCAGAGACGTGATTGATGAGTAGTCGTTTCCTGTCATGGACTGACGAATCATGGAGCGACTACCTGTATTGGCAAACCCAAGACAAAAAAACGCTTACACGAATAAACAAGCTTATAAACGACGTTAGACGCTCACCCTTTGAAGGTATTGGCAAACCAGAGCCATTAAAGGAAAACTTAGCTGGTTTTTGGTCGCGGCGTATAGATGATACGAATCGATTAGTCTACGCAGTTGATGACCATGCAATTACGATCATTTCGTGTCGTTATCACTATTAAATTCAGCTCTTCCACAGTACAGCCAACACGGCGCAAATAAAAATAGCGGCAACGCAAATAATCACCATTTCGGGAAAACATGACAACACCAACTCCGCAAATCTGGCTCAAAAAGATAAGCTCTCCGGCACGTTTTTGGATATTCGGTGCAATCGCCTGTGGCGCAACCTCTGCTATTTTAGTGATTTTTCAAGCATGGCTTTTCGCCAGTATTATTGCGCAAGGGTTTATTGACCGCGTCCCGCTGCCTGCGCTTTTACCTTCTCTGGCACTCGTGGCGGGAGCCATTGTCCTACGCGCATTGGCCAATGCGGGGCGCGAGCTTGCGGGGCAGCGCGCTGGCGAAGTTGTCCGCACGCACGTACGCAATGATATTCTTGCGCAGCTTGCCAGACTTGGCCCTGCTTACATCGCACTCACTCCGGCAGGAACACTGGCAACCATAACACTGGAGCGCACCGAGGCCTTGCACAACTTCGTAGCTCACTATGTGCCGCAAAAATATATCGCGATGATTGTTCCTGTGCTGATTGCCAGCGCCATTTTTCCGGTCAGTTGGGCGGCAGGGAGTATTTTACTGATTACGGCGCCGCTGATCCCCTTTTTTATGACACTCGTCGGGCGTAATGCGGCATCGCTACACGAAAAACACTTTGTAACGCTCGGGCGGATGAGTGTTCGTTTTCTTGACACATTGCGCGGCCTGACAACGCTCAAACTGCTCGGACGCTCGAAAGCAGAATCGCAGCGGATTGCCGCGGCTTCTGAAGAGTACCGCAAAGGGACGATGTCGGTACTGCGTGTTGCTTTTCTTTCTTCCGCAATACTTGAATTTTTTACCGCTGTTGCTATTGCTATGAGCGCCGTTTATCTGGGATTGCATTATTTGGGTTATGTAGATTTTGGACTGTACGGGCGGGAACTCACGCTGCAAACTGGGCTTTTTATCCTGTTACTGGCTCCAGAATTTTACCAACCGCTGCGCGAATTGGGAACGCACTATCATGCGCGTGCCGAAGCGCTTGGCGCGGCGGATGGAATTGTCGCACTGCTGCACACACCAGCGGAAGCGCCGACAGAAGGGCATCTTACGGTTCCGCACCCGAACGATGGCATTACGCTTGTGTGCGATAATGTTTCATACACCTATGCGGGGCGTGAACAACCGGCACTTGTCAATTTTAGCGAAACGTTTCGCTCCGGCGAATGGGTGGCGATTACTGGCGAAAGTGGCGCAGGAAAAACAACCTTACTCCAGCTATTACTGGGATTTATTCCGGTTCAGCATGGGGAAATTTCCATCAACGGCACTCCCCTTCATCACCTTTCACTGGCGAGTTGGCGTGACAATGTGGTGTGGGTTTCACAAAATCCCGCGCTATTTTATGGAACTATCTACGAAAATATTTTGCTAGCCAAAGCGGACGCAACTGCCGCAGAGGTGCACCGCGCAGCGAGCAAAGCTCGTGTAATCGACTTTTGCCAACATTTCGACAAGGGGATTCACACAGAAGTCGGAGAACAAGGTCGTCTGCTTTCCGGCGGAGAAGGGCGACGCGTGGCACTTGCCCGTGCCTTCTTAAAAGATGCGCCCGTCCTCCTGCTTGATGAACCAACCGCCGGGCTTGATCATGAAAATGAAGCTATCATCCTAGAAGCGCTGCAAGAATTGGCACGAGGAAAAACAACTATCATGGTGACACACCGCGAGCAGGCGGCGCACTATGCCGGTCGGGTTATTACTCTGCCTTCTTTCGAGAGTTAGCTTACAGCAAGCTTCACATTTTACCGCTAATGATTGTAAAGCGCTTTTTTCCAACCTGAATCAGGGATAAAAATGTTACTCGATTTCACAGCTGCATTTCCCTTGACACTCTTGACCAGTCATGGTAACAGGAAAATGACAGTGTTTTATGAGGAAGAGATTTTTGCGAGATGTTGTCTCCACTCCTTCTCAGTATGTTTTTCTGAGTCTCATCGTGCCCGTAGCGAGCTTGCGCAGTTCTGCATATGCGGGTGTTGATGCTGCAGAAGCTTCAAGATCAATGTGCCTGTGACTGGTTTGCGAACTCAGTAATGTGCAGGTATTGACATCGAACAGCATACTGGCAGCGATGTATTTTCCCGGCCTCTTTGCTCTCCAAATACTGTTTTATTTATTCGATAGAGCGACGATGCGTCGCTGTCCTCATTATGGCGCCAAGCAAGGAAAAGGCATGGAATACATCACCGTTGTGTACTCTGAAGACACAAATAGCGCCACTCTCTGTGTCGATCCGCTGATTCTGGAGCGTGTTGCCCCATCACACCTGAAAGATGCTGTGCTTGACTCTCTTCGGGAAATGCGGATTCAGGAACGGTTTATCTGGCATGAGACGCTGGAAGAGCTGGTCGCAATTGCACTCCAAAGCGCCACAAAATGGGAAAAGCCTTTTCGTGAGGTTATTGCTCATGGTATCCCGCCACAGCATGGACGGGATTCGGAACTCGCTGTCTTTTTCCCGACCACCCTGAAAGCGGGGCAGGAATTGCCGGGAGGCCGTTTTGATTACAAGGAACGCGACTTTGTCACGCTGGTGTCGCGCGGCGATTTGCTGGCTTCGGTCACTTTTCCCACCCGTGGCGAGCCCGGTGTCGATGTCTTTGGCAATCCTTTACGTGCAAATGATGGCTCCCTAGTGCACCGGATTGAGTTTGATCCCTCCTCGGTGCGTAAAGAAGAAAACGAAACACACAGAGAGTATTTTGCCGTCCAGAATGGCTCGGTGCGGTTGCGGAATAATTTTCTTTCAGTTGAGCGCTCGTTGGTAATCAACCATGATGTAAGCATTGAAACAGGGCATATTCGTACTATTGGAGATGTCACGATCATGGGAGCGGTCAGAAGCGGCTGCGAGGTCGTAACCAATGGCAACATCACCATTCAGGGAGATGTCGAGCCGGGTGCAGACTTGCGTGGGCACCATATCCACGTCAAAGGGATTTGCCACGGCTCAGCACGCACGACCGGGAATTTCACGGCAATGCGTACCGAACATACAACGATCTTTGCCGCGCAAAATGCCTTTATTTCGTCGGTGTTCTGTTGCGACATTACCTGTGCCAATGCCACTATCAAAGAGGTGTGTTCGTCAACCATCCGCGCGTCAAAGCTCATCAGAATTGACACTGTCATGGCCAGCGCTGGCAGCAACTCACACCTGATCATTTCGCACCACTTTGCCATCCATCAGACTATTAATCTCTATCGTTCCGCACTTGCCGAGCGTCTTTTTGAGAGCGTTATCGTCAGCCGGGAAAGTAAGGTGGCCGAAGCGCAAATCGCGCACAATGCTCCTCACACAAGCAAGACGGACGTTTCCGCAATGATCCGAGGCAATACCCTTGTCGGCAAACTGCGTACCGAAATGCGTGCCATTCATGATGAGGTTGCCCAGAAAGAAACTCTCGTACTGGACTTTTTGAAAGATAAAACCGGAAAAATTGAAGTTAAACGTGTTGCAGAAGGAACCGTGGTGTTTATGTACGCTTCAACGCGCAAAATTGATACGGTACTGCACGACATCATTTTCCGTTATGATCCTGCCACCTGCGCTATTGTCATTGCCACCCTGAAAGCTTCGGAGGGGCACAATGAAACTCCTTAGCCCAAATCAACTCAAAGTCGGCATGCGCCTAGTTCACGATGTGTTCAGTGGAGAAAGTGTCCTGCTGCCACAAGATACCGTCATTACCAGCCGCCTTATCAGCGCCCTGCGTCTGCTGGATTCAAAGAGAAAAATAGCGGTGTACTCCGAAGAACCGTGTGCCATACGCAAGTCATCCCGGGGCTACGAGCTGGAAATGCTTGAGCTGTGGCATGGACACCTGACGCTTCACGGTGACACCTTCATTGAGTCTTTTGTCCAGTCAGAGGCCTCGCTCTTTTGCGTTGGCAATCTGGAAGTCGGTGGCGATGTTTATTCGCTGGCAAACATTGCCTGTACCGGAAACCTGATCGTTCGCGGATGCGTCAACGGCGCTGTGGTTACGGCAGGCAACCGCCTGACAGTGCAAAAAGCCGGCGGCGCGTGCGGACTCCCCACGGCACTCGTCTGTGTTGACTATGCGGGTCTGGAACGCAAACGGCAGGCGGAGAAAGTTACTGATGAAATGCACCACCTCGACGAAAACATCATGCGCCTAGGTGCAACACTTTCATCGCTCACCGTTCAGCAAAAAAGCGGAACAAGCATGACGCCGGCCGAAAAGTCAAAAGTTAAAAAGATATTTGAAACGTATGCGTTCATGTGTAAAAAACGAAACCACCTTATGGATCTTTCGCAAAAAAGCAAAAACAACGTAAAGTCGGTCTCAATCATTGTGAATGATCAGATCCACAACAACGTCATTGTCCGACTAAATCATAATGAGCGGTCACTTGAACCCAGTAAAGGAAAACTCGTTATAAAGGAACAAGAAGGGGTTATTTGTATCGACTAGGATCATGACCAAAACATATAGTGTCACGGTAAAACACCCACCGCTTCGTACCAGATGTGCGAAGCGGTGAGGTAATATGATAAATAAAATCAGACAGAATTGATACTAGATCATCTTCGTTTTAATGTACGTCTGATCGCGCTTTGGCCCAGTAGAAACAATCGTGATTGGACACTGCAACAGTTCTTCAAGGCGTGCCAGATACGTGCGCGCCGCTGCGGGAAGATCGGCTTCCGACTGCGTCCCAACGGTAGAACACTGCCAGCCCGGCATTTCTTCATACACCGGTTCAACTTTACGCAGCTTCGTTAAGCTTGCAGGAAATTCATGCAGCAATTCATCACCAACGCGGTAGCCGGTGCAGATTTTAATAACAGGGAGCTTGTCGAGTACGTCAAGCTTGGTAATACACACACCCGTCAGGCTGTTCGTCCGCACGGCGTAGCGCCCGACCACGGCATCAAACCAGCCGCAGCGGCGTGGGCGTCCAGTCGTCGCGCCATACTCGTTCCCTTCTTTGCGCAAGAATTCGCCAGTGGATTCCAATAATTCGGTTGGAAACGGCCCTTCACCAACGCGTGTGGTATAGGCTTTCATAATACCTAACGCATTATCAACGCCACGAATACCAACACCGCTTCCAGTCAGGCTGCCGCCCACGCAGCACGAAGAAGAGGTAACATACGGATAGGTTCCGTTGTCAACGTCCAGCATCGTCCCTTGTGCACCTTCGTACAGAACGTTCTTGCCTGCGGCCAGTGCGTCTGCCAAATAGAGGCTGGTGTCGGCAACATACTGTTGCAGTTGACGGCCATACTCTTGGTATTCGTTAAAGATGTCATTAAACTTCAGCTCTGGCAGATTATAGAGTTTACTCAAAATATAGTTGAAGTTTTGCAGGTTGTCGGCAAGGCGCTCGGCAAACAGTTCGGTTTCGAGCAAGTCACACAGACGGATACCAATGCGCGACATTTTATCGGCATAACATGGGCCAATACCGCGTCCGGTGGTTCCAATCTTCTTTTCACCGCGATGCGACTCGTTCGATTTATCAATCGCACGGTGATACGGCATAATTAAATTCGCCCGTTCAGACACAAGGAGTTGCCCCGCAACCTGAATCCCTTTTTCTTCAAGGTACGCGATTTCATCCAGTAACGCTTTCGGATCAACGACCACACCCTGACCAATAATGCACATCTTTCCGGGATGGAGAATCCCACTCGGAATCAAATGGAGAATGGTCTGTACATCGCCAACTTTTACCGTATGACCGGCATTGTGGCCACCCTGATAGCGGACAACGACATCAGCGTCTTCTGAAAGCAGGTCGACAATTTTCCCTTTTCCCTCATCGCCCCACTGGGCACCAAGAATTACCAGATTAGACATACGTAAAACTCCTTGATTCTATGCAATTTCTACAAGATTAACGGCAAGATGTCGGTGATAGAGAGTACCATCCACTGGTACCCAGAAAGCTGTCTTCCCTTCGCGTCGTAACGCATCAACCGCGGCGGCGGCGCCCATCGTGTCACCTGAGCGTGAGACGACCAGCGTGTCAGCCAGTGGTGTTGCTTTTTGGACGGCACACTTTACGAGTGCATTCGCATACACGGCAAATCCGACGGCGGACAGTTTACAGGCGTATTTCTCCAGCAGCGAGTCGTAACGCCCTCCGCCAGCCAGTCGCAAACTCCGCGTGGCCGAGAATATCTCAAAATAACATCCGGTATAATAATCAAGACACGAGAGTTCCGTCAGATCAATAGTGACTTCGCCCGTGCAGGTTATTTGCTGTACAAAAGCTTCAAGTTCGTCAAGTGACTGCAGTGATAGGGAGTTACGCACCAGTGTACGCGCACGGGCAATCACCTCTATACCGCCAGTAAGTTCTGGCAACATAAGGAGTACCTGACGATTACTGTACTGCGTCCCTGAAGCGTCAATCGCACGCTGAAGCTCAGCGATATCTTTTTTATGGAGAGCCTGCAAAATTTGCTGTTGGCTGTACGTGTCAATGTCAAAGGCCTGCAAAATCCCCGCAATGAATTGCCCATGACCGATGACAATATGCAATGGCTCTTCGGGGAGAATTTGCTGAATGGCAGCCATAGCAAGATGGAGAATTTCTCGGTCGGCGACCAACGAATCACAGCCGATAAATTCACAGCCCACCTGAATGTTTTCCGCCTGATTTCCTTCGTGAATATCGACCGCACGAAACACGGGGCCGCTGTAGCACAAACGGGTAAAAGCACCGAGTTGTTCCGCTGAAGCCGCATACGCCCGAGCTACACCGGGGGTGTAATCTGGCCGTAGCAGTAAGACACGGCCACTATTCGTATCGATAATACGGTAGGTGTCGGCCAGTGTAGCCGTGCTGAGAGCACGGCAGACCACGTCTTCATACTCTAATGATGGCGTATACACCCGTTGGTAACCCCACTGCGCAAACAATTCGAGCGAATAGTGCTGAATCGCAGCGAGCGTTTTCGCGCGGTGATCGGTATAGGCGAGAAACCCGCGTGGGATATCGCGCGGTTCATTGCGATGCGGCATCAGTCAGCTCCAACTGTAGACAGTCGATAACATTATTCAGCGATGCAATTTCAGCAAGGACATCAGCACTGACGGGAGAGTCGATATTGACCATACACAGCGCTTCGTCTGCTCCGCGAATACCAAGCTTCATATTGGCGATATTAACCCCTTTTTGTCCAAGCAATGTGCCGATATCCCCTATGACCCCTGGACGGTTATAGTTGCGGAAGAAAAGGATAATCCCGGCCGGTACCGCTTCGATGCGATAGCCGTTCACTTCAACAATGCGCGGGAACTTATCTGCCAGTAATGTGCCCGTAATGGAAGCGTTATCGGTCGACATCACCAGCTCATTGACAAACGAACCGCCAGCATCACCCCGTGACGTCGTGAACGCCACACCTTGATCGGCGAGTAAAAACGGCGCATTGATGTCGTTGACGTCAGACACTTTCATCGCTTTTAAGAAACTTTTAATAGCACCGTTTTCGATAGCATTCGTCGTGATATCAGCAATTTTCCCATTCAATTCGATAGTGAAATTTTTCGTCTTGCGGTCAAGTTGCGCCAGAATAGATGCCAGCTTGCCAGCGAGATCAAGGTAACCAGCGATGTTCACTTCGTTTGATTCGGCAATAACCGGCAAGTTGATCGAACCAGCAACGTAACCGCTTTGCAGGTAATTCAAAACTTTACTCACGATATCGACACACACACCTTCTTGCGCCTTGGTCGTCGCGGCACCAATATGCGGTGTGGTGAAAATCTTCGGATGTTGAACGGCGCGATTCTCCGCTCCAGCTGGTTCATTTTGGTACACATCAACGGCAGCAGCTGTCAGCTGACCAGTATCCAACGCGGCAATAAGATCGTCTTCTACCACCAGTTTCCCGTTCGCGATATTGACGAAGATGGCCCCTTTTTTCATCTGGGCAAACACATCGGCGTGAAACATCCCTTCGGTTTCAGGAGTACGTGCACAAGCCGCTACTACCACATCAGAACGTTCAAGGAGATCCTGAAACGGTAGCAAAGCTATGGCATCGCCGCTATTGCGCACATACGGATCACAGGCGATGACGTCCATGTTAAGCGCGGTTGCATACGCTGCAAGTTTATGTCCCACATTGCCGTATCCAACTATGCCGAGTGTTTTCCCACCGAGTTCCGTGCCAACCAACCGAGCGCGATCCCAAACCCCGTTTTGCAGGTCAAGCGATGCTTCCCATAAGCGGCGCGCTGCCGCAATAATCAGACATAATCCAAGTTCAGCGGCCGCTGTGCTGGAAATATCCGGCGAATGCAAGACGACAACGCCGGCTTTGCTCGCAGCTTCTACATCAATATTGTAAGAGCCGACTCCAGCCCGCCCAATCACTTTCAAAGCTGGTGCCGCCGCAATCAACGCAGCACTGATCGTAGTATGGCTCCGTACGATAATCGCTTCG
The DNA here is from genome assembly GCF_000469585.1 of Chrysiogenes arsenatis DSM 11915. NCBI lineage: Bacteria > Pseudomonadati > Chrysiogenota > Chrysiogenia > Chrysiogenales > Chrysiogenaceae > Chrysiogenes > Chrysiogenes arsenatis. The sequence continues at coordinate 215,734 of NZ_AWNK01000001.1, forward strand.
GCTTGACACAGGTGTTGCCGGATTTCTTCTTCTGAAGGGGAATCGAGCAGGACAATGGTATGTCCCGATTGTTGTAGGACTTTTTCTGCTGGAGCTTCCAGCCGATCACAGACGACTATATTCATCTCTGATACCTTTCTTGGAGGATTTTTTGGGCGGCGCTGACACCATCACCCATCCTAAATGAATATCCGAAATGATCAAGTGCCATCTCCATGGCGCTGATCGATATCACCACATCAAAGGTGTCGACGTAGCCCATGTGGTTGATGCGAATGATTTTACCAGTTAGATGATCCTGACCGCCAGCAAAGGTCACGCCCATTGTATCGCGCACATATTTGACAAATTTTTTCCCATCGACCGATTCAGGCAAAAAGGCACCTGTGCACGAAAGGGCCGGCGCCTGCGGCGCTAACAATTTCAGTCCAAGCGCTTCGAGCCCCGCACGTGTGGCACGCGCCAAGATATCATGCCGCGCAAATAAGACAGGCAACGTTTCCTGACGAATCATCTCCAACACTTCATCAAGCCCGATGATCAGCGAGGCGGCTGGCGTATAGGCGGTTGTCTGATCAGCGAGTGCTTTGCGCTCTTTTTTGAAGTCAAAGTAAAAGCGGGGGAGATCGGCGCGGCTGTTTTTCTGCCATGCTTTTTCACTCACACCTACGCAGGCCAGACCAGGCGGCAGCATCAGTGCTTTTTGCGAACCAACCACCAGCACATCGATCCCGTCGCGATCCATGGCAAGGTCAGCCACACCAACGGCCGTAATCCCATCTACCACGTACACAACATTCGGGTACTGACGCACGATCTCGCCAACCTCACGAATCGGATGCGCCACCGTCGCAGACGTATCGCACGCCTGAATAAAAACGCCCCCGATAGAAGGATCATTTTTGAGCGCCACGGCAATATCATCAGGATTGACCGGCACGCCCCAGTCGCTATTGATCCAGACAACTTCCAATCCATACGCTTGGGCAATTTTCCCCCAACGCTCGCCAAACTTTCCGCCATTGACAACCAAGGCTTTTTCACCGCGACACAGAAAGTTGATAACAGAACCTTCCATGGCACCAGAGCCACTGCAAGCAAGCATCAGGACATCGTTTTTCGTCTGGAACAAGTATTGCAAACCCGCTTCAACGCGGGCAAAAATCTCGGAAAATTGGGGTGTGCGGTGATGCATAGCGGGGTGTGCCATCCGCAAAGAAACTGATTCGGGAACCGGAGTTGGGCCAGGAGCCATCAGGTAACACTTTTGCATGAATTCTCGCCTCAAACAAAGGGATATAGGCGCATTAACGCGCCGTTTCTACAATGGAATCGATTTGGAAAAAAAGAAAAGCCGTGCCACCTGTCGGCGCTCCCGCTCTATTGCGATAGTTCATCAACACCGCAATTTCGCGCCGCCCATCGCCATTGACGTCGACAAAAGCTGCATCACTCATCACCGCACGGGAAATGTAGACACTGCGATAGACTTCATGGAATGAGGCACCGCTTTGCTGGAGCAAGCGCAGATCTGAACCCTTAAAGGCCGTGGCAACGCTGAGAAAACCAAGAAATGGTTCGTTGTTCATGCCAACTATGTACGGTGTTCCCCCGGCAACAATCGGGAGCACCCGCCGTTTGGCGTACAGTCGAATATCGTCACTGAGCACCATTGGCACTAAAAATGCGCCAAAATCAGCTGGGGTTGCGCCAAGCTGGCGATAGCTATTGTCAAATAACGCAATGCGCCCATCGGCGGTATAGTTCAACCACTGGTCGCCCACACGCGCGGCACCAACTAATTCAACGTTACGTTTGGAAAGCTCTTCCGTGGTAACGATCTCCCCGCCTTGCAGTGTAAAGCGATGAATTGATCCGCCCATAAGTTCGGTTGGCGCCACTTTTTGCAATAGAATTTCGCTCGTGCCATTTTCTAGGTAGGTGCGATAGATAACGACATCAAAAAATGTCTTCTGACGTGCTATCCCTTGCGACAGAATATGATACTGCAACGTATAAATTCGCTTTCCGTCAAATACGCTGGCATAAATTTCCTGAACGCCATCACCATCCATGTCGGCAGCAACAATGGAAAGGGGTGCGCCCGACGCGGAGCGATCCTGCGAAAGAATCTTCATCTCACCTTGTTCTAAAGAGACCAGCGCAACCGTTCCATCGCCCAACAGCGCCATTTCCGGGATACCGTCGTTATTGATGTCGATCGGATCGAATACGCGGAAGTTCGGGTCAATACGCCGTGTCTGCCACGCACCAAGAATAGCGGCTTCGGCAGAATCAGCACTCGTCACTTGCTCAGTGTAGAACTCGCGCAGTGCAAAGTCACCTTCAGCCAGTGTAAGGAAACTCGCGCCATCAATGAGTTTATAAAGCAAACTTTGCGTGCCACCGGTACGGTGTTCGCTGAGGTCAAGCACCACGTCGACATTCAGACGGCGGGTAAGTTTCGGGAAGGTTTCAGGGGTGAGTTCCGTAATGCCGAGCTCTTGCTTCGTCCGTTCAACGTGTAACGTGTTTACCAGCTCAAACGTGCCGGTTTTGGCGAGACTAAGCTCCATTTCCTGATTCAGGCTACTGTGCGCTTCGCCCAAATAGAGAAGCTTGACGCCCCGTTCGCCAGAGCGGATACGCATGCCATTGCGAAGTTCTTGGTTGCTAGCCACACGACGCGCTAACCAATCATTGCCCATGCTCTGACGAGTGAGCTGCACAAGCCCGACCAGGGATTCGCGTTGCCCAAGGTATTCGTCAGTAAGGGGGTGACGAATCGCTTCGCCAACGGCATACACGCGGAGATATTGACCGGAGCGGACTTCTCCTTCAGTAATTCGTACCGTTGTCGTGGCTCCAAGAGAGGAAAGAACCGTGCCGGAAGCCTTTGGGAAGAGTGCTCCCAACTCACGTGCCAGATGATCGGTCGTATACGCAACGCTCATGGTTGGGATCAGTATGAGCAGCAGGAAAAGCCAAAAACGTGATTGCATCGTGTATATCTCTCCATAATCTTGAGTATTTCAACAGAGCAATTGCCTCAGCAAGATTCAGCAACGTTCTACGGCTCCAAGAAGCTACGCAGCACTTTTGAACGGGTCGGGTGACGCAGTTTGCGAAGTGCTTTGGCTTCGATCTGGCGAATCCGTTCCCGCGTTACATTAAACTTTTTACCAACCTCTTCGAGTGTATGGTCGGAGTCAGTATCAATGCCAAAACGGAGTTTGAGCACTTCTGCCTCACGCGGGCTTAGCGTGTGCAACACGTCGCGCACTTGCTCTTTCAGGTTAAAGGTAATGACCGCTTCGGCGGGAGAAATCGAATTTTTATCTTCGATAAAATCGCCAAGCGAGGAATCTTCTTCTTCACCAATCGGAGTTTCAAGACTGATTGGTTCTTTCGCGATTTTCAGCACTTTGCGAACTTTTTCAACCGGCAAAACCATCCGTTCCGCAATCTCTTCGGGCGTCGGTTCGCGACCAAGTTCCTGCACCAGGGTACGACTGGTGCGCACCAGTTTATTGATGGTTTCAATCATGTGCACCGGAATACGGATCGTGCGCGCTTGATCGGCAATCGCGCGGGTAATGGCCTGACGAATCCACCACGTAGCATAGGTCGAAAACTTGTAGCCACGGCGATATTCGAACTTATCGACCGCCTTCATAAGGCCGATGTTTCCTTCCTGAATCAGGTCAAGGAACTGAAGACCACGGTTGGTATATTTTTTCGCAATCGATACGACCAAGCGAAGGTTCGCTTCAATCAGTTGCATTTTTGCGGCTTTGGACTCTGCTTCCCCTTCGTTAACACGCTGAACGATGACCATAAATTCGCTGTAGTGAATTCCGGTAATCCGCTCCACTTCTTCAAATTTAGCGTAGGCACCCTTTACCGTTCCGGCGAGTTTACACAAGTCGGCTTCGCGCAAAGCACCTTTCTTTCTGCGTCCGGTAATAATTGTTACCGGCTCACCGTCGGCAATGCGCAGCAAAATTTCGCGGTTTGTATCGGCCATTTTTTCGCACTTGGCAATTTCGGCATCGGCACGGCGAATATCGGTATAGAGAGACTTCATAATATTGCTGATGCGTGAAACCGTTTCGTTTGTCAGACGAATATCAGTCAGCATTTGGATCATTTCACGAATAGCCGCCTGCTCTAAAGCTGGCGATTCAAGGCGCAAGTCAGGCAGTGTTGCACTGAGTACGGCAATTTTTTCGATCGATTCAATAATGAATGTGCGCGTTTCCACCGCGCTTTCAGAGCGAACCGGGCGGACGTGCTCTTCGCCATCCTCGTCTACTTCTTCGTCATCATTAACCGCATCGGTATCGTGCCCAAGAATCCCCATGCTGCCAACTTCGTCGTCAAGCATGATCACATCTTTCAGGCTGATCTCTTCTGCCTTGAGGCGATCCCCAAGTTCAACTAATTCTGCAACCGCTTTTGGGATAACAATCAGCGCGCTGATCATTTTTTCATATCCCGCTTCGATCCGCTTCGCGATTTCCACTTCCCCTTCGCGGGTCAGAAGTGGAACCGAACCCATCTCCTTGAGGTAGAGGCGAACAGGATCATCAGTGCGGAAAGAAGTGTCAGGACTCAGGTCGAGGGTCGCCTCGTCTTCTTCTTCCTCTTCTTCAGCATGTGGCGTGTCTCGTTCTTCGTCCATCACAAGAGGAGTAAAGTCTTCCTCTTCGTCATGGTCAGCTTCGTGATCGACCTCATCGCTTGTTGTCCCTTTGCGGGCAATTATCGTTTCTGCCGTTTCCGCCACGACCTTAATTCCAAGCTTGGACAGCTCGCTCATCACGGTATCAAGCTTTTCTGGATCAACTACCGCCTCATCAGGCAAATAGTTGTTGAGTTCATCATACGTGATGAACCCTCTTTTTTTGGCATACTGGATCAATTCGAGAAACTTTTTTTCCATCATCGATGTACTCATCTATATTTTGCCTCCGGGGTCAATTTCCTTTTTCAACTGAAGATGTTCTTGCAAAACAGCACTCAACTTTTTTTGGGCCTCCGGTGAAGGGTCGCTTGCTAATACGCGAATCTGCCCTTCCAGCTCTTCTATCTGTCGCTCCTGATAGAGGCGAAATACCTTCGCAATGACGTCCTCCAACACTCGATCACTGCCATCCATCCCCGTATCAACTTGATGCACATGACGCAACAATCCAGCAAACGACCCATCGGAGAGTTGCTGAACAATGGCGTTCACCGTCAGTCCGTCGTTGTGTAGGTCGGTCGCTTGGTGCAACAGGGAGTTATATGGCTCATGTAGAATATCGGTGCCTATTTTATCCACCAGATTCTCAAAAGCTGTATCGGACGAAAACATCACGCTCAGAAGGTATTTCTCAAGGTAGTTTTTATCAACAGTTATTTTTCCTTGCAGTACATTTTGCATCCCACCATGTGTGGATGGGGTTTGAGAATAATACGGACGCTTTTTTTCATACGAGTTTGTAGAATGTGCCGTACGATACGGCGATTCGTTCCGCGGCGCTTGCGGGGGGGTACTGGGACGAATCGCTGTCGCATACACATCAATACCTGAACGGCGCGTGAGATAATTGTAGTATGCCTGACGCTTGATGGTATCTTGAATCGATTCGAGCAATACCTTGAGCTCACGTAACACCGTAGTGGTGCTGTTAATATCGCCACGCGCAGTTTCCAGTTGGTAATCAATATAAAATTCACCCAAATCACGCGCTTTTCCGATCAATTCGTTAAAGTCGCTCTCCCCCTGCCGCAATAAAAACGTGTCAGGATCGTCGCCAGCAGGGAGGAAAACGGCTCGCAAAGGATTCAGGCACTTCCCCAATAACGAAACCGTGCGCAACGCGGCTTTGGTTCCTGCATCATCGCCATCAAATACAAGGTAGAGATCGGTTTTTGCCCCCAGCAAATGGAGATGCTCCTCCCCAAGCGCCGTTCCCATCACTGCTACGGTTTCAGTAAAGCCGTACTGATGCGCACGAATCACATCGAAATACCCTTCTACAAGAATCGCACGACGGCGACTTCGTATCGATGGACGCGCAATGTGGTACCCATAGAGAAGTTCTTTTTTCTTAAACAGAATACTTTCAGGTGAATTCATATATTTTGCTGGAGAGCGTCCCGAAAGGTCGCGCCCACCAAATCCCGCGATATTGCCCTGTCCGTCGCAAATAGGGAACATCAGCCGTTGCCGAAAACGGTCGTACCACGATTGATCTTCATCCTTCTGAGCGATCAAACCCAAACGCGCCAAATCATCATGCCGTGCTGCAAAAGCTTTTAAGAGCGTTTCGCGCGTTCCATCCGCATAGCCAATGGCAAACTGATCGATCAATGGGCGGGGAATAGAGCGCTGCTCCAAGTACTCTTGTGCGTGTGGAGCATGCTCCAGAGTACTGCGAAAGCTCATCAAAATCGTTTGATTCAGTTCCCACAACGGCTGACGCGGGTCGACGCCTTCATTGGCATCCTGCTCATACTCCAGCGTCACCCCATAGCGTTCGGCAAGGTGTTCGATAGCGTCAACAAACCCCAGCCCCATCTTTTCATCCAGAAATGTCAGCGCGTTGCCACTGGCTCCACAGCCAAAACAATGATAGACCCCTTTCGCGGGCGTAACATGAAAAGAAGGGGATTTTTCCTGATGAAACGGACAACATCCTTTATAGCTATTGCCGCCTTTTTTTAGGTTCACATACGGCGAAAGGATATCAACAATATCCACCCGATCGAGGACTCTTTCGACTGATTCGCGACGAATTCGTTTCATAGTTTCCTTGGCTCACCGTTGCTGCATCCATCTGTCTGCTTATCATAGCATCTACTCATCGCAAGAAGGGCAGATTTCTAGCACTTTTCTTCCATAAGAAGCAATGCCTACTCTTGTGCACACTGCGACAACAATGCCCTTATGCAGGCAAGAGCATGCCAGAGCACCTCTTGTCTTTTCCCAACTGTTGCAGTACTATGCGCACATCCTACGTTCGTTGAGGTGCTTTATGGCGAATAAATTTGACGCAGTTGCCGTCAAGTTCAAATGTCTTTCTGATCCCACTCGCCTCCAGATTCTCCACTTTCTCCTTGAAGGGGAAAAATGCGTTGGCGATGTTGCCGCGCATGTCAATACGACTCAAGCGAATGTATCCAAACATCTTTCTCTCCTCAAAGCTTCTGGGCTGGTGAGTGCGCGCAAGCAAGGGATGCATGTTTTTTACTCCGTAGTCGGCGATAAGGTACAGCGCTTGTGCGACCTGATGTGTAAAGAATAAGAGGGGGAGCTATGAAGCTGGGGAAAAAATTACGGGATAATGGGGTCAAAACGCTTCCGTATCTGATTCTTCTCCTGCTCACAGCAATTACGCCACTTGACTTACCACTCCTGAGTGACGTACGGCACCTCTCATTTGATACGTTCCAACAATACAATCACCAGCAACCGGAATCGGCAACACTCATTCTGGATATCGACGAAGAAAGCCTGCGCCAATACGGTCAATGGCCGTGGTCGCGCGATGTAATGGCCGAAATCGTTATCCGCCTCTACGAAGGGGGAGCCGCTGTCGCCGGAATGGATATTGTGTTTGCCGAAGATGACCGCACCTCGCCACCGCGTGTGCTGAAAAAAATCGGCATCGAAGACCCGCAATTTGATGAGTACGACTACGATACCTATTTTGCCAGCATCATCTCTCAAGTACCGCTCGTGCTGGGATATCCCTTCTTGATGACCTCAGAAATAGATTCATATGACCTTGCAAGCTCCATCCGTGCCGGAACCGTAGTTTCTGGTGGCGAAGATCCCAGCCGATTTACCTATCTCGCACAAAACGTTACACCGAATATCCCAGTGTTAGCCGAACAGGCCACCGGCACAGGATTCTTTAACGTGATTCCCGACAGCGACGGCAAAGTCCGCTCGGTTCCACTGTTTCTTTCCTATCGCGACCGCATTTACCCCTCACTGGTCATGGAGATGCTGCGCGTAGCCGTTGGCGCACGGAGCTACATTATCCGTGCATCCGAAACCGGCATCACAAACGTGAAGGTTGGCAACTGGGAAATCCCCACCGATGCGATGGGGCGCGTTTCCGTCAATTATCGTGGCACCAGCATGACATTCCCGTACTTGTCGGTCATCAATCTGATGAATGGAAACTTTGATCCGGCTTTACTCGATGGCGCAATGGTGCTTGTTGGAACCTCTGCCGCTGGACTGCTCGACTTGCGCGCGACACCAGTTTCGCCAGTATTCCCAGGAGTTGAAATTCACGCCAACTTACTGGACACCATTATTTCGGGTGATTTCCTTGTCCGTCCCGATTGGATGGGTGGCGCAGAAATGGTATACGTGTTTCTTGCTGGCCTACTCACGATTGTCATTGCGCAACGATTCCGTGCCCTGTGGAGCGGTATGGCCTTGATTGCACTCAGTGCCGCCGTGCTCGCACTCAGTTTTTGGCTCTTTCAACATCAAGGACTCTTAATCAATTTCGTCTATGTCATCAGCGCAACGCTGTTGATCTTCAGCTTTAATACCTTCCTGAGTTACATTCGGGAAGAACAGGAAAAAGCCTACATCCGTTCAGCGTTTGGACAGTACCTATCGCCCGTTGTTGTTGAACAACTGGCGAACAATCCCGAATCGCTTAGCTTGAGTGGAGAAGAAAAGAGCATGACCATCATGTTCTCAGATATTCGGGGCTTCACCTCCATCTCGGAGCGTTTATCACCGCAAGAACTCACCAGCTTTCTGAACGAATATATGACACCAATGACCAACATCATTATGGATCGCTTTGGAACCGTCGACAAATTCCTTGGCGACGCCATCATGGCATTCTGGAACGCCCCGCTTGATGATCCCAAACACGCCGATAACGCCCTACTTGCCTCGGTCGATATGCTCATCAAGCTCGACGAACTCAAAAAAGAGTGGCATGCGCGCGGACTCCCTGAAATCAACATCGGTATCGGATTGAACAGCGGCCTTGTCCGCGTCGGCAACATGGGATCAACCCAGCGCTTTGACTACACCGTTCTGGGCGATAACGTCAACCTCGCCTCGCGACTCGAAGGGATCAATAAAACCTACGGCTGCAATATCGTCATCAGCGAATACACGCTGGCGCTTTTAACTGAAAACTATCACATCCGTTTCCTTGACGCCGTTAAAGTCAAAGGAAAATATCTGCCCGTCAAAATTTACCAGGTTTCACCAACACCGTACCATCCTGACGAAATCGAACTCTACACGGCAATGCTGGATCACTACAACAACCGACGTTGGGACGATGCGCTGGCACTGGCGAACCAATTGCGCGCCAAAGACCCGAAAAGCGTCCTCTATGAACTCTATGAAGAGCGCATTGTCCTTTACCAGCAAACCCCACCACCCGATGACTGGGATGGCTCGTTCACTATGACGACGAAATAACTTTCGGAGACCCCTACTAACAATGACGTTATACGATCAGATACAACTCGGAGAGAGCAAAACGCTTGAACTCAAGCAACAACTCCCACGGCATGAACAAATAGTTCAAACAGCAATAGCGTTCGCGAATACTGCCGGGGGAAAACTTGTTCTCGGCGTTGATGATCAACGTAACGTCATTGGTATTGCTGAAGAAAATATCTTTACCCTACAAGATCAGATAACCGCGATTATTATGGATCGATGTTATCCACCGTTGCTTCCCGAAATATACATCACCAATATTGACGGAAAGTTGGTTTTAGTCGTTGAAATTTTTCGCGGCAACCTCATGCCCTACTACCTGAAAGCTGCCGGCAAAAACGAAGGAACCTATATTCGTGTTGGTGCCACAAATCGGAAGGCTTCGTTAACCCATATTGTCGAACTTGAACGGCAACGCGTCAATCGCAGCTTTGATGAAGAAATTGACACTGAGTTTTCCCTCGATACACTAGACCTAAGTTCACTAAAAATTCACTTTTCTGCTTATGGAAAACCTCTAGATGAGCAAAAACTCATCAATCTCAAACTCGTTCAAGAAGAGCAAGGGCTGCTTTTCCCAACACATGGGCTTACCATTTTGCTCGGCCTCAAAGAGCATGTAGCGGTGAAATGCGCGCGCTTCAAAGGGAATGATATGAGCGTTTTTGTTGATCGCAAAGAGTACCAAGGTGATCTTTTGACTCAACTCGCAAATACCGAAGCTTTCATTAAAAACCATATTCATCTTCACGGAGAAATACGGGGACTACAGCGCACAGACACCTATGAGTTACCGGAAGCTGCGCTGCGAGAAGCACTTATAAACGCATTTATCCATCGGGATTATACGAACTACGGTCGAGATATTAAGGTTGGCGTGTACGACGATATCGTCAACATTGTGTCTCCCGGAGGCTTCCCAAATACGCTGACACTTCAGTCAATTCGAGAAGGACGTTCCGAAATCAGAAATCGTGTCATAGCCCGAGTATTTAAAGAGCTTGGCTATATTGAACAGTGGGGCAGTGGCTTGGGACGAATCAAAAATATCTGTCTTGCGACGGGGTTAAAAGCGCCGCGCATAGAAGAACAAGGTGACTTTGTCGATGTAGAGTTCTACCGACCACAAAAACTATCTGCACCGTCGGATACTGCCGCCATACCGTCGGATACTGCCGCCATACCGTCGGATACTGCCGCCATACCGTCGGATACTGCCGTCATACCGCCGGATAAACGAAGAAATAGCGAGACAGAGGTCGAGCCTGAACTCGCCATACGCCACTATTTACATCAGCACACAACCATCACTGTGCGTGACGTCATGGCACTATTTTCTATTAAAGAGAGCCGTGCGCGCGAAATTCTACGGAATTATGTTGTGAAAGGAATCTTGGAAAAACGGGGCAGTGCTCGCAACACGCACTACACATTAGCCAGCCCTGCTATACAGTGAGGAGAAGATATGTTCCGTATCGGCACCGGATATGATGTTCACCGCCTTGTCGAAGGGCGCCCGTGCATTCTTGGAGGAGTCACTATCCCGCATCACCTTGGCCTGCTTGGCCATTCTGATGCCGACGTCCTGCTCCACGCTATCAGCGACGCCCTGCTCGGCGCGCTCGCCCTCGGCGATATTGGCGCTCACTTTCCTGATACCGATCCCGCGTATAGTGGCGCTGACAGCCGTATCTTACTCCGCGCTGTCGTGGCCTTAATTCATCAAAAAGGCTACCGCGTTGGCAATCTTGACAGTGTTATCATGGCGGAACGGCCTAAACTCCGTTCGTATATCGATGCCATACGGCACAATATTGCACTTGATCTCCAGCTCGATATTGAATCGGTAAGCGTTAAAGCTACCACAACCGAAAAGCTTGGCTTTGTCGGACGCGAAGAAGGCATTGCCGCCCAGGCTGTCGTGATCATTTTCAAAAAAGGTGAACCATGAAACACGTCGGAATTATCGCCAAACCAGATGCCCAGAAAGCGCCACAAATTGTCGAAGGATTGATCCGCTACCTTGAAAAAAAGCAAATTGAATGGAACGTAGACGAAGATACCGCCCGCATTATTGAATTGGATAACGGCATGCCCAAAGCGGCGCTCGTCAACCATGTGGAGCTGTTGATTGCTCTTGGCGGCGACGGCACCATCTTGGGCGTGGCGCGTTTGATGGTAGGGAGCGATACCCCTATCCTTGGCGTTAACCTCGGCAACCTCGGCTTTCTGACCGAAGTCTGCATTGATCAAATGTACCTCGTGCTCGACCGCATTCTGGGCGGCGATTACCGCATTGACGAACGGATGATGCTGCGCTGCCACCTGCATCGCATGGGAGAGCGCTTTGCTGAATACCACGTCCTCAACGACGTCGTCATCAACAAAGGGGCGCTGGCGCGCATTATCGACCTTGAACTCATGGTCAATAAACAATTTCTGACCCGCTACCGCTCCGATGGCCTCATCGTTTCTACGCCCACCGGCTCAACCGCTTACAACCTGGCTGCTGGCGGGCCGATCATTCACCCGTCGCTAACCAATATGATTATCACGCCGATTTGCCCGCACATGCTGGCAAACCGTTCCATTGTCATCCCCGCGCGCAACGTGGAACTGGCCGTTCGCGTAAAAGCGCGCAGCTCTGACGTCATGCTTACTCTTGACGGGCAACTCGGAGTCGCCCTACAAACCGGCGACGTCATTCATATCTACAAATCAGACGCCACATTGAAGATGGTGACAAACCCCGAAAAGAATTACTATGCCGTGTTGAAAGAAAAAATGAAGTGGGCGGAGATCTAACACAATGTTGCACGAGTTGATCATCAAAAATTTTGCGATCATCGAAGACATTACCATCGAATTTGACAGCGGCCTCAATATTTTGACAGGTGAAACCGGAGCCGGAAAATCGATCATCATCGATGCCCTCGGCCTCCTCTGCGGCGAAAAAGCGCAGAAAGAGTCGATCCGCACCGGGCAAGAAAGCCTTGAAGTGCAGGGAGTGTTTGGGCTGGAAAGTGACGCATTGCAGGCCGTGCTCGCCGCAAACGATATTCCTGCGGACGATGGCGAACTGATTATCCGCCGCATCGTGGCGCAAGGGGGGAAAAACCGCGTCTACGTCAACGGCACCGTGCAAGCCGTTGGATTTCTCAAAGAAATTGCCGATTATATTGTTGATATTCATGCCCAAAACCAGCACCACAGCCTGCTCAATCACGCGCGGCACGTCCAGTTGCTCGATACCTTTTTAGACGACCCACAACTCCCTGAACAGTACCGTTTGCACCACCAAGCGTGGCGACGCGCGCGCCAAATATACGAAGAAGCCCGTAAAGGCGCTGCCGAAAACCAACGGGCGCTCGACGATATTCGCCGTCAACTCACTGAAATTGATAAAGCCAAACTCCAGTGTGATGAAGACGACGAACTCGAAGCTCGCCTGAAAATTCTGACCCACGCGCAAGACATTGCCGATGCCGCCGAAGCAGTGCAATGCGCCCTCAGCGAAGATCACGACGCCGTGATTCCGCGCTTGCAAGGGGTACAAAAACAACTGCGGACGCTTGAATCCTTCGACCCTGCATTTGCTCCGTACCTCGCCGAAATTAATACCGTTATGGCCACGTTGCAGGATATGGCGAGTGTGGCGCGCAGTACCGCGCGCAACGTATCGGGCGACGACGTGGAACTCGAAAAAGTCGAAACGCGCATTCGTCAGCTCGATACCTTAAAACTGAAATATGGCCGGAGCGTCGCTGACATTCTGGATTATGCCGAAACGCTGCGCGCGCGCGAAGCAAACCTCGCGCATACCCTTGATGTAGACGCCTGCGCCGCTGAAGCCGCCGCCACCCTCGCCCTCGTGCAACAATGCGGCGAAGCCCTACGCCACGCACGGCAGAAAGCGGGAGCCGCCATCAGCGCCGCTATCATCCGCCAACTCGCCGATCTTGGAATGAAAGGGTGCCAGTTCAGCGTCAACGAAACGCTGCACCCCGAACCACAAACCAGCGGCCTTGATGCCATTGAATTCTACCTCTCTGCCAACCGTGGCGAAGCCCCCAAACCACTCGCCAAAGTCGCCAGTGGTGGCGAAATGAGCCGCATTATGCTGGCCATTAAAGGGGTACTCGCTGGGCAAGGGATGACCAGCACCTTTGTGTTTGACGAAGTCGATACCGGCGTCAGCGGTGCCGTCGCCGAAATGGTGGGGGAAAAACTCAAAGAACTCGCCAGCCGCAATCAAGTGCTCACCATTACGCACTTGCCGCAAGTTGCCGTCAAAAGTGACCGCCACTTTCGCATTGTCAAAGCAACCGTCGGCGATCAAACCTGTTCCGAAGTCATCCCCCTTGACGCCGAAGGGAAAATCGAAGAAATCGCGCGGATGCTCGGCGGTATCCATATTACCGATGCCTCGCTGGAACATGCGCGGCAGTACGTCGCACAAATGGGGGGAGCGCCAGCGAAAGCTGGGCGTGCCCAGCGCTAGATGGAACGCAATATCGCACTTCGAGTCGCCTATGATGGCACCGCCTATCGCGGCTGGCAGATACAGAGCGGGCGCAGCGAAGAACACCTGACGATTCAGTATATCATGTCGCACGCCATCGCTCAGGTTTGCAACCATCCCATTCGGCTGCTGGCCGCCGGGCGTACCGACAGCGGCGTCCACGCGCGTGGCATGGTCTGTAATTTTTTTACCACCAGCGCCATCCCACTCGAAAACGTGCGCCGTGCGCTGAACGTCAACTTGCCGCGCGACATCCGCGTGATGGATGCCCGTGAAATGCCAGCCGACTTTCACAGCCGCTTTAGCGCCAGCATCAAAACCTACTGTTACACCATCGAACACGGCACCCCCGTTCCAGACCCCTTGACGGAACGCTTTGCGTGGCACCTGTACCATAACCTCGACCGCGCGAGCATCGAACGCGAATTGCAAGTGCTGGTCGGCGAACACGATTTTGCCTGTTTTCGTGGCCGGAGGCCAACTACCCTTGGCACCGTGCGCGTATTGACCGAGCTCAGCGTCCACGACCTCAGCCCCACGCAGCTTGCTATCCGCATCCGCGGCAAAGGATTCTTGAAACACATGGTACGGAGTATTGTTGGCACCGTTGTGGATATACAGACGGGAAGATTCCCGCGCACCATGACAGAAGTGCTGGCCGGGAAACAACGAGCGCTGGCCGGACGAACCGCTCCAGCGGCTGGGTTACTGTTGGAGAGTGTGGAGTACGTTGATTATGTGTGGGAGTGACGGTTAGAAAAACAAACGTAACCATTCAGCTTAATGACGGTAGAGGCTTTTCGAAGCGCTCTCGTGTCATTTCGATCCTTAGCGAGAAATCTAGATCTCTCACCTACGTTCGAGATGACAGGCAAAAGTGCTGAATAGTTATACCTCTACGACTATTGCAGAGATCGGTTTTGCGGTGGCTGTTAAAAGCCAATCCGACCTTCCAGTGTGGATACAGTGATTCAAAGTATGTCAGCCTTGTAAAGTTATTGGGTTACACACTGTAGATGCTTAACAGCGCCATTAAATTTGCCCCCTACGGTCGCCGGACGCTCGCAAGCTCGCAAGCTCGCGCCGCTTATTTTTGCGTTAGCGTTTAAAATCCTTGCCCAAAATAATGTATCAGAATAGTATCACTTTATGGGTTAATATTATTTTAGAAGGAGTTGGGGGATTTATGAAAACAGAATTAGTTACAACCTTGAAAAGGCAAGCGACAAAGATTCTTGCTGAACTACACCAAACAAAAGAACCTGTTCTCATCACAGAGCATGGGCAACCTTCCGCTTATCTTGTAGATGTGGATGAGTACGAGTATATGCAAAACCGTATGCAAATCCTCGAAGGCATTGCACGTGGAGAAAAAGCCTTACTTGAAAGCAGAGTGTATTCTGCAAATGAAGCGAAGGAGAAAATGAGTAAATGGCTCAAATAATATGGACAGAGCCTGCACTTATTGATCTTGATGGAATTGCTGAATACATCGCTCTCGACAAGCCAAGCGCAGCTAAAAAACTGGTTAGAAATGTTTTTGAATCGGTCAAACGCCTTGAACAATTTCCAAAATCCGGAAAAACACCAGAAGAACTAAAAGATACTGAATACCTTGAAATAATCGAAGGTCCTTGTCGTATATTTTACCGCATCGCCGACGATAAAGTTTATTTGTTGTACGTAATGCGTTCGGAAAGAAAATTGAGAGCATACATTTTAGAAGAGCGCATTCAATGAAACGTTCATTAAATCATTACAAGCACGAGCGGTGATAAAGAAAAACGCAACCATTCAGCGTCATAATGGGAGAACTTTTTCAAAGCGCTCTCGTGTCATTTTGAACGAGCAGAGCGAGGAGAAATCTGACCTCCGCGAGCATCGAATACGCATCATTTCGAGCAAAACGAGAAATCTGACATCCCTAAGTAAGGTATATGTGTCATTTCGAGCGTTAGCGAGAAATCTAGATCTCTCACGTACGTTCGAGATGACAGGCAAAAGTAAGATGCGATAAAAAAGCTTCCACATCTTTTGCCACAAGCTCCCTCGGATGTGTTTGTTCACCAAAATGGTGAATGTAACGCAAAATCCAATGACAATAGGACTTTTCTGTACGATAGGCATAATGGTGGTATCGCAACACCGCACGAACCTGATCCATAAGTTTCAAGCTTGGATCAGGACGAAGTTTATGGATTTTTTCCATATTTATCCCCTAATATCGCAATATATAGAAAATAAAACTTTTTTATATTTTTCGTTGTAACACGGAAAGATGCAAGATATAATTTTCCGTGTCTGCAGCCTTAATATCACGAAACATGGAAAATTTTCCGGATATAGGGGTGCGATATGCGGAATAAATTCTATTTATTGCAATGTTATGCAAAGGCGTAGAAGACAATGCGGCTGGTCACGGAAACCAAACGTTTGAAGTTAATTAAGGTGACCGCCGCCGACGTTGATTTGGTATATTTGCTGACTGGGAACAAAAATGTGATGGAGTTCTTTCCGAAGGTGCTCAGTTACGACGAGACCCAGCAAATGGTTGAGAAAATCCTCCATCAATACACAGAATACGGTTATTGCTTTTGGAAGGTCCTGCTCAAAGCAGGAGAACAGTTTATCGGCATCGCCGGTCTTCTACATCAAGAAATTAATGGTGAAGTGGAAACCGAGATATCATATCGCATGCTACCCGTGTACTGGAACAATGGCTATGCAACCGAAGCCGCGAAGGCCTGTAAAGAGTATGGGGAAAATACATTGGGAAAGAGGAGGCTCATCTCTCTGATTCATCCGAGGAACCATGCCTCCATACGAGTGGCGCAGAAGCTCGGTGCCAAGAAGACAAAATCAGTGTTCTTTATCGGCGAAGAACACGGCGTTTATGTCTACCCCATAGAATGATTAAGCGCATAACAAAGTTTTTTCAGCGGAACGCAAAAAGCCGCGCCCGCTGAAAAGCAACGTTAGGCGCCCGCGCAAAATGAATCAGAATCTTAATCAAGAAGCAGGTTAAATGAATAAAGATCAAAAGAAAGCCATCTTAGACTACATCCAGCACATGGATCCAAAGGGTGATGTAGTTGAGTCTATTTCTCCAAAAAAGGACTTCTCTGGTGGGAAAATCAAGTACAACGAATCAAGTTTGCTCGTGCACAGAGATATCTCTTCGCTAGGTGATGAGGAGTGGGTTAGAGCATTTTTATTGGTGCGACTGGTAAAGGAGCTTGGCTATAACTCCAAAGAAAAAATTATTGAACTTGAAAAGACATATAGCATCGGTCGACCAAGCAGAAAATCGGCAAGGGTCGATATTCTGGTTAAATATCCGTCAGATTGGCCTGAGAAAGATAAGCGAAATTCTGTTTTTCTATTTATAGAGTGCAAGGCACCTGAAAAGTTTGAGTCTGACAGGGATTACCTCAAAGGGCAGTTGTTCAACCTTTCAAAGCAAGAATCACCTCTTCCAGCCTTCGGTGTTTATTACACATCATCCTTTGATGTTGGAAATGTTTTTGACAAATGCCTTATTGTAAATCTTTCTGAGCATTCGTCATGGGATGATTGGGATAAGGAGGGCCAGCCCTCAAACTCAATTATTCCTACTAATTTTGATATTCCAAAAAATATTGAATATGCAAATATTGACCATCCCACTGAAGAACAGAGGCCACTTAGAACAGACGTAAATAGGCATGAATTTGATCGTCTGAGAAAAGAGTTACATGACGTGATTTGGGGTGGTGGTGGCACTAATAACAATGATGTCTTTGTAATTCTAGTACGATTATTCTTATGTAGAGTTTACGATGAGTTAGAGGCGGCCCCAAATGCAACATATCGTTTTCAGCGGGCTGCATATGAAAACGGATTAGTAGAATCTCCTGAAGATGTGGTCGTAAAGATGACTGCATTATTTAAAGAGGCTGCTAAAACTTATCTGGGCTACAGCAATGCTGAACTAGAAGAGACTGTGCCGTTTGAGGCAAAAAAAATATCTGCAGCTAAGGTCGCGTTCGTTGTTGAGCAGCTTCAAGATAAATCACTGACGCGAAATACTCATAGAGGCGACAATGATCTTTTGGGTGATTTTTTCGAAGGAATTGTCTCTCAGGATTTTACTCAAACTAAAGGACAATTCTTTACGCACATAAATATTGTAAAATTCTGCATTGAGATTTCTGGATTTAAAGAAAATGTAGTTCAAACATTTATGAATGAAAGAGATCCTCAAGGTAGGCCTAGAATACCAAAAGCTATAGATCCGTCGTGCGGTTCAGGAACCTTCATGATAGAAGCTATGAAGGTGGGAACGAGTGCATTATTTCCACTCCGCAAGGAGGGGAAGCTACCTAAGCGGCTAAAAGAGTATTCATCCATTTGGTTTGGCGAGGATAGTCCCAATGGTTGGGCGCGTGAATTTATATACGGAATCGAACCAAACGCTGATCTTGGGCTAGCCACCAAAGTTAACATGATTCTTCACGGTGACGGAAGCACTAATATTTTTGTCAAGAGCGGATTAGAGCCCTTCGCGAGCTATGCCATTTATGATCGATCGCATGGTTTGGCGATAACAAAATCTAAAGGAAGTAAATTTCCCTACGCGAAGGATTGTAATGAAGAGTTTGATTTCATCTTTACGAACCCTCCTTTCTCAATCTCTCTAAGTGGAGATGAAAAGAAACAGTTAAACAGAGACTTTGTTCTCGGATCTAATAGTTCAAGCGAAAACCTGTTTATCGAACGTTGGTACCAGCTCCTTAGGGCTGGAGGGAAGTTTGTAGTTGTTATTCCGGAGACCATTCTTGACTCATCAAGTAGTTCAGATATACGTTTATTTTTATTTCGTTATTTCAATATAAAAGCAGTAATTTCGCTCCCATACGTTGCTTTTAAGCCTTTCACAAGTACCAAAACCTGTATTCTGTTTGCCGAAAAAAAGACAGATCAAGATGTTGAAGCTTGGAGTAATGCGTGGCAGACACAGGAGTCTGAATACAAATCGTTAGTGAAGGGTTTCAAGTCTACAAATGATGAAGCTCGGCTAGTATCTGCTACAGAGCTTCTGGGCCTAGAAAAGGAGCTGGATTCCATAGAGGATGTTTTATCTAGTTACGAAAGCGACTTAGATCAAATAGTAAAGGATGGCAGCTCATGGATATTCAAACGCGTTGTTAGCTCGGAGAATATCGGAGATGATGAAATATTCTTGGCTGAACCTCAAAACGTTGGATATAAAAGGCGTAAAGGACTGCCAGACTTAGTGCAGCCAGATGACTTATTTGGTGAAACTAGCGTCTTTAATAATTTTAAAAGTAGTGAGAAAGAGTCGTTGCGCTTTGGATTTAGGGTTAAATTGAGCGAACTTGCAGTTCGTCCTAGTCTTCGCTTAGATCCAAAATATCTACACTTATGGGTTAAACGAAAAGGAAATGTATTCGGGCAAGAAGCTGGGATAAATAAGCTAGGTGATCTTCTTGTTCCTTATAAACCAAATAAATTACCTAAAGGTTTGCTCTCGAGTCCGAGGTTGTTAGTCGATCTTGCTAATGTTGAGTCAAAAATGTCGATTGTTTCAGGTGTGGAAGAAATTGATGAGCTAGGATCAGACAAAATTGAATTTGGTGAAAGCGAACTTGCAATTTCAAAATTGGAGCCCTATTTAGGCAAGGTGTTAATAAATAAACCAGAGCAGGAATGGATCGGTAGTCCCGAGTGGCTAACTTATAAAACGACAAGCGAAGTTTATGATCTTGATTATTTGAGGTTTCTATTACTCACACCCGAAATGTTAGAAGTGTATAGATGTCTGCAATCTGGAAAGAGACACGCAAGGCTATCTGAAGCGGATTTACTCGCATTGCTTGTCCCTAAAAGATCTAAGGCAGAACAAAACGAAATGGCAAAAACAAGCAGGAAAAAAATGATCGATATACTCAGCAAACGCGAAGAAATCGAAGCTCTTAGAAAAGAAATAGACTTAGCATTCTCTTAATTTTAATCGAGCATAGATACAGCGCCTAACGGATAAGGTTAGATCGTGATCGCGAAGCGAGCCACGATCTGAACCGTTTGTTGGACAAGCCCAGCGGCGACCGCCATGTTACATGAAAATATTTTTTAGGATCTTGGGTTGCTAGATCAGTAAATTGAATCGTCGCGAGGTTGGAAGTAGTTGCGGATTATTTGCTGCCATTATTTTGTTATTTTATCGTTTTTTATCGCCCTTTTGGTTGTTTTTTAGGCACAGCTATCCCATAGCATGTAGGTTGATTGACTCTCTCTGGCACGTAGTGCGGTTTACATAGATAACGTCTCTTGGTTTGTCCGCTGGTACAGAATCTGTGGGTGGGAAACCATGGTTGCGAGGATTGTCATATCTGCTCCGCAAGACGGACAAACGATTGCTGGCCGTGGTTTGTTGTTACAGCGCCATGGCTTTACTCGCAGCACCAGCTGCAGGATGCGGATCAGCTTTTTACTCCCTGCATGGAGGAATCCATACGATCTTGCTCGCCGGAATCTTCGAGGGAGCACGTGGAGCATGAGCAGATAAAGAAAGTACTCGCCTTTGACAGTTCTGGTGCGGTTTTCGCCACTTTTTGCGTGGCGATAGCGGAAGGTGATCATGCCGTTTTGGTTGTGCAGAATGTCTTTTTCACGGATCACACCGCGATACAAATAGCGGCCAAGGTAGATTAATGCTTTTTCACCGTTGCCTGCATCCTTGCAGTCAACCACCCACTGTTTTGGGCAATCATACGGAACGGACAGTTTGTTTTCGACCAGACTTTGGAGCAGCTTTGCTCGGAACACTGTGGCCAATGCTTTATGACAAAAGAGATATTTCCCAAATTTCTTGTTCCACAGCCTGGTTTCCAGAGTGATGCTTGCTCCCGGCATGATCACGTGGATATGGGGATGGTAGTCCAAGGTTCTGGAATGGGTATGCAAAATGGCAGTAAATCCCGCTGATCCTCCGAGTTTTTTGTCATTACTGGTGAAGGTTTTTAGGAGAGCTTGCACGGATTCGAACATCTGAGTGTAAACGGCTTGCTGGTGTTTCCATGCTAGATCACGCAACTGGCTTGGCAGGGTAAAGGTTATCAGATAGTATTGACACGGTAGCCGCTTTTCAAGCTGGCTTTCCAACCACTGCTGACTCTCGTAATTTTGGCAGTGTGGGCAGTTTCTGTGGCCGCAGGAATGGGGGATGTAGACCCGTTCTAAGCATTGGTGGTCTGTGCAACAGGCCACCATGTGCGGCCCATGTTCTTGTCTGCACCGAACCATTGATTCCAGTGCCTTGATATGGCTTGGCAGGAGGTTTTGCTTGTAAGCGCGCAAGAAACTCTCCTTGAATTCATTGATAATTATGGAGAGCCGCATTATTTACGTCCCCTCCACTTGATGTCTAAAGAGTTCACGACAGAGTTGACAACCGTTCTGGTGTTGTTGGCTGTTGTGGCGGTCAAGTGGGTATATCTGGCAGTGGTTAGAATGCTGACATGGCCAAGAATCTGCTGCAGCTCGAGCAGGTCGACTCCAGCTTCCAGCATATGGGTGGCATAACTGTGGCGCAGGGAATAGCATGTGATCCTCTTTAGGCCAAGGTGCTGAACCACGCCTTGCATAGCGGTTTGGATGCCTCCCCTGTCCAGAGGCAAATCAACCAAGTGGGCATTCTTCAGGCCTCGTTTTCTACTGGGGAAAAGAAAGCGGGGATGCTGGTGCACCGCCCAGAACTCCCGCAACAGCTGCAATGTTTTATCAGGCAAAGGCACCAGTCGATCCTTATTTCCCTTGGCATCGCGAATATGCACCCGCATATTGCCAGCGTCGATATCGTCTACCGTAAGCCGGATACCCTCACCAAGGCGTAAACCAATGCTATAGCAGGTGAAGAAGAAAACCTTGTAGCTCAAAATACTGGTTGCTGCGAATAACTGTCCGGCCTGCTCCACCGACAAAATATCAGGAATTCTTGATGCATTGGGCGGTTTGATCAGGAGAATGTTGTCCCAAGGTTTGCGCAGCACTTCGGAGTAGAAGAATTTCAGCCCGTAGAGGTCAAGCTTGACCGCACTCCAAGAGTGCGTATCCAGAAGCTCAGTGAAATAGTCAAGCAGCTGATCGGGCGAGAGGTCACCAACATTGCCATCGAAATAATTGCCGATGCGCCGGATCGCCCTAGCATCAATGGTCTTCGGTTGCAGACCGCCAAGTTTGAGGCATTTGAGATGTTTCTGATACAGTTTGCTAAAATTCGGATCTTGCAGCAGAGTGGTGTTCATTGTAATCTCCTCGGCAATTGATAGAGAGCGGCAACCGCTCTGCTGCTACCTATTACCGAATATCTTGAAATTACAACTGGTTAATTGTGCTTAGATGGGTTTATTCTGGAATTTATCTGCCGCGTAGCGGCTTCGTCCAACAAACCGATGCTGAGCGACCAAAGCATATCGACATGCCTTTTGCTTACGCAAAAGCTACGCCGATATTCTTTGGCGCCAGATTAGGGGCGTTAGAAAGCAGCCTCAATTTCTTCGCCTCTCAAGATGTGGTTGCTGTGGTGCGAAGATAAACCACAAAAACACTAAAAGGTATGGAGGACACTGATGGCCGAGTCGACGGTCTTCAATAGGAACCGAAGTGCTTTCTGGTTGCGCGTCAACGAAAATGACGATGGCAGCCTCAATTTCTTCGTCTCTCAAGATGTGGCTGCTGTGGTCAAACATCATTTTCCTGAACTGGAGCAGGCAAGCCCGACGGGTTGGAAACAGGGGAATAATAACACCGAGAATATTTGGGTGCCCGAAAACAGAGTGGATCAGGTTGATGTTGATGAAATTAAGCAGTGGGCACAGTTCGCTGGCAATCAATGCGTTTGGCTGAAGTTGGGCAATCAGCTGCAAGATCATTTTTCTGGCTCTGAAGTCGATTATTGTATTGCAGGGGATTTTAACTTTACCACCGATGGGTCCGATACTATTGGGCCGCGAAGTGTGTTGGGAGAAGCGGAGTTTCAACTCAAGTATCACCTGGGCGAACTGACCCAGGAGAAAAAGCAGGAGTACTGTACTGTGATGTCGCAGTCTTTGCTGGACGCCTTTGACCTTTTGCCATTGCGGGGTATTGGTACTCCAGAGAGTCCGGTTGTTTCTCCCATTCCTGCTCAGGAAGGGGCGAGCAAATTAGCCTGGGCTTTCGCGAAACATGTGGCAGAACGTAAAGGGGTCGACTTCATCGAGCCTCGTCTTTTGGTTCAAAACCACAGATGAAACAGCTGACCATCCAGCAGAAAGTCACAGTATGGACAAAGATCTACCAGACAGCCAATCCTGTCGCTCTCGACCCCGCGAGTGTTCACGGACGGGATGTGGTGATCATTGATGATCTGTACCAATCGGGCATCACGATGTGGGCCTACGCAAAAGCCCTGATGGGTGCCGGGGTTCGAAATGTTTTTGGCTTGGTTTGCGTAAAGTCAATGAGGGATAGCGATAACCAATGATTCAACCCATTCTCCAATTCATCCAAGCGAAAGGATCAGGCGAAGCAGCCCTTCGGCGTCTACTCACCTATGCTGTGGCTCATGGTGAGAATGCTGCCCTGGAGATCTGTTCGTCTGCTCATTCTCTTGCTGCGGAGATTGGCGTAAAGCCTGATGTTGCCCAAAATATAGTGGAAGCCCGGGGTGAGGCGGTCAAGACTGCTGAAGAGCTTGAACATCATGACGTGAGTGTCATCTGGCAGGGGGCATCTTCCTACCCTGAGCGGATTGAGAAAATTCTTCAGTCCGATGCACCACCTGTGCTTTTTATCCAGGGGAACCAGTCACTTTTTGACGAACCTGGCGTGGGGTTTTGTGGCTCGAGAAAAGCTTCAGATAAAGGACTGGCGATCACTGGGCGATGTGCGTTGCAGCTTGCCAAAGAGGGAATATGCGTAGTGAGTGGCTATGCGCATGGTGTTGATATGGCGGCCCACAGAGCTGCCATGGAGAATGGCGGCACTACGATCTTCGTCCTCGTTGAGGGAATTCTTCGTTTCCAGAGAAAGCGAGACATTGCCGACTTATTATCGGCCAGCAATCACCTGGTGGTATCCCAATTCCCTCCGCGCCTCACATGGAGTGGCCGGAACGCGATGAAGCGAAACAGCACGATCATCGGCCTCTCTGATGCGATGATTCTCGTTGAATCGGGGCTGACCGGTGGCACGTTCGCGGCCGGAGAGGAAACTCTTAAACGCAAAAGGCCACTGTTTGTAATCGATTTCACAGAGCCAGGTACTTCTGCTGAGGCCAATCCCTATTTCATAAAACAGGGCGGCATGCCTGTACGTGGCAATCGGGAAGGGGTTCCCTCGCTTGATAAAGTAAGAGAGGTCGTTGCCAAGCAGTCGTGGCGGGCTTCATCACCGAAAGAACAGAGTCTTTTCAACTTGGTCGCAGATCAAGATAAAAGGAGAAGCTAGTGCCACCTCGAAAAATATTAGGAGGAAAAACACCACCGGACAAACACCATCGCAGAACACCACTGGACAGCCACTTTGAGGCATGACTAACTTTTCTCTTTCTTTCTGGTATTATTTCCCCCATCCTGAACCAAAAAAATGAGTTTCGCCATGACTCTTGCTCGTAATCAACAGGTATTCCTCGATTCTACTCCCTACTATCACTGCATTAGCCGTTGTGTCCGCCGCGCGTTCTTGTGCGGAGGATAGTGCAACTGGGCAGAATTTTGCTTTCGATGCCGTTCTGCACGATAAAGAGACTCTTGGGGAAATGCTCAGCGCAATCATAGCTCATGAGCGAGAAGAATTTGATGCTGCGAGCGAAATTATGGAAGACCTTCTCATCCCATCAAAAAAGTTAAATGAGATTGTTCTGAAAAGCTACATTTGGGCAGATTCTCTTCTGGGTTCACGGTAGGAAAATGTGCAATGGCACTTGTATTTATTGAGAGCTGCGATATCAATCGTGCGTCAGCTATCAATAGCCAATCATATTTTCTCGCCAACAGTTCCGCTTGACGGCATAAACAAAATGATTACACTTGGCTAATATGATAAAAAATATTGCTTGCTCGGAAACAGCTAAAATTTTCAGTCGCGCTCGCTCGCGAAAACTCCCCCAAGAGATTCAGCAGCGGGCGTACGCTAAGTTAGTGCAGCTGGATTCGGCAATCAAGATAGATGATTTACGACTGCCGCCTTCCAATAAGTTGGAAGCGCTCAAAGGTGATTTAGGGGGCTATTGGAGCATACGCATTAACAACCAATGGCGTATATGCTTTCAGTGGAACGGATCAGATGCGGAAAACGTACAAATTATGGATTATCACTAAAACAAGAGGAACGTATTATGAATAATACATTATCGCCTGTTCATCCGGGTTATTACCTACGAGAAACACTGGAAGAAATGCACATCACTGCTCGCAAATTTGCCCATCACATCGGCATATCGCCCATGCGAATTTCGCTTGTTTTGCGCGGAATACGGCCTGTCAATGCGGATTTAGCACTAAGGCTCGAAAAAGCGCTTGGGCAAAGTGCAGGATATTGGATGAACCTTCAGGCCAAGTACGATCTCGACACGGCAGTTGAAGCGGGGAGCACATGTTTTGCCAAAATTCAACTTGTGTCGCCATTAACGATGGAAACGCTCTCTGGCACTCATTAAGCTTGCTACCTATACTGCTTCGGCAGGCGGGTATTTAACCACCGCCAGATAGCGCTGGGAGTGACTACCTTTCTGCTACCATCACCATCACACTAAACAACCAAAGAGCTTCGCGATGGCTCTCGCTTGCAATCAAGCTCCGATGGTTGGGGTCAGAGTAAAAGCCCTTCTAAGTCTGTGGTTGCTTGCGTGTTCATTTTTAAGCATTATAAATACGCTAAGCTGATACAGGAGGCTTCATGAGCAGAGCTACGACTACGACAATGACGGTTCGCCTCAGTGGCGCACTCAGCGAATTCGTATCCACGAATGTGGGCGATCATGACACCTACGAGAACATCAGCGAATATGTGCGAGACTTAATCCGGCGAGACAAGGAAGCAGTAGCGTTCGAGCGCCTTAAAGCCGAACTGACCCACGCCTATGCAGCGCCCGAAGCATCGTACCACCCACTGACGGCGGCGGACGTGATCGCACGCAACCGGGTCTGATGCGGCATGACCAAAGCCAATATCCGCATCCAAGATGCTGCATCCTATCGGCTTGATGAGATATATCGTTATGCCCACAACCGGGGGACTACCATGCTCGGCTTATAATAAAAAGTTTCCCACGGGACATCGACATGCAAATACCTAAACAATTCGTTTCTAGACGCCATGTTTTACTCTGGCTGGCCACACTACCGCTCGTTGGCTGTGCTCCCCACGAAATCCAACGGAGTATTACAACGGCCAATCGCGTGATTGGTGGCGACGTTGCTGGTGCTGTGACGGGCTATATCCCTTCGACGGGCGTAGCGGCAGTCGATCAACTGGTGCGACGCCAGATTCAAACCATGATCAGCGAGATCAAAAAACGGTGGGGCGACGAAAAAGTCGCTACGGAAAAAGAATATGTCAAATACACCGCCAACTATCAAAGCCGAGCCATTATCAGCTTCGAGAGCGGTCTGGCTCGTGTCGAAACACGCCAGGCACACGATCCAGTTGCCGCTTTACGGCAGGCGATTATCGCAACACTGCTGACTCCCGAAGACCCCACAACGGTCGACTTGCTCAGTGCCAAAGAATTCGACACTGATGGCGAACCATTTCTCTATAAACTTGTCGTCGATCACGAAAAAGAATACATCCGCTGGCAGTGGCGCGCCGCACGATTTGCCGACTCCCTGCTGCAAACGTCACTCAAAACCGAGCGTAGCCACGGCAGTATCACCCATTTTGTCACTTTCAATCTGGTGCGCGAATATCAGACCAATCAGCAATTCAAATACCAGAATTTTGTGGTGCAGAACGCTCGCCGCTTCCAGCAATCGCCTGCCCTGATGTACGCCATTATGGAAGCAGAAAGCAGTTTCAACCCCTATGCCATGAGTCATGTTCCCGCTTATGGATTGATGCAGATTGTCCCGACCACTGCCGGGCGCGATGTCCATCAACTCCTGTACGGACGCGAAGGAACGCCAACACGAGACTATCTTTTTGTGCCGGAAAACAACATTCGCATGGGGGCAGGCTACCTGCATCTGCTTGATACCCGCTATCTGCGCATGATCGAAAACCCCGTCAGCCGTGAATATTGCGTTATTGCTGGATACAACACCGGCAGCGGCAACGTGCTGCGCGCTTTCCATCAGAACCGGGATCAAGCGGTATCCAGAGCCAATCGTATGGCTCCGCCAGATTTATACCGCCATCTCCTGCGCCACCTTCCGTATCAAGAAACACGCAACTACCTGCCAAAAGTGGTAGGGTACAAAGAAAAATATCGCAGTGTGACTCTATAAGCCAACCTTCGGAGGATGTATGCAGACTATACAAGCGTTTGTCGAACAGAGCAAACGAGACCAAGCGAACAGATAGCTCTGAGATTGATTTTTTTCGATAAGCACAGTATTCTCATCCCTCCAACATCTCAAAGGAATCTTCAATAACAATGTTACGATGTGTATCGCTCGCCATAGCATGTATTTTCGTCCATGTATGCACTTCAAGCGCTCACGCTGGCTGGCACAGCATGCAGCAAAGTCAAAGCGATTACCTGCGCGAGCACGCTGCGCAACGCAATATTCAAGCGCAGTTTACAGCAAGAGTTCAAGCGGAACCACAACCGCTGGAAACTCCCCCAGCATTACCCGTGCGAATCGCCATCGTATATCCCGCTAAGCAGATCTCAGATTACTGGCGGCGTAATATCACTGCATTCGAAGCGCGCATGCAGGCGCTCAACATTCCATACACACTCCAGACCTATTTTTCTGCCCCTTCAGGCGAAGCCCAACTCCAAGCACAACACATAGCGCTCGCCCTCCGTGAAGGGACGGACTATCTTATTCTTTCCGTCGATTCACCCCTTGCGATCAACCTTGTCGGACGCATCCTTCGCAGCCAAAGTGCCACCGTTATAGTGCAAAACCTCACCACTCCGTTTCGCGCGTGGGAATCAGCGCAACCTTTTCTCTACAGTGGATTCGACCACGAAGAAGGGGCACAACTACTCGCCAACTACTTTCAGCAAACATTTCCGTCTGGGGCTACATACGCCGTACTGATGGCCGACCAGCACGGAACCATTTCCACCCAACGTGGCAATACCTTTATCAAAGCGCTGGAACCTTCGCGCACGTTGCATCTTGTTGCCACGTATTATACCGATTTTTCGCGCACAAAGGCCGCGCAAGCTACGCAAGAGATTCTGGAACAATTTCCAGAGGTGAATTTTATTTATGCCTGTAGCACCGACATTGCCCTTGGCGCACTCGACACCCTTCGCAAAGCCGGAAAAACTCAAAGCATTCTCGTCAATGGGTGGGGCGGTGGCGATACGGAGCTTGAAGCGCTCCGTGCCGGAGAACTCGCCGTCACCGTCATGCGCATGAGCGATGACGCGGCTGTGGCGATGGCAGAAGCCATCGCACTCGATCTAGCCGGACACAAAGATCGCGTACCAACGATTTACTCTGGAGAATTTACCATTATTGAACGCGGTGCAACGCCAAAAGATATTGAACCACTTCTGCAACGAGCCTTCCGCTACTCGTCACCACCAGCAATGACTCCCGCTCAAAACACCACCACACATGAAGGGGATACCAGTCAATGAAACTTCGCCCAATCAGCCTTTCATGGCTCACGCTTGTACTGGCGATCGCACTCCTCCTCATTATCGTGGGCGCTGCTACATACTGGAGTTACACCGATTCCGTGCGGCGCTACGAGCGACAATCAAACAGCTTGTTTGAACAGGCTGAAAGCATTATTGAACTCACCCTTCAGCAGCACGCCCAAGCACTTGGACAGTCGTTAGAGACGATAGTGGACAAAATGTACACGGCACTCCCTACAGACAACCGCCGTGACTCGGCTCATCTCACCCAATTGTTGACCGAACAATATGCACTCCACTCGGCGTACTCGCTTGATGTGCTGGCCTACGCCGACCAATTAAGCGGCACCCCCTTAATCGACGTCAGCCTAGAACATTTCACCTTCGGTCAACTTCTGCAAACATTTGAAAAACAACTGTTCCGCTTTGCTCAACCCACCATCCTCTCCTTCCGCACAGAGCCCTCGTCAGAACCACTCACCCTGATGTTGCTAGAAAAAGCGGTGGTCGACCCTGTCAGTGGCCGCAGCATGGGAACACTGTACGGTGGCATCGTGCTCAGCCATCATGGACGCATCCTTGCTGAAATCGGCCAAAAAGCACAACTGGCTCGTGTCGAATTGATAGACGAAACAGGCCAACTCCTTGCGTCCAGTCAACGTGGCACTCCAGAAAATACGGCACTGCGACTCTGCCCTGACACGACCCAAAACGCACCGAGCAGCCATATCACACGCTGCTATCCACTCATCGGATCTGCTTCTATTCGCATTCTGCTGGAAACCCCGCCCGACCTCTTCGCCAGCCTGCGCCAAGACGTTCACCATCGACTCACGTGGATAGTACTGTTGAGCGCGCTCCTGATCGTTGCTGGTGCAGCAATATACCAACAACTGATCTCGCGAGCGCTGCGGACATTTATCCGCTATACCCGACGTTTAGCCGTCCGGCGCGAACACACCCCATTTGTCCCCACCATGATCGCCGAATTCAACCTTGCCGGAGAAGCGCTGGAGCGGATGCACAGTGAACAAAAAGCCTACGAAGATCGCATTCGCTATCAAGCAACGCACGACCCCTTGACAGGGCTCCCCAATCGCACCCGCTTTATGGAACAACTGCGCAGCGCACTGAAAAATACGCAATCAAAGAAACTGGCCGTACTTTTTATCGACCTCGACCGCTTTAAAGTCATCAACGATACCCTTGGCCACCATATTGGTGACGAGGTACTCATTGGCGTTTCGAAACGATTCCGGCGCGTACCAATACTGTGCGATACCGTCAGCCGCTTTGGTGGCGACGAATTCGTGGCATACATCGAAAACATTGACACTCAGGAAAATGGTGGCCACATTGCGCAAGCCATTCTGGACACGTTTCAGGCACCCTTTCATGCCGGCGGGCAAGATCTGTTCCTCCGCTGTTCTATCGGACTGAGCCTCTATCCCGATGACGCCCGGAATGCCGAAGGACTTTTGCGCCATGCTGACAGCGCCATGTATCGCGCGAAAGCTTTTGGACGCAATAACTACCAGTTTTACACCGCCGCTATGAGCTTTCAGGCTCAGGAGCGACTCAGCCTTGAATCAGATCTGCATCGTGCCCTTGATAACCACGAATTTCTCCTCTACTACCAGCCAAAAATTGAACTGGAGAGTGGCGCAATAACCGGTATGGAAGCGCTTTTACGTTGGAAACACCCTCAGCATGGCATCATGTCGCCCGACAACTTTATTCCTATACTGGAAGAAGTTGGACTCATCGTCCCCGTCGGCGAATGGGTATTGTGGGAAGCCGCAAAAGCCTGTGCCAAGTGGCAACAACAAGCAGGCCGGCCACTGCAAGTCGCCGTGAACCTTTCCTATCGACAGCTCCAGCAGCGCAACTTTGCCAACACTGTCGCCACAGTTCTGCGCGAAACAGGTCTGGAACCCGCTATGCTCGAACTCGAAATCACCGAAAGCATGGTTATGGAAGACCTTGAACTGGTTATATCGACGTTGCAAGGGCTCCACCAACTTGGCGTTTCTATCGCCATCGATGACTTTGGTACTGGCTACACCTCTCTGAGCCATATCAAACGACTGCCACTATCAACCCTGAAAATCGATAAATCATTCGTGATGAACCTTGATGACGACAGTAACAACGCGACCATTATCAGCGCTGTTATCGGCCTATCGCGCAACTTCGGACTTGCTGTCGTCGCAGAAGGGGTGGAACGACCAAGCCATATCGAATGGCTCAAAAATGCCGGATGCCAAATCGCGCAAGGATACCATTTCAGCCGCCCGCTTCCAGAAGAAGCGTTTGTCCAGTACCTGCAAGAGAAGCTGAATAGTTCAGCACGTAACAATTAAAAGACACATCACCCAAATCTCCCCGCAAGAACCGTTCCGCATGCACCACATGTGCCATCTGCCTCTACGTTGATTCCCAGAATCGTATAACGGTGACGGTCGATCAGTCGCGCACCACAGCCGGAACACCACGTGGATTCGCCATCCCTATCACTGACATTCCCTACATACACGTAGTGCATACCAGCGTCCAGTGCGATTTTGCGCGCCCGTACAAGCGTTTGCACCGGAGTGGCCACAACGTCTTGCAATTGGTGTGTTGGAAAAAATGCCGAAAAATGGAGTGGCACATCAGGGCCGAGTTCCCGATAACACCATTGCGCCATCGCGGTAATCTCTTCGGTCGTATCATTTAAGCCCGGAATCAACAACGTTGTCAGCTCCAGCCAGCACGACGTTTCATGGCGTACCATCGCAATCAGGTCGAGTACCGGCTGGAGACGTGCGCGACACCAGCGAACATAAAACTCATCGCGAAAGCTTTTCAGGTCGATATTCGCGCCATCCATGCGGGAAAAAAACTCGCGCGCTGGAGTAAGATTCATAAAGCCCGCCGTCACGGCGACGGTGTGTATCCCCAGCGCATGACAGGCATCGGCGGTATCCATCGCATATTCAGCAAAAATCACCGGATCGTTGTAGGTAAATGCCACGCTTTGTGCGCCGGAGCGTTTTGCCGCCTGGGCAATCGCCTGTGGTGGAGCGCTTTCCTGCACGGTGTCCATACTCTGCGCGTGGGAGAGCTGCCAATTCTGGCAAAACCGGCAACTCAGGTTACACCCCGCGGTGCCAAATGAAAGGATTTGCGACCCAGGATAGAAATGGTAGAGCGGCTTTTTTTCGATCGGGTCGATGGCAAAGCCGGAACTGCGCCCATAGGTGGTAAGCGACATGGCTCCTTGCAGATTCGCCCGCACAAAACAAGCGCCCCGCTGCCCTTCGCGAAGCGTGCAGCCATGCGGACAGAGGTCGCACTGAATGCTCCCGTCCGCCACCGCATGCCACCAACGTGCTGGAGCATGATCTATTGTTCTTTCCATTTTTGCACCCCGTAGCGGTAGAGCTTCACTTCGGGCGACCAAAAATGAGGCGGAAACCCCGCTTTTTGTTTCAGATGACTCAGGAAAAGCTCTGGTGTCGCGAGGCTTTCCCAAACCTGTGGCAAAAAGGTGCTGCGCCGATTGCGGCAGGTGAAAATTACCCCATCAACGTGTGGTCGCAGTTGCCTAAGCGCGTCCGCTTCATCTTGAACAGGGAAAGGCTCGGCGGGAGTTAAGAGCGATACTTCAACGCGCACTTCGGCAAATTCCTGCTCGGTCAAAGGCTCAAAACGCGGATCGCTGAAGGCCGCCGCGCGAGCATTTTCGCGCACATCGTCGCCAAGCAAGCGCCACGCTTCGAGCGAACCAATGCACCCACGCAGTTCACCGGCCATTGTCAGTGTGACAAAGGTTGCTCCCGGCTCATGGAGGGCGGGATGATCATCTTCGTCCAGGCACGATTGACCCAGCGCGGCGGCGATGGCGTTGCGCGCACGAGTCAGCAAAACGGCTCCTAAGGCTTCAGTGTTTTCACGCATGTTCGGCCTCCGTAAATGCGATGCTGGCATATCCCACGACGCGTGTGCGGTCGCCAGCGGTATCCCCAGAATTGCGCAGATCGAGCAGGTGCGGCGTCAGTTTCCGTTGGCGCGCGACCTCTAGTAAGCCGTTAATCGGCAGTGCCCCACACGCCTGTTGGTAATCGGTCAGCGGAATCAGCCGCAAAATATCGTTCACCGAAGCGCTATCAATATTTTGCGCGGCGGTATACGGCATGAAATGGGAAAGATCAGAGCTAATAATGATAATGGTATCCTCGCCACCCCACAGCCGTTCCAACACTTCCGCAATTTCCGTTGCGGTGGTATCTCCCACCGCCAAAGGGATCAGGGTGAAACTGGGCAAAATCGTTTGTAAAAAGGGCAGATGCACTTCCAGCGAGTGCTCTTCAGCGTGGGCGCCATCATGAATAGTAACGGACGGCAAACCGTGCAGTTGTGCTATTGCTGCCTGATCGAGCGAAACATTGCCCAGCGGCGTGGCAAAATTGGCGGTACTTGGCACGGCCATTCCCCGCACGGCAACGCGGTGGCACGGGCCAAGCAGCACGACGCGCCGAATCGTGCTGGCATTGGCGGCAATAATCGAATAGGCCGGAGCCGCCACGGGCGCGGAATAGATATATCCCGCATGCGGAATAATGAACGCTTTGGCGTGTGCAAGGGCGGGGTGTTGTTTGGTTGGCACCAAGAAGTGCTCAATCGTTTCGGTTAAGGTGTCGCGCTGTTCAGGATAAAAAAGACCGGCAACGGCGGCGGGGCGAGTGGATGACGCTGAGGTGGCATCGTGTGGCATAGAAACCTCCAGAAGGTTTATTCTCTTTCAAAAACCTTACTCTCTTTGTCCTGCACGTGAAATTCATGATATGTTTTGGCGAAAAGTTCTGACTGTGTCACGCGTGGAGAGTACCATGAGCTATGCCAAAAGAGAAAAAATTTCAACGGGTCTCAGCGGCCTTGACGCGATACTTGATTCACTCCGCCTTGGCGATAACGTGGTGTGGAAAGTCGACTCCCTTGAAAGTTACCAGCGAGTCGTCACCCCCTTTGTGCATCAGGCACTCGCCGAAAAACGGCGCGTGGTGTACCTCCGTTTTGGGGCGCATCACCCCGTAATTGATCCTGCGCTCGCTGGCGTCGAAGTTGTCGACCTCAATCCCCGCCTCGGTTTTGAGCCGTTTGCCAGCACCGTGCATCGCATCCTTTCGACACGAGGGCGCGGCGTCATGTACGTGTTCGATTGCCTTTCCGACCTTGTGTCTGCGTGGGCGACCGACTACATGGTGGCCAACTTTTTTCAAATCACCTGCCCGTACTTACTTTCGCTCGATACGGTGGCGTATTTTTCCTTGCGCAATCAGCATCACAGCCTCGAAACGATTCAGCGTATTCGCAAAACAACTCAGCTTTTTCTGAGTTTTTACCGTCACGAAGACCATTACTATGTGCACCCTTTGAAAGTGTACGCCCGCAATTCACCAACAATGTTTTTGCCACACCGCGAAGAGGATGAAAAATTCGTCCCGATGGCACGCAGTTACGAGGCAACGGCACTGATGAGCAGCTTTATGCCGCGCGAAGGGGGCGCGATTGTGCGGCAACTCGATCATTGGCAGCGGCTCTTTTTGCAGGCGGAAGAGCTGTTTGCCTCCGGTGCATCACCGCGCGAACAAAAGGATATGGTGCGTCACCTCTGTCGCCATTTGATGGGGAAAGATGAGCGGGTATTGCAATTGGCCGAAACGTACTTTTCGTTAACCGATCTGCTAGAAATCAAACGGCGCATGGTCGGCACTGGGTATATTGGCGGGAAATCTACGGGCATGCTGCTGGCAAGACGTATTTTGCACGCTACCGAGCCTGAATACTGGGAAGATGTGCTGGAACCGCACGATTCGTACTATATTGGTTCCAACCTCTATTACTGGTATTTGATCCATAACGACTGCTGGAACCTCTTTATGGAGCATAAGGAGAGCGAACAGCATGGCAGTTTTGCCGCCCAGCAGCTCCGCTCGCGCATTTTGCACGGCCACTTTCCGAGCGCCATCCGGCAGGAATTTGAAAATATGCTCGATTATTATGGCCAATATCCGATTATCGTCCGCTCTTCGAGCTTGCTCGAAGATGGCTTTGGGAACGCTTTCGCGGGAAAATACGACAGCTTTTTCCTCGCCAACCAAGAGATTACCCCCGAAGAGCGTTTGGAACATTTTGAAGACATTGTGCGGCGGATTTTCGTCAGTACCATTGGCAAAGATGCGCTGGTCTACCGCCGTCAGCGCGGTTTGGCGGAACAAGACGAACAGATGGGCTTGCTCGTGCAGCGGGTCATCGGCTCCTACCGCAATCATTATTATTTCCCCGACGTTGCTGGCGTGGGAATTTCCTATAACACCTTTGTTTGGGATAGTTCCATGGATCCCCATGCCGGGATGTTGCGCCTTGTGGTGGGTCTCGGCACCCGCGCCGTTGATCGTGCCGAAGGTGATTATGCGCGGATTGTGGCACTCGATCACCCGCGCAAAAAGCCGTATCACGATGGCGACGACACGCGCCGCTTTGCGCAAAAAGATGTTGATGTGCTCGACCTAAACGCCAACACCCTCACGACCATTCCGCTCAACTCGCTGATGGGCGAAGATATCGAACGGGTGCTGGCGCGCGTTGCGCTGCACGAACGGCGCGAAATTACCCATCGCGGCAAATTGAGCCGGACACATATCAGTTGGATTCCCACGTTTGATATTTTGTTTGAACAAACCGATTTTGCCGAGCGGATGCAGAAACTCTTACAAACCCTTGATCGAGTGTACGATTATCCGGTTGATATCGAGTTCACCCTGAACTTTCGTGACGACGGGAGTTACTGCCTGAATATCGTGCAGTGTCGCCCGTTGCAGACGCGCAAAATCGGTCAGAAAGTAGAAATTCCCGACGATATCGTCGAAGAACACATCATCCTGAAGCAACACGGAGGATTTGTCGGCGGCAGCCTGATTCAGCCCATTCGCCGCATCATTTTGGTCAACGCGCCGGGCTATCACGAACTTTCTTTGGCGGGAAAACATGAAGTCGCTAAGATTATCGGCGAAATCAACATGAACACCGACCGCACCGAAGAACCAACCTTGTTGATCGGCCCAGGGCGCTGGGGAACGAGCACACCCGCGCTAGGCGTTCCGGTGAATTTTGCCGAAATCAACAATATGTCGGTTCTGGCCGAAGTGGGCTGGTCGCGCGGTGGATTTGTCCCCGAACTTTCGTTCGGCACCCATTTCTTTCAGGACTTGGTAGAAAATGAAATTTTTTATATCGCCATTTTCCCTGATCGTGCGGGAGTGCTGTTGCGCGAAGAGTGGTTTCAAGCCTTGCCGAACGACTTAGAAGGTCTGGTACCACGGGCGCGAGGGTATGAAAATGTGATCAAAGTCAGCTCGCTTTCCAAAGAGCTTTGCTTGCGCGCCGATGTGCTGTCGCAGCAGATACTTTGCTTTGTAAACGAATAAAGACGCAGGGCAGACACAAAGGTCTGCCCCTACATAAATAAATACATTACTGGTTTAAGGGTTAGAGTGTTGTAGGAGCCGGTGGTGTTTCGATATTTGTGTTGGGGATTTCTGGCGGAGTTTGCACACCATCAGGAGTGTTTGCGCCAGTTCCCGGTGCGGGCGGTGTTTCAATGATTATATCTGAGGCTGCTGACACCGTAAAGGTAATCTGACCGTTTGAGCTGGCGCTTTTGGAGTCGATTGCCGTGAACGTGACGGTGAAAGAGCCAATATGAATAGCCTCTGGTATCCCACTGACCGCACCAGATGTTTGATTGATGGTTAGCCAGTTCGGCAGGTTAGCAGCACGAAATTCCAGCGTATCATTGGTATCACTGAAGTACGTTGTAAGAGAAAGTGTGTACGGCACACCAACGGTCAACGGTTGTGTTGCTGGAGCGGTAAAGATAGGAGCAAAGTTGATGCTCGACTCGATGCTGTTCTTCAGATCTGACGTGTCGCTAATTGCTTCAGAGGTATCTGTCGCAATCATAATGGCATTCCATTCTGTTTCACTAAAAGCGGCAGCTTTTTGCCTACCAATTTCGAGCGACGCAATCACGCTTACGACTGATTGCGCATTGGCATACACGTTGGTTACCAAAGCAGGGTCGACAGTGTCGCCGGCAACCGCTTTCTTTGCAAGAACACGGGTAACAACTTCTACTGCTCTTTGATCAACGCTATCAGCGTTTAATGTAGCAATAACATTCGTCAAGGCAGCAATAGCCGGAGCTGCTTTCTCAATGCTGTCTGCCAGGGTGCTATTATTGGTAATCAAGGTTGCGACAACCTTCGCGTCATCACTATCAAAACTGTCACTCAGAATGTTTTTGTTCGCCCATACTGTTGCCTGAGCTCCATAAGCGACGCTTGTATCTGTAACGCCAACCGCTTTAAGCATTTTAGCAACAGCTTGCAGTTGTTGTGCTGCTTTTCTTGCACTCGCGTTTGTCACCGGGTCGAGCTTTTTAAAATTATCTTTTAACATGGGTGTGTTAGCAAACACCTCAGGAGTATAGATATATGCTGTCGTTAGCGGGCTCAGGTTCATTTCGCCGGTGTCATCAGAACCTTCATACCTCGTTTTCAAGTTAAAAGGCACTCCAGCTTCTAGAGATCCGACATCACTAGAAGATGATATATCCGCTACGATAACGCTATTCAATGTGACGTCCGCCAGTATGTATTCGCCACTATCATTGGTTGTCACCTCAATGCTGCTGCCTTCAACCTTAACTTTTGCACCGGAAATATAGCCATCAACGACTACGCCGGATATAGAACTTGTGGCTACCGGTGGCGTTCCACCGCCGCTGCCCCCACCACCGCAACCGGTGACGAACGCAGCACCACCAAGCGCCAGTGCTGTCATAAATACCAGAAATTTTCTACTCATTGTTTTCTCCTCGTTATTTCACGGAATGTGCCAACGGAAAAGCGCTTCCCTCCAAGGAAGGAAGCGCAGAAAGGCATTTTCTGTTAGTTCTTAAAATGGCAGGAGATACATGAGGTTTCGCCTTCAGGGTTATCGAAATACCCTTTGTGCGTGCCGGTACCAAACATGTTTGTGTTCAGACCCAAACGGCTCATGTGTGTTTTTAAGCCAGTATTGGCAGTGGTGTCGGCAGTGTTCTGGTGACATGAGTAGCATACTGATGCCATTGGTGCATTCACTCCACTATCTGGACTATCGGCATAAACACCCGCGCGCTTGGCAAAGTCAATCGGAAATTTATGACTGTCGTTGACGTGACAGGCGGTACAGTCAAGGATGCTGTTCGGCTG
Source organism: Chrysiogenes arsenatis DSM 11915 (assembly GCF_000469585.1). Lineage (NCBI taxonomy): Bacteria > Pseudomonadati > Chrysiogenota > Chrysiogenia > Chrysiogenales > Chrysiogenaceae > Chrysiogenes > Chrysiogenes arsenatis. The sequence continues at coordinate 253,851 of NZ_AWNK01000001.1, forward strand.
TGTATGGCCTGCATAGTTCGATGCTGCATAACGGCGGATGAACTCGCCGCGCTTTTCGCCAATCGAGTGAATCGCATGCATGAGGTACATCATGTCGACGGTTCCTTGTATAATGCTACCACTACGGCTGAGTGAACCTGCATTGTGGCACGAGACACAGCCGTTGATGTCATTGTTGGCGAAGGTTCCATGGCGACCAGTCGAGCCGTGGCAATCATTACACTTAGCAATATCGACGACTTTGCGGCGCTCTCCAAGTGTTGTGATATCGCTTTTGGCTAAGGTGAAAGTACGTGTGATGGTATTCAGTTGCACGCCAGAGGTCGTGCCTACAGTAAGCCTTTTTGCGGTATCTTCGCTTCCCATATAGACTGCCACGTAGCCATTACGTCCTGCGGTAGCCGTCGTTGGGATGTTGGCAATACTGGTAATCGCTTTGGTGCTGTCCGCATTCAGTGTGCTGTTGCCAAAGGCGCTTACATAAAAGGTGTCGCCGTCGGCACCATTTGTGCGTTTGTTGAACCCGTCATTTACCCAGTCATTGCCATTACCCCAGCCGATACCAACTCGGACTGCATCGGTAGTGTCATATTGGGCTGTCATGAGATTGAGGTAGTTTCCGGTTTGGGTGTCCTTGATACCCCACTCGACTTCCGCGGTTTCGCCTGCTACCGGATTTTTCACGCGGATAACATCAAAAACATACCTGTTGCGGAGTTTGGTGAGTGTGACGGCACTGTCTACGCCATGATAGCCTGCGGCTGTTTTCGCTGTCGCTCCATCGTGGCAGCCTGTACAGCTGTTTGCAAGGGTTGAGTTGAAAGCATTATCGTGAAATGAGAATTTTGCATCAGCTCTGCTCTTAAGGTTTTCAGGAGTATGGCATGTTGCACAGGCGTTAACTGACACGGTATTCCATGACGTATTGACTGCTGGCACATCACCGATATGGCACGCAACGCAATTCTTTGTTTGCTGCTTGTATCCATCTCCTACCGATTGTTGATTGCGGCGGAATGTATGGTCAGGGAAGCGCACTTGTTCGAATGGTTTACCGTCAACCGTATATCCAGGGATGCCAGCGTGGATTTTATGAGCGATGGTGGTCATGCTCAGGCTCGCCCATCCTCCCGCTGTTTTGCTCGAGGCTGAGCGATCAAAGGTGAAGTTGTTGTGACAGTTTGTGCAGACATTTGGGTCATGGCGTTGCGCTCCATGTGCACGCAGGTTCATCCGTTCGCCATGGCATTTGGTACATGATGCCATATCGATCACGCGCACACCTGCAGCGGCTGGATCATTTACCACTGTCCCGTCACCCTTAAAGTAGGCCAGTGCATTAAACCGCTCAGGTTGATCTGCATTTGTGCGACTTGTTACGGCAACCCGATAAACGGTGTTATTGTTCCATGAGTAGGCATTGATATTGTTCATGATGCCTTGGACATAGCTGCGGTAATCTGCGCTATCTGTTGAAGCATACGAATCAATGTTGGCGCTTGCCGCAGTGTTCCACACTGGTCCATTGCTGAAGTCAATTGGGTTTGCTCCACCATAGTTACTTCCTGCTCCTACAAGAATAGCACTAAAGACGCCATTATTTCTCTTTATAGCTGTTGCTCCCTCAAGACGGAGGTTGCCACCACGGATAACACGTGTTTGTGCTGGTGGGGTTCCAACGGATTGCTGCAACATGCTGACCCAAGTTTTTTTGTCATTATCCCACATTGCCATAGTGAATTCGGCACGTACGGAATCTCTTGGATAGTCGTCAATGGAGAGGGTGAGTTCAACATGTTTTTTTGTTCCATCTGTGATGACGTTGATGGTGTCTATACGAGATGGAAGGATTGGTGCTAAGCTCATTTCTTTATGGGTTGCAGGCATTGGCGGAGTTACTCCAGCCGCATGCAGTGTATTCACCCAGAAGCCTTCGCCTTCAGCGATAGTAGCGAGTTTTCTAAACCCAGCGTCTCTTAGGCGTTGAGCTGTCGAGCTGTTTGGTGAATAGGTTTCCCAGTCGTTATTTGACCACTTCCAGACGGAAGCATAGGTGGTGGGGTGGGTAAACTCACTTGCGGCAACAAACGACTTGCCGATAGGGGAAATTAGGTTCCACCCTTTCGCAAGCTGGAGATTGGCAGACGATGGTGCGGTTCCGCTCAACGTCACCGCTCCAATGTTGGTGCTGGCGTTGATCCAGAATCCTTGTCCGGCATTAATGGTTGCCAGTGAGTCAATACCAGCAGCCGAAAGTTTGCTGCTCATGGTAGTGCTGGGTGAATAGGCAGACCATTTTTGGTTTGCCGTCTGCCATCCCCATACGGTGGCAATATTGCTGTTGTTAAACGTGGTGGAAACGTTGACTCCATCGAGTGCGGAGCCTTTCAGGTTCCATCCTTCGGCAATGGTAATGCTCTGTGCGAGAGCGCTGCCGCTGGTGATTCCAATGACGCTGGCAATTGCCAGTGACTTGGCGAGGTTTTTTCGCCAAAAGTCATGTGCTTTTCTCATCTTGTCCTCCTTCATGTCTTTGTAAAGCATATCCAAACCCGCAGACTGCGGTGCATTGGTACATGTGTGTCTCACCGTGTAAAAGCAAGCTTCCCCCGTGGGGGAAGCGCAGGAAAGCAGAGAGAAATAAAGAAGGTGAGAAACGAAACACACATGGCTATGCAAAGCAAAGATGTTGCCGAAGTATAATGAGATATAAAACAATAACTTACACATGGACAATACGAAAGGAGTTGTTCAGTTTTGGGCGGCATTATCGGATTGTGCGGGAGGAAAACATTAAAGAATAATATGTTAGGCTGCCTATGGCGATGTTGTTCAATATCCGACACCTGTCAAAGGTGTTTCGGTATGCCGTATCGTTCCATTTTGCTATAGAGGGTTCCCCGTGCGATGCCAAGTGCGTCAGCCGCCTGACTGAGGTTCCAGCTTTTTGACTCCAGCACCGAAAGGATAAGTGCCTGTTCCATAGTGGCGAGCGAAGTATCCTGACGTGAGAGAAGCGGTGTATTTTTCCCTTGAGTGGTGCCCTGAAGGGTTGCGGGGAGGTGTTCAGTGGTGATCGAGGAGCCTTTGCAAAAGACAACGGCGCGCTCGATGGTGTTGATAAGCTCACGCACATTTCCTGGCCATTCGTGCTGTGTGAGCAGCGCTAAAGCATCAGGCTCAATGCACGGGATAGCTTTTCCGATTTTCTGATTGAATTTTTCCAGAAAATACTGTGCCAGTAACGGGATATCGGCTTTTCTGGTGCGAAGTGGTGGCGCAGTAAGGGAGACAACGTTGATGCGATAAAAAAGGTCTTCGCGAAAAAATTTTTCTTTCATAGCCAGAGTTAGATCGCGGTTGGTGGCACAAACAATTCTGACATCGACGCTGATTGGACTGTTTCCTCCAACACGGTAGAAGCTACCGAGTTCCAGCACTCGTAGCAAGGAAACCTGTGTTTGTTGGGGAATGTCGCCGATTTCATCGAGAAAAATAGTTCCTCCTGAAGCACTTTCAAAGTGACCGATATGACGCGATAGTGCTCCGGTAAATGCCCCTTTTTCGTGTCCAAAGAGCGCGCTGCTTACGAGTGTGTCGGTGAACGCAGCACAATTGACGCAGATGAAAGGGTGATTTTTGCGGTTACTGCGCGCATGGATGGCGGCGGCGATGAGTTCTTTGCCGGTTCCGCTTTCGCCATGAATCAATACGGTGCTGTCGGTTGCCGCAACGCAGTCGATTTGTTCATACAGTTTAAACATGGCAGGATCGCGTCCGACAATATTTTCAAAGCGAAACTCATCGTTCTGTGCAGTGATGGCTTGTTGCAGGAGTTGTTTGTGTTGATAGATTTTATCCAGTTGCTTGCGGATCATGTCCATATCAAGTGGTTTTAGAATGTAATCGTAAGCGCCAGCTTTTAACGCCTGTACCGCTTCGGAAGCGGAGTCGACGCTGGTGACAATCAAAACAAAAATGTCGGGGTATTGTTCGCGGATGGCGCTGAGTAAGGCAAGCCCATTCATGCGAGGCATGCGAATGTCGGTAATAACCACATCCACTTGAGAGTCGGCAATGCGTTGGAGGGCTTCCTCTCCGTTGGTGGCCGTTTCGGTTTTGTATCGTGAGTCGCTGAGAATCCCGCGCTTAAAGAGTCGGTGATAGGCGGCTTCATCATCAACGTAGAGTATATGAAGTGGCGTTATGCTCATAGCAGATTATCCTCATTGTGACGGGCAAAACTGAGCGTAAAGGTTGTCCCTGAGCCTGCTTTGCTTTTGACCTGAATGGTTCCGTGGTGGCGGGTAATTATTTCTTGTACAATACTTAATCCTAATCCCGTGCCGACTCCGACGGGCTTTGTGGTGTAAAACGGTTCAAAAATGTGGGTTAATTGTTCAGGGATCATCCCACTGCCGGTGTCTTCGATTTCGATGTAGAGCTTACTGTCATCCGCCCAGGTTCGAATCCAGATAGTGCCCCACTCCTGAATGGCCTGAGATGCGTTAATCAGCAGGTTCATAAAGACCTGATTGAGCTGTTGGGGATAGCAGTACAGCAAGGGAAGTTCACCGTACTCGCGTATGATTTCGGCTTTATAACGAAGCTCATTGGCGACAATGGCCAATGTGCTTTCTAAGCAGTTATGAATATCGGTGTAGCGTGCTGCACCGTCATCGGAGCGGGAAAAGCCTTTTAAGTTTACAACGGTTCGGTTGATTTGTGCGGTTCCCTCCAACGACTCTGTGATGAGTTCAGCTGCATCCTGATAGATTTCGGTGATCTTCATCTGCTCGTGTTGCTGTTGCAGGGAGTGTTGTCGTTCGGCAGGGGCGTAGTGGCGGATGATCTCGCTCTGGGCGGCGCTGTAGTGCGCCATCTTCTGAATGTGCTCGCGGAGAATTTCCAAATTTCCGCTGACAAACCCATTTGGGCTATTGATGTCATGGGCTACCCCGGCCGCAAGCTGGCCGATACACGCCATTTTGTCTTGTTGAAGAATAGTAGCCTGTTGGGCTTGGAGATTGCGGTAAGCCGTATCAAGTTCGTTGCGGCTGCGCTCAAGGTCTTGGTTCAGTAAATCAAGTGCTTGTGTCCGCTCTTGCACTTTTGTTTCCAGTGTTTCATTGAGAATCCGTATGCCTGACTCGGCTCGCTGCCTTTCTTCGACTTCTTGTTGGAGTTGTTGGTTCATATCTTTTTGTTTGGAAAATTCATGCTGAAGTCGAATTTCTGCTTTTACAAGTTGCTCATCTATACGTCCGAGTACGCGGTAGGCAAAGACAAAAAGAGCCGATGAGAGGAGGAGGCTGAAACCAATCACAAAAAAAAGCGAGTTGCGAAAGGCCGTATCTTCTTCAGTAGTGTTCTTTAGTAGGATAAACTCTCCAACTTCTTTTCCCGTCACATCCCAGAGCGGAAAGGAGCGCGCTCGGTAATGAAAGGTAGCATTATTGAACGTGAAACCGTGCTGCTGATGAAGTGATGGTGCATTTAAAAGCATTTTTAGCGTGGGACTATCGAGTGAGAGTGTTTTATCGATAACCACTTTCTGTTCGTGCAAATTCCATTTTGCACTACGCCCTAAAAGCTCCATCCCCTGCTCCCACTTATCCTGCTGTAGGAACTGCTTGTAAAGCACAAGGACGAAGTCTACTTGCGTAATAGCACCAAGCTCATGGAGGATAGGATCAATTTCCTGACCAAGCTCAATATATCCGATAATCTTACCATCTACTTGCCAGGGGGCAACCACGCGCAAGGTAAACGTTCCAGAATCGCCAAGCTCCATGCCAGAAATAATGGTATTGGTAACTCTGGCATGTTCACGGGTATAACGCGGGGTGGATTCTCGTGTGTTTTCCGGTTGGTAGACGCGAAGGAATAACTCGCCATCGACATCGTAGTAGTAAAAATGCGTTACCTGCTGGTGCCGGTTCAGGCGCTCAAGAACCAAGGAGCTATGTTCAAATAGCTTCTCTCTGTCGAGAGTCGCCATCGAATCCTGAAATCGTTTTTGTTCACGGATAAATTCAATGCTTGAGATAAGAAATTCTGTCCTGCTGGTAATAAGACTTTCTAGAACATGTTGAGTTCTTTGCTGGCGATGTTCCATCCCGCTGACATGTTCTCGCGACTGTATGCGGTAGTTCGTGACGATAAAAGCTCCAATAAGCACAATACAGTGGAATCAATACTTGCCGTCTTACTCGTGCCCTTTTCATATATGCTCCAACTGGTGTCATGCGCCTGTTTTTTCAAGAAGCGTTTCTCCAAGCCAAAGGAGATCAACAGTGAAAAAAGTTACCCCGAGTGATAACGAATTGCAAGCAAGTCTTTGTGATGAAAAAAACAAGATTATAGCCTCCTGTGGGCAATATAGATGCCACCCCTTCAAATAGTGGAAAAGTTGAGAATAATGAAACGATCCTCTTGACAAGAATCTCTCGCAAAGCGTAAAAAACCTGAACGAACATTCACTCATTCATGATTACCAAGGAGGTTTTTCCCATGGCACGCCGTAAACCAAATAAAAGAGAGATCTTACTTCGATCTGCCCTTGAGCTTTTTTCTGAAAATGGATTTCATGGCACACCCATCTCGCAAATTGCCGGTAAAGCCGGCGTTGGAGTAGGGACGATTTACCGCTATTTTGCTGGCAAAGACGAACTAATCCAAGAGCTTTTCCAGGAGCTTTTCGTCAAGATAAGTACACAAATCAACCAAGGGATCGACGATGCGCTGCCGATACGCGAACGGTTCATTGCACTTTTCGGGCGCTTACTCAGTCATTTCATCAACGAACCACGCCAGTTCCGCTTTATGGAGCAATATTACTACTCGCCGTACGCCCAGCATAAGCCAGAGGAAGTGGGTGATCATGAACGGATTCGCCTGCTACTCCAAACCGCACGCAACAGCGGAATTTTCAAAGATCTACCGCTTCCGGTTATGGAGTCTATCGCCTTTGGACCAATTGTAGCATTGGCAAAAGAACACTTGAGCGGTCGCTTTCAAGTCAATGACCATATTGCCAACGAAACCGTCCTCGCTTGCTGGGATGCACTTGTCAAGCGCTGAGGCATGTACATTAGATACCAAGAACTGAGGTAAGAATTATGACGTTTTCTCCCCGTAAAGCCTTGCTTTCAAAAATCCCTGCGACAACATTGCTGGCGATTTCACTTTTTTCTTTTGCCCCTTCAGCCATCAGCGCGGAGCCACCTAAGCCCCAAGGAATGCCCGTTGAGGCCATTACCGCAAGCACCGAACTTCTTGAACGCCACATCAGCGCAATTGGCACCATCCGCTCCAATGAGTCGGTTGTCATTGTCGCCGAAATCCCGGGACGGGTGACCGAACTCCCTTTTCGCGAAGGTGAAGCAATAAAAGCAGGTCAACTGCTGGTTCGTTTAGATCAGTCTGTGCTCAGTGCCGAACGGGATCGCGCATCCGCCACCCTCAAACTGGCGGAAGCCAACCTGCGCCGCTCCGAAGCACTCTTAAAAGACCGAGCGACTTCTGCTCGCGAAAAAGACGAAGCGTTTTCGCAGTGGCAACTGGGCGAAGCCAATCTGCGGCTTGCCGAAGCACAACTGGCGAAAACACAAATCCACGCCCCGTTCAGTGGCGTGCTTGGATTGCGCCAAGTCAGCGTAGGCAGATACCTTCAGCCCGGACAAGCCGTTGTATCGCTGGATGATATCAGCAAAGTTAAAGTGGATTTCCGTGTCCCTGAAGTGCTCGCCGATAAAATTGGTGTAGGGCAAACGATTAACGTTACCGTTGACGCCCTTTCTGGACGCTCATTCAGCGGCAAAGTGTACGCCATTGATCCGCAGGTAGAAACTGCTGGGCGCAGCATTGCGCTTCGTGCTCAAATTGACAATAACGATGGCCTGTTGCGCCCCGGAATGTTTGCCCGCGTGTCGCTGCTCCTGACGTCCAATGCCAACGCCATCATGATTCCCGAAGAAGCGCTGGTTCCTGAAGGAAACACCCACTTAGTGTTCCGCGTTGTTGACGGCAAGGTCGCCGTCACTCCCGTCAAAATCGGACAACGTCGTCAAGGTGGCGTTGAAATACTGGAAGGGATTCAAGCGGGCGATGTTATTATGACTGCTGGCCACTTGAAAGTGCGACCAGGAGCCGACGTAATGGTGCTTCCTGCTGCTGCGCCAAAAGACGGGGGATAACTCGTGGTACTTTCTGACATATCTATCCAGCGCCCAGTACTTGCAACAGTCATGAGCTTAGTGCTGATTCTCGTCGGGATTATCAGTTACGACCGCCTTTCTGTGCGCGAGTATCCAAAAATTGACGAACCGACCGTCAATGTCGACACCACCTATCAGGGTGCCTCAGCAGAAATTATCGAAACACAGATCACCAAAACACTTGAAGAGAGCTTGGCAGGCATTGAAGGAATTGACATCATGACCTCCATGTCACGCCCAGAGCGGAGTCAGATTACCGTTAAGTTTAAACTGACGCGCGACCCAGACGAAGCGGCCAACGACGTGCGTGACCGCGTTTCCCGCGTCCGCGCCATGCTCCCCGACGAAATTAAGGAGCCGGTAATCAGTAAAGTGGAAGCCGATGCGCAACCAACCATATATCTGGCGTTCTCTTCGGCCAACCATACCCCGCTGGAAATCACCGACTATGCGGATCGCTATGTCAAAGACCGCTTGCAAAACATCAATGGTGTTTCCAACGTCATGATCTTTGGCGACCGACGCTACTCCATGCGCCTGTGGCTTGATCGCGACCGTTTGGCCGCTTACCAGCTGACAGTACAGGATGTCGAACAAGCGCTGCGGCTGCAAAACGTAGAGATTCCTTCGGGACGGATTGAATCCACCATGCGCGAATTTACCGTGCTTTCTGAAACCGATTTAAAAACGCCGGAAGAGTTTGAGGCGATTATTCTACGCAGTGCGGATGGATACCCTGTGCGCTTTGGTGATGTCGGACGGGCGGAACTTGGTGCGGCCAGCGAGCGCACAGTCGTCCGTTTTAAAGGCAATGCGGCGGTTGCACTCGGCGTGGTGCGTCAGGCAACGGCCAACCCGCTTGATATTTCGGATGAAGTGCGCGCCATGATTCCTGTTATCGAAGCCTCGCTACCAGAGGGGATGAAGGTCAACATTGCGTATGACAGTTCGATCTTTATTGATCGCTCTATCAAAAATGTTTTTACAACGATCATCGAAGCTGTTGTCTTGGTTATATTGGTTATTTTCTTCTTCCTGCGCAGCTTCCGCGCGACCTTAATTCCGCTGGTCACGATTCCCGTTTCGCTGATTGGCTCATTGGGAATTATGTACGCGTTCGGGTTCAGTATTAACACGCTAACCCTGCTGGCGATGGTGCTCGCGATTGGTCTTGTCGTTGACGATGCCATCGTTATGCTGGAAAACATACATCGCCATATCGAATCTGGTATGAAGCCAATCCAGGCGGCTTTTAAAGGAAGTCGGGAAATTGCTTTTGCGATCCTCGCTATGACGCTCACACTTGCCGCAGTGTATGCTCCAATCGGGTTTATGGAAGGGCGTACGGGGCGGCTCTTTGGAGAGTTTGCGTTGACACTCGCAGGTGCGGTAATCATTTCGGGGTTTGTCGCGTTGACACTTTCACCGATGATGTGTTCGCGCCTTTTGCGTCACGAAAAGAAGCACTCAACATTTTACAACGTCATCGAAGGTTTTATGGTTGGCATGACCAATGGTTATCGCCGTATTTTGAATATCACGTTACGCGCGAATGTCGTTGTTATGCTGGCGGCCTTAGCGGTTGGAGCTTCGTCTTGGTGGTTCTTTAGCGTGCTCAAGTCGGAACTTGCGCCGCTGGAAGATCGCGGAACAATTGTCAGCGTAGGGATTGCACCAGAAGGGGCAACGGTTGGCTTTACTGACAAATACGCTCGACAGATGGAACAGGTGTTCGCTTCAGTTCCCGAAATTGAACGCTACTTTGTGGTGACGGGCTTTCCGGTTGTTTCGCAGATCATTTCGTTTTCTGGTTTAACTGACTGGGATGTGCGGGAACGCAAACAGCAGGCGATTGTACAGGAGATCCAACCGCGCCTATTCGGTGGCATTCCCGGCATTATGTCGTTTGCCATCAATCCACCATCGCTCGGGCAAAATGCCCGTTCGCAGCCGATCCAGTTTGTTATTCAAACGTCGGCGTCGTATGAGGAATTGCAAAAAATGGTTGATTCTGTGATGGTCGAAGCCCGTCAGTGGCCGGGCTTCATTAACCTTGATACGGATCTAAAGCTGAATAAACCACAGATTTCGGTGCAAGTGGATCGCGAAAAAGCACTCGAAAGTGGCGTTGAAGTTGCTACCATCGGACGGACGCTCGAATCCATGATGGGTGGACGGCAAGTGACCCGCTTTAAGCGCGACGGCAAGCAATACGACGTTATTGTGCAAATGGAAGAGTCTGACCGCGTCACGCCTGATGACCTGAACAGTGTCTTTGTCCGCACAAATTCCGGCAATATGCTCCAACTAGCCAACCTTGTCACCATACAGGAGACAGTGGCACCTAGAGAACTCAACCACTTTAACCAATTGCGAGCTGCCAAAATCACAGCCAACCTCGCGCCGGGCTTTGTTCTTTCTGATGCCTTAAACCAGCTCGAAGGGATTGCCGGACGGGTGCTGCCGGGCAATGCCATTGTCGACTACGACGGTCCTTCGCGCGAATTTAAAGAGAGTAGTGCCAGCCTCTACATTACGTTCCTTTTGGCGCTCGGATTCATCTATCTGGTTTTGGCGGCACAGTTTGAAAGCTTTATTGACCCGTTTATCATCATGCTTTCCGTTCCGCTCAGTATCGTTGGCGCGCTGCTGGCACTCTGGTTGACGGGCAATACACTCAATGTGTACAGCCAGATCGGCTTAGTAACGCTGATCGGCCTGATCACGAAGCACGGAATTTTGATCGTCGAATTTTCGAATCAACTGCGGCAAGATGGCAAAGAGAAGCTCGAAGCAGTGATCGAAGCAGCATCGCTGCGCTTACGTCCTATTTTAATGACCACGGGTGCGATGGTGCTCGGCACCGTGCCACTGGCGTTTGCCGCGGGTGCGGGCGCGGAAAGCCGCCAGGCGATTGGCTGGGTTATCGTTGGCGGGATGAGCTTTGGGACGATTCTTACCCTCTTCGTGGTACCAACCGCGTACATGCTCCTCTCGCGAAAAAGACGTATTGTGGCGTATGAAGGCAACCAAGTCGAACTTGGCCGTGGGGTGAATTAAGATGTATTTCAAAAAAAATCTCACGCTGTGGCGTCCCATTTCTTTGACGCTCCTGATAGCCGTTCTGGGCGGATGCGCGACATTGGGGCCAGACTATCAACGTCCAGATACCGTCAGCACACCGGAATATTCCGAAAACAGCCGTTGGAAAGCGGCAGTCCCCGCCGAAGCGCTCCCCAAGGGGGCGTGGTGGGAAATGTATCGCGATAACACGCTCAATGAGCTGCAACTCCAAGCGCGTAACGCAAATCAGGAAATTCAGGGAGCGCTGGCGCGGCTGGAGCAGGCACGTGCTGCAGCGCGCATTGCTGGCAGTGACCAATGGCCGCGCCTTGATTTTGACCCATCGGCGCGGCGCAGCCGTAGTTCCGATGCCCTTTCGCCATCAGGCAATGGAACGATGGGCACCGTTATCAATGTGCCGTTTGATATGAGCTACGAAATTGACCTCTGGGGCAAAGTGCGCCGCAGTGCCGAAGCAGCCACGGCGCTCTATCAGGCGAGTGCCGCCGATGTGGAAAATCTTTTTCTTTCGGTACATGCCGAAGTCGCACGCAACTACTTTGTCTTGCGTGGACTGGATGCCGAAGTTGAGCTTCTGGAACGGACGACAGCACTGCGCGAGCAGAATCTGCAATTGGTTGAAAGTCGATATCGCAATGGGCAGAGTGCACGACTCGACGTCGCGCGCGCGGAAACCGAGTTGGCATCAGCACGTGCCGAAGTCGAAGCGGTTCGCCGACAGCGGGCGCAAATCGAACACTCCTTGGCGGTTTTGACTGGCAACGTAGCAAGTTCGTCGCGTCTTGCTGGGCAGGCATCATTGCCAGCCGCTCCAGTAATAGCGGCCGGATTACCATCGGAACTGTTGGAACGTCGCCCTGATGTAGCTGCCGCCGAAAGACGGTTAATGGCGGCGAATGCCCGCATTGGCGTAGCGAAAGCAGCGTTTTTCCCTTCGATCCGCTTAACCGGCAGTGCCGGATATAGCAGCGATGAACTCAACGGATTGTTTGACTGGGGCAACCGCGTCTGGGCACTTGGACCATCCGTAACATTGCCAATTTTTAACGCCGGTCGCAACAGCGCCAATCTTGAACAAACTGAAGCGGCGTACACCGAAGCGGTAGCCAACTATCGCCAAAGCGTGCTCGTTGCCTTTCGCGATGTTGAAGACGCACTCTCAAACCGTGCCTTTCTGGATCGCCAACACGCCGCGCAGCAAGAAGCACTCCGCGCCGCACAGGAAGCCGCAACCCTATCGGCACACCGCTATCAGGCAGGACAAATCAGCTATCTGGAAGTCATCGACAGCGAACGGACAGCGCTGGCGCACGAGCGAGCGGTCACGCAGATTCGGGCACAACAGTTGCAAGCGAGTGTCGCGCTGGTGAAAGCACTTGGTGGAGGATGGGAAAAATAAATGTAACTATTCAGGGCGCTCAAAATGTTGCTCTTTCAAGGCATTACTCTGTCATTTCGAACGAGCAAAGCGAGGAGAAATCTGACTTCCGTTAGCATCGAATATATGTCATTTCGAGCGTTAGCGAGAAATCTATATCTCTCACATACGTTCGAGATGACAGCATTTGAGCAATCCAGGACAACGATAATTGTTTGACATTAATCACGTGAAATATAAAGTAATACCAATCATTACTTTATAAGGAGTATCAGATGGTAGCGGCAACTAAAAGCGTATCATTAAAACTAGACAACGAAATACGTGAACGACTTACGCACATTGCTGAAGTAAAAAAACGCACAGCCCACTGGTTAATGCGCGAGGCTATTAAGCAGTATGTAGAGCGAGAAGAACAACAAGAGGCGTTTCGCCAGGCAACTATTCATTCCTGGGAGGAATACCAACGAACCGGCGAACACATCACAGGTGAAGAAGCAATTGCTTGGCTTGAAACATGGGGAGAAACATCAGAGCAACAGGCACCTAAATGCCACAATTAATTCTCACAGCGAATGCAGTACGTGACTTAGAGAATCACCGCGAATACATTCGCGAACACAATGCAGCAGCAGCGAAGCGATTAGCCCACGAGATTATTGGATCACTGAAAAGCATCGCACAACATCCGTATGTCGGACGCTGCATAGATGAAATGCCACTAGAATATAGGCAGTGGGTCATCGAGTATGGTAAAACAGGTTTTATTGCAAGTTATCGCGTTGAGCAAAACGCAGTAGTTGTTTTATCGATTAAACACCAAAAGCAAGAGATTCAGTTGCCTTCGGGCAACTGAGCCTCCGATGACGGCGGCGTGCTGCGGAGCAGCACAATAAACGGGGTGAGTTTTTTACTTATTTTTTATTTTTTGTTTGTTGGCTTTCTTGTTCTTGCTTCACTTTCAAATTGACTTGCGCTTTTCAAACAGCTTATTCTTGCGTTTTAAAAATAACACTGTTTCGAAATGAGTACGCGAGGTGTTTCATGGATGTTCTGCAGAATTTATTTGAGAATAACCGTCGGTGGGCAGGAAGAATCAAACGCGATAACCCGGATTTCTTTCGGACGCTTTCTAATCAACAAAATCCACACTACCTTTGGATAGGCTGTTCCGATAGTCGTATTCCAGCAAACGAAATTGTTGGCCTGATGCCAGGCGAACTGTTCGTGCACCGCAATGTGGCCAATATCGTGCACCATTCGGACATCAACTGTTTATCGGTGCTGCAATATGCTGTCGAGGTGCTCAAGGTGGAGCATGTGATTGTGTGTGGTCACTACAATTGCGGTGGTGTAAATGCCGCGATGACCAATGCGCAATATGGTTTAATTGATCACTGGCTCCGCCCAATCAAATCAATTTACATGAAATATCGCACCGAACTTGAGGCGATAGAAAATCTTCGCGAACGCCAAGACCGCCTCTGTGAACTCAACGTTATTGAACAAGTGGCGAATGTCTGCCACACAAGCATTGTGCAGAATGCGTGGGAGCGCAAGCAGCCGCTCCATGTGCATGGTTGGCTCTATCACGTTGAAGATGGTCTGATTGTCGATCACAATGTAACTGTTTCTGCACTTGATCAGATTGATAGCGTATTTCATTTGACGCAGATAAAACTTCCCTAACAATTGTCATAGGTGCCACATGATGACTCTTTCACGCCGCCGCTTTCTGCATGTTTCCGCTGGCACATTGGCTGCCGGAGCACTGACGGGTTGTGCCACAAACCCCGTGACGGGCAAAAGTGAATTTTTGCTCCTTTCTCCCGCGCAAGAAGTGAATATTGATCGCGAAAACGCTCCGCACCAGTTTTCTGCCGATTATGGTGCCGTGCAAGATAAAGCGTTGGCAGCCTACATTGCGGGGGTTGGCACCGCGATGACTCCGATCACGCACCGTCCCGAAATGCCGTACAGCTTTACGTGTGTCAACGCTACCTATATCAATGCGTACGCGTTTCCTGGCGGAACCGTTGGAATCACTCGCGGTATTTTGCTGAAAATGGAAAATGAAGCAGAATTGGGTGCGCTGATCGGCCATGAGCTTGGTCATGTTGCTTCGCGCCATACCGCACAACGGATGAGCCGCAGCATGCTCGCCAATTTAGCCGTTGCTGGACTTTCCATCGCCATTCAGGATGGTCGCACACGTGAACTGGTGGGCGGACTCGGTGCGATCGGCGCAGGGGTATTACTGGCGAGCTATAGTCGCGATCAGGAGCGCGAAGCTGATTCGCTTGGTCTAGAATATTCCACGCGCAGTGGGTATAGTCCAGAAGGGTTTATCGACCTGATGTCCATGTTAAATGACCTTTCTGGCAGCTCCGACCGTTCACAAATAGATCTCCTTTTTTCGACGCACCCCATGAGCCGTGAGCGATATGATACCGCCGTGGCAGAGGTGCGCACGGGGCGGTATGACCGCACGCGTCCGATTCATCGTGAGCGCTATATGGATAACATAAAATCTCTACGTACAATGGCTCCAGCCATTGAAGCTATGCAGCATGGTGACCGCGAAATGGCGGCCAAAAAACTCGATGCGGCACAGGAGCAGTATGCACGTGCGGTGAAGCTGGCGCCAACGGACTACACGGCACGCATGTTACTGGCGAAATGTTATTACGCACAAAAAAAATCAACCGAAGCAACGGTACAGGTCAAACGAGCCGTTGAACTCTACCCCAATGAACCGCAGGGACATAACCTGCTTGGCTTTATCGCCATGAACAATAAGCAATACGAACAGGCACTTGAGAGCTTTAGCACGTATGAAAAACTCCTTCCGGGCAATCCCAACACAATATTCTTTCAGGGCTATTCGTATGAAGGGATGAATCGCCGCACTGAAGCCGCTCAAAAATATCGCGACTACCTGCAAAAAGGCGGCAGCGGCGAGTATGGGCAGCATGCGCAAAATCGTTTGGCGCAGTGGAGACTGTAATCAGCTTTTCCTGTGCCGTGCTACTTTCCTATCTCGCTTTTGATTCTTCGCTTGTGGTATCCTGCGCCCACTATGTTTCATGTGAGGAGGAGTACGTATGCCAGTGAGCTACAAAACACTTGGGCTTCAGAACACGCGGAAAATGTTTCAGGATGCTATGGCAGGAAAATATGCCATACCAGCCTATAACTTCAACAATTTAGAGCAGTTGCAAGCTATTGTACTGGGCTGTATCGATTCGCGCTCGCCGGTTATTCTTCAGGTTTCAAAAGGGGCGAGAGAGTACGCCAACGCAACGCTTCTGCGCTGCATGGCGATGGGCGCAGTCGAAATTACCAAGGAGGCAGGCGTCGAAATCCCAATTGCACTCCACCTTGATCATGGTGACTCGTACGAGCTCTGTGTTAGCTGTATTGAAACAGGATTTTCCAGCGTTATGATCGATGGTTCGCACTTGCCGTTTGAAGAAAATATGGAATTAACGCGTCGCGTGGTGGAATACGCCCACAAGCATGACGTGACGGTTGAAGGGGAGCTTGGCGTCCTCGCGGGGATTGAAGATGAGGTTTCCCATGCGGTAAGTCATTACACAAAACCAGAAGAAGTCGAAACATTTGTGAAAAATACTGGCGTTGACTCGTTGGCTATTTCGATTGGCACCAGCCATGGAGCTTTCAAGTTTAAGCCCAATGAGCCTATCCCTCCATTACGTTTTGATATTCTGGAAGAGATTGAACGGCGCATCCCTGGTTTCCCGATTGTGTTGCATGGCGCCAGCTCCGTCATGCCGGAATATGTCGATATGATCAACCATTATGGTGGCGACCTTATCGGCGCGGTTGGCGTGCCCGAAGAACAACTGCGCCGCGCAGCGGCTTCGGCTGTTTGTAAGATTAACATCGACTCTGATGGCCGTTTGGCCTTCACCGCGAAAATACGCGAGGCGCTCATTAAAGATCCGAAAAATTTTGATCCGCGCAAATACCTTGCAAAAGCCAGAGAAGCCCTGAGAAGTGTCATCGTCCATAAGAATGAAAATGTCCTCGGCTCAGCAAATCGAATTTGACCGATAATAGCGTTGACAACCTTTTGACCCTTTCGCTACACTCGTTCATTAGGAACTGAAAGTAACACGCTTTCTATATACCCAATTACACAAAGGAGTAGAGTATGGCCGCGGAGAATGTTCTCGAATTTACCGATGCTAATTTTGAAGTAGATGTTCTTGGTGCAGATGTGCCCGTGCTAGTTGATTTCTGGGCAACATGGTGTGCGCCATGCCGGATGCTCGCTCCAACGATTGACGGCCTCGCCGCCGATTTTGCAGGCAAAGCGAAAGTCGGCAAAGTCAACGTTGACGAAAATAGTACCATAAGCGCCAAGTATGGGATCCGCAGCATCCCGACCATGATGATCTTCAAGGGTGGGCAAATGGTTGATCAAGCGGTTGGCGTCCAGTCAAAAGAAGCGCTAGCAGCATTAATCACGAAGCATATTTGATCTTTCCAAAAGGCTTTCCGCCTCTGCGGGAAGCCTTTTTTTATACACAGGGAGGAAACGTGATTTTTCGGGCACTCAGCCAGCTCAATCTCAAAAGTGCCTTCGTCATGCTGCTCGTTGCGATTGCGTTCCATCAGCTTTACAGCTATCGACTCGGCCAAGCGGCCATCCCCAAGACACTCCCCCCCAGCATCTATTTTTACTCACTCAATGGAGAACAAGTTCATTTCGTCCGTTTCCTTGGGCAGAACTTTGAGCTATTCCTTGGCAACATCACCCCAGCACTCCTTAACCACTGCCAGCAACGCTCCACTGACGAATTGACATTACTCATTCCAACAAATTTTTCCGATATACCTTCTTTTCAGGCCACGTATGGCAACGCCACGGGGTCGTGTCAGGTGCTTATCGGCACGGGAGCCATGATCGAAAGTTTTCGCAACACCATGCGTATCGAAAAAACGCCAGTCATACTGCGAGTCGATGGAGATTTTACAATAGTGGAGCGCATATACCAATGAGCCAAGAGACACTTTTTCTCATTATAACCCTCACGCTTCTCGGCGCAGCGCTGGGGAGTTTTTTGATGGCGGCCTTCTACCGTATCCCGCGCGGAATCAGCTTGTGGTGGCCACCTTCGCGCTGTCCAGCTTGTGATGCCTCCATTCCACCATGGTTGAATATTCCTGTTTTCGGATACCTCTTTGCTAAAGGAAAATGCCGCTCTTGTAGCGTGCCAATCCCCTGTCGATACCCACTGTTCGAACTTGCCGTTGCTGCCGCCTATGGCATGCTGGCATGGCAGTTTTGGAGTAACTCTGACCTTCTGATTCGCGCTGCTATTTTTCTTTTCTTTCTCCTTGCGTGTGCCGGCGTTGATCTTTTTGTCGCACTTGATGATGAAGAAAACGAAGGCATCATCCCTGACATTTTCAGCCTTGGCGGTCTCGTCGTCGGGCTTGGACTGGCGTGGTGGCAAGGGCGACTGGGGATTGCCATTCCCGCCGCATTGGTGGGTGGCGGGGTCTTGCTGGCAATTTACCTTTTTTATCTCTATGTGCGCCGTATCGAGGCGCTGGGATTGGGTGACGTGAAAATGATGGCCATGATTGGTGCATTCAGTGACATTCCGACGGTTTTCCTCTCTATTTTCGGCGGGTCGGTATTGGGATTAGTTGCCGCTGGACTCTACATGCTGAAACTGCGGACATTTTCGCTGCAACTTAAAATACCGTTTGGGCCTTTCCTTGCTGCTGGAGCCATTATTGGCCTCCTACAGTGGCAATAAAATGTCATTTAAAACGTTATTTTAACTATTCACGATCCCGCCCACTTGCATTTCAAATGCACAATTTCGCAGTTCAAATGTCAAAAATCACCATTCAATGTTGACAAAAAGCGCTCAGCTCTTCTAGGATACCCCCATCGTTGAATGCGATTTATATCCAAAGGGGGTTTTATGAAACGTCGTCCCATTAAGCGAGTACTGGTTGCCAATCGTGGCGAAATAGCGATTCGCGTTTTTCGTGCCTGTACTGAACTCGGCTTGGAAACCATCGCCATATACTCTCAAGAAGATCTCCTGAGCCTCCATCGTTATAAGGCTGACGAAGCATATCTGATCGGCAAAGGGAAAGATCCTATCGGCGCGTACCTCGACATCGAAGGGATTATCTCGCTGGCGATCGAAAAAAAGATTGACGCGATTCATCCCGGATATGGGTTCCTTGCCGAAAATGCCGTTTTTGCCAAGCGTTGCGAAGACGAAGGAATTAAATTCATTGGCCCTTCGGCAGCCACCATTCAGTGCATGGGCGATAAGGTTGAAGCGAAAGTTATGGCTGTCAAAGCAGGACTACCCGTCATCCCCGGCACAGAAGAGCCGATCAAAACTGAACAAGACGCGTTGCTTTTCGCGAAAAAGTCTGGCTACCCCATTATGATTAAAGCGGCAGCTGGTGGCGGTGGGCGCGGCATGCGGATCGCCCGCAACAAAGACGAACTGATTTCCGGCATCGAATCTGCTCGCTCCGAGGCACTCAAAGCATTTGGCTCCGACTCTGTCTTTCTCGAAAAACTTCTCGAAAAACCAAAACATATCGAAGTACAAATCCTGGGTGACGATTACGGCAATATTGTTCACCTCTATGAGCGCGACTGCTCGATTCAGCGCCGCCACCAAAAAGTTATCGAAACTGCTCCCAGTTTGACCCTGAGCGATATGCAACGCAAAGAAATCTGTGATGACGCCGTCAAACTCGCCAAAAACATTGGCTACATTAACGCGGGCACGGTCGAATTTCTGGTTGACCAAGAGGGGAAGCATTACTTTATCGAAATGAACCCGCGCATTCAGGTTGAACATACCGTGACGGAAATGGTAACCGGTTGGGATCTGGTGCAGGCACAAATCAATATCGCGCGCGGAAGCAGCCTTGATTCGACCGAAATTGGCATGAAGAGCCAAATGGATATATCACTCCACGGCTACGCCATTCAGTGCCGCGTGACCACCGAAGATCCGGCAAACAACTTTCTTCCCGATACCGGGCGCATCACAGCGTACCGCAGTGCGTATGGCTTCGGCGTTCGTCTTGATGCTGGGAACGCCTTCGAAGGGGCGATTATTTCGCCGCACTACGATTCGCTCCTCGTCAAAGTTACCACGTGGGGCAAGACACACAAAAAAGCTGCGTTGAAAATGAACCGTGCCCTGAAAGAATTCCGGATTCGCGGTGTAAAAACCAACATCGCCTTCATGGAAAATGTCGTAACCGACCCCTGCTTCCTTGCGGGAAAAACCGACACTTCCTATATCGAAAGTAACCCACACCTCTTCCAATTCCGCGAGAAAAAAGACCGCGCCACAAAATTGCTGAGCTTCATCGGCAATGTAGTCGTGAATGGAACCGAAGGGATACCCAAAGGAAAACCACAAGGCGTTGTGTTCTTTGAGCCGGATATCGTAAAAGTGAAGGCAGCGCAAATTATCCCTGGCACCAAGCAGATCTTGGACGAGCGTGGCCCGGCTGGGCTGGCAAAGTGGATGCTCGAACAAAAACAACTCCTGATTACCGACACCACCATGCGCGACGCCCACCAATCGCTGTTTGCCACGCGGATGCGCACCAAAGATATGATGAAAGTTTCGCGGGCAGCGGCAGCACTTATGCCAAATATGTTCAGCTACGAAATGTGGGGTGGCGCAACATTTGACGTAGCCTACCGGTTCTTGCACGAATCGCCATGGGATCGCTTACGCCAAATGCGTGAAGCAGTCCCGAACACGCTCTTTCAGATGCTGCTGCGTGGTGCAAATGCCGTTGGGTACACCAACTATCCTGATAACGTCGTGCGCGAATTCATCCGCGTCAGCGCCCGCGAAGGGATGGACATCTACCGCATTTTTGACTCGCTGAACTGGCTTGACGGCATGAAAATAGCTATCGAAGAAGTGGGCAAGCAAAATAAGATTGCTGAAGCGTGCGTCTGCTATACCGGCGATATTCTCGATAAAAAACGGACAAAGTACGACCTGAAATACTACGTCAATATGGCCAAAGAATTGGAAAAAATGGGGGCGCACGTTCTTGGCATTAAAGACATGGCGGGTCTTTTAAAGCCATACGCCGCGACGGAGCTTGTTAAGGCACTTAAAGATGCCATTTCGATTCCGATTCACTTCCACACGCATGACACGAGCGGTAACGGCGTAGCGACCATTATGAAAGCGGCTGAAGCCGGAGTTGATGCGG
This sequence comes from Chrysiogenes arsenatis DSM 11915, assembly GCF_000469585.1. NCBI lineage: Bacteria > Pseudomonadati > Chrysiogenota > Chrysiogenia > Chrysiogenales > Chrysiogenaceae > Chrysiogenes > Chrysiogenes arsenatis. The sequence continues at coordinate 274,794 of NZ_AWNK01000001.1, forward strand.
TCGATCTGGCACTCGCTTCGATGGCCGAACTCACCAGTCAGCCTTCGCTGAACGCCATACTCTACGCTCTGCAAGGACATGAACGCGATCCGAAAATTGACATCGAAGGAGCGCAAAAGCTCTCGAACTACTTCGAAATCATCCGCGACTACTACGCGCCATTTGAAAGCGGCCTGAAAGCTGGGAACGCCGAAGTGTACGAGCACGAAATCCCCGGCGGGCAATACTCAAACCTCCGCCCACAAGCTATTTCCATGGGACTTGGCGAACGGTTTGACGATATCAAAAAGAAATACGCTCAGGTGAACATGATCCTCGGCGATATCGTGAAAGTAACGCCATCATCAAAAACCGTTGGGGATTTGGCGCTCTTTATGGTGCGCAACAATATCGAAACCAAAGATGAGTTGGTCGAGAAAGGGGCGAAACTCGGCTTCCCGGATAGTGCCGTTTCCTACTTTAAAGGGATGATGGGACAGCCGATGGGTGGCTTCCCTGAAGATCTAAAAGCCGTTGTTCTCAAAGGGGAAGAACCGATCACCTGCCGTCCGGGCGAACTTCTTGAGCCTGTTGATCTTGAAGCGGCTCGACTGCAACTCGAAAAGAAATTCGGCATCAAAGCCAACGATGAAGATGCCGTGAGCTATGTACTCTACCCACGCGTCATTGAAGATTATTATAAGCTACTCGACGCCTACGGCGATGTCAGCGTGCTCGATACTCCAACGTTCTTCTACGGACTCGAAATTGGCGAGCAAAAAGAGATCGTGATCCAGGAAGGGAAAACGCTGGTTATGAAATTGGTTGCCGTGGGCGAAGTCAACGAAAAAGGGGCACGTCCTGTTACCTTCGAACTCAACGGCGTCACCAGAACGGTTCACGTCAAAGATGTCGAAGCATCGAAAAGTGTCGTGACACGCGAAAAGGCTGACCTAGACAACCCCGCGCACCTTGCCGCTTCAATGCCGGGAAAAGTCTTTAAACTCTTGGCAAAAGAGGGCGATGCTGTCAAAAAAGACCAAGCGGTTATTGTAACGGAAGCGATGAAAATGGAGACGAAGGTTTCCGCTGCCAAAGCTGGCAAGGTGGTGAAACTGCTTGTCAAAGAGGGCGAAGTTGTAGATGCGGGAGACTTGCTCGCCATCGTCGAGTAAAACAACGCACAACAAGGGGCGGTTTGCTGCGGCAAATCGCCCTTTTTGCGTTTGTTATTTAGAAGAAGTATGACCACTCAATTGGTTCACATGTGCCCACGGTTGTGGTATACCGTAGCCATATCACCGCTTGGGGGTTGACCTCTTTAATTATGGGAAGATATCGCACCCGCACCATTATCGCGATCCTCATCTGCACTCTCCCATTTGTATCGTGGGCTGGCGGCATCAGCTTTCGGGTTGACACCACTGCCCCACAAGGCTTTATGCGTGAAGTTATCTCCCTGACACTTCCAGAACCCGTTCCATACAACGTACTGGATTACACCATCGTCAATAAGGCGGTCATTGAATTTCCTGATTTTATCGTCGACTTTGGCGATACCACGCAAATCTCCCTTCCGAACGCCCAAATCGTGAGTCACATTACGAATGACTCCGGCAAACTCATTATTCACCTCAAACAAACCCCCGTAACCATTCAGGACACTTTCCGCAGTGATCCGTTCGTGGTTCAGATTGTTTTTGAAAGCGAGCAGGAGCGGGTTGCGGAAGTTGAGCGCAATATGAATAACCTGCTGCAAGCGCTCGGTCGTGAATTTGTACTCCCATCGCGCACCACGGCAGCAACAACAAGTGCCGCAACGACCGAGGCAACCATCCCTACCCAACTCAGCCGTGACGAATTGCGCCAACTCGAATTGCAGGATTCAAGCCGCGGCATCATTAACCCGTATCGCGCCGATGATCGGCAAAAAGGGCTGAACACGCCAGATGCCATCAGTCTGCGGCGCGGTCAAGCGAGCCTAAGCGAAGGGAACTACAAAGAAGCGCTCGAGCATTTTCTCAGCATCATCCGCAACTCTCCCGAATCGCCCCTCGTCGAAGAAGCCACCTTCCTCCTTGGCGAATGCTACCGCAATATCCCGCAAGTTCCAGTCGCTGTCCAATACCAAGACGCGATTACCATTTATCAAAAAGCAATGGAGTTATATCCCGACAGTAGCTTTGTGCCGATGGCCGAATTTGGCATTGCTCGCGCCTATGAAGATCTTGGACTGCTCTACGAAGCGAAATATCACTATGAAGCAATTGCCGAGTTCTACGGCATGAGTGAATACGCTGGGCCAGCGAGGCTAGCGATTGCACGGTTAAACATGGCCGATAATGACTCCAAAGGGGCGATCGAAATACTCGAAAAAATCCTCAGCGACTACTCGGAAGATAACTGGCGCATTGAGGCACAACAACAGCTTGCAAAAATTCATTATGCGTTGGGGGAATTTGAAAAAAGCACCCGCTATTTTGAACAAATGCAGCAGGAATATCCTGAATTTACCCTTTACGATGCCGCGTACATGCTCAGTGTCGGGCGAGCTTTCCAAGGGAGTGGCAAACTGGAGCAGGCCGCACACGTCTACTCAAAAGTCATCAATATCTTTCCGGATGCTCCTGAGGTACCTGAGGCGCTGCTTCACCTCGTCGAAGTACTGAAAGAAGCCGGCAATCCGCAGGTTGCTCAAGTCTATATCAGCGAACTGACTGGACGTTTTTCGGAACAGATTACGGCGTCAAAAGCGCAACTTATTCATGGTGACATCTTGCACGATAGTGGCGATTACGAAGGGGCGTTGGGGCTTTTTGCCATCGTCGACCTTGGCCTGCACGGTGCAGAACTGCGAGATAGCATCCTCATGCGGACAGCACGAGCCGAAGTGAAAACTGGAGAATACGATAACGCTATTGCTCACGTGGGCGAAATCATTCAATTCTACCCCGACTCACCGTACAAAAACGAAGCAACGGCATTGCGTGATGAAGCGCTCTACGAAAAGGCTGTGGCCGCCGCGAACAGGGGCGAGGCGCACAACAGCTATATGCTCGCTGACATGTTAGTGCAAAGCTACCTTGGCGAAGAAGAGAGCGACATCTACCGCAAAGCTCAAGCGCTGGCGGAAAAATCGCACTACAATATGGGTCTCAATCTCCAAACAGAAGATCCATATCGCGCGCTGGCGCACCTTGACCAGCAATTAGCGCTCTACCCAACTGGCGCTCACAGCGACTCTGCCGAGCGCACTCTGCGCGAACTTACCCTGAATCTTGCCGAACAAGAGATACGCGATCTGCGATTCCAGGATGCACTTCGTCGCATCAACAACGCCATTGAACGTTTCCCCGAAGGATATTTAGCCGCACAATTCCGTGACTTGAAAGTCATGGCCTTGTTTAAGCAAGGCGAATTCCTCTTTAATAACGGCAACTATCAAGATGGATCTGGCTACTTCGATACTATTTTTTCACAGCACGCCCACACCCCATACGCTTCTGTTTCGCGTGATTTCCTGATCAATGCAGGCAAAGCCAATGTCTTCGCCGCCTATACCGCCAGCAACTATCCCGAAGCCATTGACCAGTTCGGCATCTACGATCAATACCTTCAAGAAGATCCCGAAGAGTATTTTTATGCCGGAAAAATGGCCGCGCAAAGCTACAGCCGCCTTGGTTTCTATGATCGCGGCCTAGAACATATCAACGATATGGATGCCAAACTCCCGAGTGCCTATGACCCACAGCTCGACGATTTACGCGCCCTGAATTATTGGGGACTAAAGCAATACGATCGCCTTATCTCAATACTCGCCCCACGGCGCCAGAATGGCATCTTATTGCCCGAAGCATATGAAGTGCTTGCCCAAGCCTACCAACAAACGAATCGACCTGACGAGGCACTGACCACCTACTTGCAGGGAGCCGATAAACTGGTGGGAGATGAAGGGCGTGCATTGCGCTTAAAAGCAGCGGAAATAATGACCCGCAACGGGACATATCCCGAAGCAATAGAACAGTTCGCTATGATTGTCGGTAGCGACACGCCCGACCGAGTGCAAACGAATGCGGCCAAGCAACTGCTCACGCTGTATGACTCGACGGAAAACCGTCAAGATACGATTAGCCTTGCCCGTGCCCAAGCACAAATGGCCAGTGATACCAACGACCGCCTCTTCTTTCTAGAAAAAGAAGCGACCGCCCTGAAACAAACAGGAAAAACCGCTGAAGCACAACAAGTCTACCAACGGATTTTTGAACTTGACCCAACCGGGGTGTACGGGCTGCGCGCCAAGCAAGAGATTGACGATTTTGCGTGGCGTAACCGCGTGAGGAGAAACGCCCCATGAGCACATCACCAGAAGGCGCTACGACTCCCATCGACATTCAAGAGTTAATGCGTGCAATGGAGTACTTTAACGAGCAATCAGCTCGACTCAGTGCTTCCTACCAAAAGCTCGAAGAAGAAGTGGCATCGCTCAATATCGCCCTTGATGCCAAAAACCGCTACCTGACGAATATCCTGCAAAGCATTTCCAACGGTGTTATCAGCGTCGATAGCCAAGGAATCATTACGTTGATCAACCGTGCCGCTGGCGATATGACTGGGCTTACGCCTGAACAGGTCGTTGGTACTGCGATAAGCGACTTACCCGAATTTCACGATCTGACTCGCACCGAAGGCAACATCGCCCACCAAACACTGAAAGACTTTTCACGAACCGCCACCCTTCACCTGCGTAGTGGTGCAAAAAAAGTTATCGAATACAGTCTGACGCCACTGGAAGAAGATGCGGGCGGCATTTTATTTTTTCGCGATATGACGCGCATCATAGAACTGGAACAACAGGCCAAGCGCAACGAAAAACTCACCGCCATGGGGGAAATGGCGGCCAATATTGCCCATGAAATTCGCAACCCACTTGGCTCTATCGAGCTTTTTGCTTCGCTCTTGCGGCGCGATCTTGAGCAGGAACCTGAAAAACAACAACTCGCCACCAACATCGTCAGTGGGGTACGCAACCTCAACACTGTCATCAGCAACCTGCTTTTATTTACCCGCAATGTCAGCCTGAGCAAAGAGTTGATTGACCCGCAAGAACTGGTAAACGAGGTGCTAACGTTTTGCGAGCATCTGAAACATCGGCGACATATCAACCTGACCCACACCATCACGCCAGGAACACCTCTTTATGGCGACTTCGACCTCCTCAATCAAGTACTCCTGAACCTGCTGCAAAATGCGATGAATGCTATCGAAGGGGATGGTGCTGTCGCCATACGTGTCTATGCCGAAGAGAACCATACCTTACTTGAAGTGTCCGATGATGGCTGCGGCATGAATCAGGAAACGCTTGATAAAATCTTTATCCCCTTTTACACCAGCCGCGCCAAAGGGACAGGGCTTGGCCTTTCTATTGTGAACCGCATTATCGAAGCGCACCAGGGGGTGATCCGTGTTGAGTCAGAACTTGGCCACGGCACGCGCTTTACCATCAAGCTGCCGATCCCTGAACGTGCCTCCGAATGAAGTCGACTCGCGCGACCGGAGCGCAGCACGAAGAGGAGGCGGCGCGCTATCTGGAAAGGCGAGGATATGGTATTGTGGAGCGAAATTTTCGCTCACGGCGTGGTGAAATAGACATTATTGCTACCGAAGGGTCGGTGTTGGTTTTTATTGAAGTGCGCTACCGCGCTGCTGGCGGAATCGGCGCTGCGTATACGGTCAACCATCAAAAACAGGAGCGACTGCGCCGTTGCGCTGCGGCATATCTTATGAGATACCCGTGGTCTGGCGATGTCCGATTCGATGTCGTCGCCATCAATGGAAATCAAACAACCCTTTACCAAGACGCTTTCAGAGGTTAACGTATGATTACATGGCATTCGTGGAATGTAGACAATCTTCGGCGCGCCGATGCCGAACTTCGCCCAGTTATCCTCCAGATTACATCGGAAATCAATCGTCGCTGCGTTGATCCCCGTTTAACGCCAGATCAGCAGGAAGCGTACACCTTTGAGGAGATCGAAAGAAACTTCCTTCCCGTGCTGGTTGTGGCTGAAGAGCGCCCCGATATCGACATGATTTTTGGCTCTGGAACCTATCCTTGCCTCGTCGTTATCACACCGCATGGCAGAGTGCTCAAAACATTAGAGCCGGAAATGGAGCAGGATCTTTACAACCCACTGCTGGAATGTCGCCGGACATATATCAACGCTGGGCACACGGCAGGTCACGCCGTTGTGCTGCCCCACTATCTGTTTGCCGATCTGCCAGCTATCCCCGAAGATTTTGCCCAAAAAGGGATCGAACAACTTTTTCAGGACGCCAACCGTTTTGTTTCGACGATGCCAGCAATGATGGATGCATCGGACAGCACCCTGTATGGTCAAGGCGATATGCTTAATTTCCTCGTCGAGCTGGGCAATGCACGGCAGGACGAATCTATCAGCGAACTTGCCGGAACCTGTCTGAATGTGCTGACCGCAACGTTGTGGGATCCGGAACTCGGCGGTTATTTTCTGGCCAAAGAAAAAGAACATATCATTGGCGTAAAAAAACTCTCTGACCAACTCGATATCCTTGAAGCGCTCATTAATTTTTCCGAATTTGATCGCGCCCCCGCGCATCAGGCAATCACCGCTCTGCGCCAGAGCATCACCGCCAATTTCTATCAAGAAAACGGGTTATTTGCTTTCTACTCAACATCCGATGCCATCGGCCTAGAAAACAACTTTCGCTATCTTGCCTTGCTGGCAAAAGGGATACGCAACGCTCTGATTGCTGACCTCAGCGTGAACGATATTACCCCCATAGCGCAGACGCTCGCCAACTTGCAACAGGCCAATGGAACCTTTCCGCCACTGCTCCATCGCTCTGACAGCGCACCACTACTGGGCGTTCAAAGTACGGCGGCTATTGCGTTTGCCGAAATAGCTACCCTCTGCAATGATGAATCATGGCGCGAAAAAGGGCTGCAAGCGCTCTATCCTTGCTTTGGAAGCATGTGGCGTACTGCTGGTGGCTGCCTTGGAACCACTAACACGGCCTCTGAACCACTTCCGCCCGTCTGCCCACTGCGCGAAAACATGCTTTTTGCACACGCTTGCCGCCTCTATCGTGATGGCACGATGGGAGAAAATATCACCACCTACCGCAATCAAACACTCCAAATCTTCATGCAGAATGCCTTTGCCAGCTTCGGTGCGCAACGATACTGCTATGGACGCGAATTGTTATTTATTGGCAGGTAAAATCAAAAAAAATCCCGGACGCTTTCGTGCGACCGGGATTTTTATATGTGTTGTCTGTACTTGTCCGTTAAAACGTAAACGTCTCTTCGCTGAGAATCTTCCACTTCCCTTTTTCGTTTACCAAATACAAGAGCTTATCCGTTACGTCCGAGTAATTATTTGAAACGTACCGTTGGCGGAACTTCGCCAATGCCAACTCTTTACCATGCTCCATAGATGGGTAGCGAAACAGTTGCACATTTTCCAACGTCACACGCACCATTGTTTTGCCGCGATTTACCCGTTCTTTATAGCTGTTCCACGAATCATAATTATACTGGTCGACAGCGAATTTCCGTGAATAGTGCGACATGTAGCGACCATGGTCACGCGACTCCCAGTCGCGTTTCCACGCATCCAAAGTTGCATGAAGTGCCTGACGCACCGCTCCTTGTTCCGTGGCAGTCGTGTATTGGAACGATTCGGCTAAAATTACAGGAGTTTTGCCTAATTCAATATGGCGCGAAATTAAGAATATATTTTCATTGCTAAAAACAATACAACCCTCACTATTATAAGGCGTTATATTGTTTTCCTCGTTAATTCCGTGCAGCCAGATACCATTACCGGTTTTCCCAAGCGATACGTCAATCGCATTCGGATAGTTAATCGGGAAGGCATAGACCCCGTATTTTTGCGGCAGTGCCGATGAAGGGAGTTTCTTTACCGGAAAGTAGACGCCTGTCGGGGTGCGGTTATCGCCTTGTACCTTCTTTTCGCCCGGCTCTTTACCGGTATCCGAGTGGTAAGCGCCAAGAATTTCCGGAGTATTTTTACTATAGCGGATCAAATAGGTAATCCGCTCACTCTTGGCCGTCCAAAAGAATTTTTCCCCTTCCGGCATATCAACAACGGCCACCGGAAAACGCTCAGAACCAATCAGTGGCATGTCAATCGCAAGAGCATCGTCGATGAAATTCATCTGATTGCGTTCTGACTCATAGAGAGAAAGCAACTCAGCCACAAGCGTCTGCTTGCGCTCTGAAAGCTCCCCTTCATTTTCCCGCACTAACCGTATCCCTTTTTCGATCGTCAAATATCCAGCCAGCTTTTTGGCCTGAGCACTGCCCAGTTGAGCTAAAATCGATTCCGCTTCATTATATGAGCCGTTTTTCCAGTGGGCGTACGCCAGATTGTATTGCGTATTGTGTGGGTCGCGCCCCTTTTCAAGGCGCTTCAGGCTTAGTTCAAGATTCTGAATGGCACTCTGGTAGCGCTCCATACGCAACTCGACTAAGGCGGCAAGATAGTAATACTTGTAGTCTCTCTCGCCATCTTTTACGGCATTCGATATCGCGTTACTTGCAACACGAAAATTACTTTCACCATACTGAAACAACGCTTGTTGATACCAATACTCAGACGAAAATCGCGCTTCGGCAGTAACCGGAAGAAACAAACAGCTAAAAGCGATGAGCAGTGAATAGATCCGGACAGTCATACACATCCCACAAAAGAGTAGATTTTCGTGCACCACAGTGCAGCAAGAAGAAATGCGGCTGGTTATATATCAAAGGAAGGTACGAATGCAACGAGAACCGTTCGGCAGAAAAGAAAAGAGGCCGGATATACATCCGGCCAGGCAGGAAAAACAAGTCGACAAAGTCGACGTCTCTACAACTACTCAATTTTATCCGAAAAAGCAAGAAAGAATTAATCGCGCCCAGAAAGCGAAGCAAGGAGTCGCAAAAGGTGCAAGAACAGATTCACGATGTCAAGGAAAACCGCAAAGGCCGCCCGCACAGGTGACGGATAGGCGCGGTTGCGAATCAGATACATATCATACGCAATGTAAAGCGAAAAAATTCCGGCGCCAAGAAACGATATTCCCATCTCCATCATAGAGCTTTTCAGCCAGAAAATATTCAGTAGACTCCCGACAATCAGCGCAATCAACAGGCCAAACAGCGGCAATCCTAAACGCGAAAGATCCTTCGTCGTCCGCATAGCCCACATGCTCATGCCTGCGGTGATCGCGGCGGTCAATAGAAGCGCTTGGAAAACCACTCCGGGTCCGATGGTTGTCAAGTAAAATGTCACGTTTACCCCAACACCATACCCCATTGCTGCCGTAAACGCATAGTACACATACGGGTTTTCTGACTTGAACGCGAGCATGAGACCAAGCACAATAACGGCTCCGATGCTGGCCAGCGACAGCACGCCGCTTACGCCACCGAGCACAGGCACCAACGAAGCGAGAGCCGCAATCATCAGCCCTTTGTTCAGATAGTTCCAAGTTGCGGCCACAAACGCATCGGTCGAAAGCTCGCTCTGTGATTGTGGAAAAGGGATACTCCGAGTCGATCCAGTATTCATTATCAACCTCCATAGCATTTTTGCTCGGCTGAAGTATTACATAACCCACCCCCCTGTCAAGCGAAATCGGATTTTTTTTCGTGTTAAGTATTTGTGAATAAAAGAGAGCGATGGTGCACGCTTGGCAAAAATTGCACACTCAGCTACACTCACGCGCATTTCCATATAGAGGAGTGAATCGTGTCGAAATTTTCAGATTCTTTGAAATATGACAAGAGTGGCCTTGTCACCGTTATCGCACAGGAATGGCGCACTGGCGAAATTCTGATGGTAGCGTTTGCCAACAGCGAAGCGGTTGACAAAACGCTCGAGACTGGATACGTCCACTACTATTCGCGCTCGCGTCAGCAGCTCTGGCTCAAAGGTGAAACCAGTGGCGCACTGCAACTGGTCAAGGAAATCCGGGTAGACTGCGACCGCGATGCCCTGCTTATCCAGATTGACCAGCAAAAAGGGGTTGCTTGCCATACCGGTGCGCGCAGCTGTTTTTTTGATATCGTACAGCCGGGAAACGTAGTTTTTTCTGTCCTCGACCGTCTTGACGAGGTAATAGAAAACCGTCGTCATGCCAGCAGCGGTTCTTCGTACGTCAAATCGTTGTTTGAAAAAGGGGAAGACACGCAACTCAAAAAAATTGGCGAAGAAGCAGTGGAATTCGTCTGTGCCGTGAAGGATAACGACGCCAATAAAATGATTGCCGAAGCGGCTGATGTCGTGTTTCACCTTGCTATCGCACTGGCTGACAAGGGGATTTCGTTCAGTGCCGTGAAAGACGAACTGGCGCGCCGCTTCGGTACCAGCGGCATTGCCGAAAAAGCAAGTCGCCAGCCATAAGCGCTGTTTCAGGCATTCGCACGACCCACTAAATGCTCGCCGCCATCAACCGGAATATCGCTTCCATGAATAAAATCACACTGCAGTAAAAACTCCAGTGCAGCGACACAATGCTGTGCTGATCCTTGGCGTCCAAGTGGTGTGTAGCGTTCAATCAAGCGACGAAACTCTTCGTCGCTTTCTGTGGTGGCTCGTAAAATAGGTCCTGGCGAAATCGAGTTCACCCGCATCCGGTCGGCAAAAGTGAGAGCCGCCATGCGGGTGAATTCAGCCAAGCTTTTTTTGCTCAGCTCATACGCCGCGCGCGTCTTACTTAACTGGTATATTCTTTGATCGCAGATGTTGATCATATGTCCGCCAGTGCTGTCGTGCGCTTGCAAAAACTGGTAGAATCCCTGCCCTAGAAACATTGGCGCGAAGAGATGTACTTGAAAATTGTCCAGTACATGCGCGAAAGTTACGTTTGCGAGTGACGAAGGCTCAAAGAAACTGGCATTATTGACCAGCACGGTAACCGAAGCGCCCAGCGCCGTCGATAGCGATTCAAACAACTCTTGCTGTGAACCGTGTACTGCGGCGGCATCCCACTGAAATGAAATCGCTTTCCCGCCCGCTCTTTCGATGAGAGCAACCGTCTCTTCCGCACCATGTTGATTGCTCCGCCAACTGCACGCTACCGCGTATCCCCGCTTTGCCAAAGCACACGCCATTTCACGCCCCAGACGTTCACTTCCACCTGTGATAATCGCTCCATTTTTGTGTTCCATTTCGTCACTCCGCTCCGCACGATTTTGATTGCAACCTTTTTGTGTTTTGGTATATGAACATACCTGCTTTTATAAAATTTTTCAGAGGTTTTCATGCAAGTCAACATCGACGACACGTGTGACGATCCATCCTCGTGCACCATCGTCACACGTACCGCGCAGCAGGTGATCCAGCACCTTGCTCCAGATGCTCGTTTTTCCGTTAATTTTCTCCTCTGCGACGACGCGCGCATTCAGCAGATCAACCGCGACTTCCGCCACAAAGACACCCCGACTGACGTTCTGAGCTTTGCGTATTTTGACGCCGACGCCATTCCGCCACTGGCCGAAGAAGTTGAAATCGGCGATATTGCTATTTCGCTCCCCCGCGTTCGGGAAAATAGCGTCACGCATGGCGTAAGTTATCAGCAGGAACTCGAATTTATGGTAATCCACGGAATCCTCCACGTGTTTGGCTACGACCACGAAACTTCACTGGAAGATGAGCAACGCATGCGCGAACTCGAAACGCAATTGCTCAAACTCGTCGAATCCAACCAAACAACACCGACGGTGCAATAATCATGGAAAGTGCCTTATACTTTGAATCGATCATCCTTTTTCTTTGCTTGATTTTTTCGGGAATGTTTTCTGGGAGTGAGACGGCTCTTACCTCGCTCAGTACGCTGAAATGTCGCCATATTATAGAAGTATCAAACGGACGTGCCAACGCCCTTAGGATATGGTTGCGGCACCCCAATCGTATCCTGACGACTATTCTCATCGGAAATAATCTGGTGAATATTCTTGGTTCCGCCGTTGCAACGGGTGTGGCAATTGATCTTTTTGGTAGCGTTGGTATTGGTATCGCCACCGGGATAATGACACTTATTATCCTTGTTATTGGCGAGCTTATCCCCAAAACATTCGCAAAACATAACGCTGAAAGACTCGCACTTCCTGCAATTAAATTTCTGTTGGTAATCTATTTTACCTTATACCCACTGGTACTTTTCTTTACGTGGCTCACCACAACATTTATTTCTTTGAGTGGTGGTAAAACCGAGCACTATGGCCCTGGCATCACCGAAGAGGAAATTGAATACATCATCAACGCCAGCTCTGAAGAGGGCGTGATTCATATGGATAAGTCAGACATGCTTTCGTCAATCTTCGAGTTCAGCGCCACGATTGTCAAAGAAGTCATGCTCCCCAAACCCCATGTATTTATGCTGAGTGCTGATCTGCCTTTTAACGAGATTGTCAGCCGCATCATTGAACGCGGCCACTCACGCATCCCAATTTTTCGCGGTTCCGACGATAATATCGTTGGTATTCTTTTTGCGAAAGATCTTTTGAAAGTATTGCGTGATGGTACTCCGGTGAAAGATTTTAGTATTGAAAAGCTTTTGCGCAAACCCATCTACGTTCCAGAAGTCAAAAAAGTCGACGCACTGTTCCAGGAATTTAAAGAGAAGCGCTTCCACTTCGCTCTCGTGGTTGATGAATACGGGTCGTTTAGCGGCATTGTTTCTATGGAAGACCTTCTGGAAGAAATAGTTGGCGAAATTCGTGACGAATATGACATCCGCGAGAAAGACCTTATTAAAGAGATCGACGGCAACAACTGGACGATTGACCCACGCATTAATATCGACGATTTCAAGGCCTTTTTCGATTTGGAAGAATTTGAGCACCCGCTCGAAAAAGATGGCGACTTCGACAGTGTCGGCGGTTTGATTACGACCATCAACGACGGACTCCCCCACAAAGGGCAGCATTTTATCTATGGCGATTTTGAATTTATTGTTGAAGAAGTGGATGAGCGCAAAATCAAGATGCTCCTCTTCTGCCGTAAAGATACCAGTGAGTGCCTTCTGCCCGACCCACTCAGAGAAGATTAGATAAAGGATCAATTACATGTCATTTAAATCAGGCTTTGTCGGCATCATCGGTCGCCCGAACGTTGGCAAATCGACCCTTATGGCGACTATCCTCGGCCAGAAAATCAGCATTATCAGCGATAAACCGCAAACCACGCGTAACCGCATCCTTGGTGTGTGGCATACACCGGACGCACAGGTGATTTTTGTCGACACGCCAGGAGTCCACCGTGGCAAGCACTCCATCAACACATTCATGCTGAAAAGTGCCCTCTCTGTGCTTGACGATACCGACCTGATCCTGCTCATGGTTGATTACCGCGAAACCGGCGGCGAAGAGTTCGACCTTATCCGCCACGAGCTTGCACGCATGCCGAAAGGGCGCAACGTCATCCTGATTATCAATAAAATCGATCTCGCACCGAAAAAAGAGGCAATTTTACTGGCAATAGAACGCCTGAAAGAGACCTATCCGTTTCGCCATATCGTCCCGATCAGTGCCACGACAGGCGAAAACCTGACCGCGCTGATACCGCTGATCATCGAAGCACTCCCGGAAGGGCCGCGGTATTTCCCCGAAGATATGATCACCGACCGCAGCGAACGATTTTTAGTCGCCGAGTTTATTCGCGAAAAAATCTTCCACCTGACGCACGACGAAATTCCGCACTCCGTGGCCGTAACCATTGACAGCTTTACCGAAGAACCGAAAATCGTCAAAATTGAAGCAACTATTCACGTCGAACGTCAGTCGCAAAAAGGGATTATCATCGGCAAAAAAGGAGCCGTCCTGCGCGAAATCGGCACCACCGCACGGATTGACTTGGAAGCACTGCTCGGCGTCAAAATATTCCTGCAACTCTTTGTGCGCGTTTCCGACGACTGGCGCAAACAGCAAAGCAGACTGCGCGAGTTCGGGTACTCCGACCAGAGTCAATGATCGAAGCTATTCCCCTGCTGCAACGTTCTATGCGTGGCCACTCGCTGTTCTACCTCCTCTTCACACCGCAGGGGATCAGCGAGGGAATACTCCATTCCGTCCGCACGCGGGGGGCACTCAATCGCGGCGAAATAGCGCAGGTGGAGCTGGATGGCAAAATCATCCGTTCATTTACTGCCGAACCAAACCCCCATTTACTCCATCCCGCATCACTAGCGGCCACCCATTTTTGGTGCGAAGTGATTGCCATGCTTGGCCGGAATAGCGATCCTACCGAGCTCTACCCCAGCATTCGCCACACACTGCGCACAGGCTGCCCGCCGCATGCCATGATTACCACCTATCTTCACTTTGTCGCCATGCTGGGAACCGGTCTGTTTGCAGAACACTGCCCCCAATGCCACAGCGCTATGCACCAAGCCGTTGTCACCGCGCACGGCATCGGTTGCCAAGAATGCTGCCAGCGCGGAGCCACACTCCCGCACCATCGCATAGCGTATACCCCAGCCCAAACAGCACTGCTGCGCATTGCGCAACATTTGAGTGCCGAAGAATTTGTGCAACACTGCACGCTTGACACTGACATGTATCGCCAACTCCTCCCGAGCATCGTCGCTCATATCCACTGGCATACGGGAAGAACCGCTTCTGGACGACATCTTTAGTTTTTTTAATATGTCCTCAAACTGGATAACCATAATTCATTGTTGAAAACATACCCCAATGGAGTATACATTGATCTACAAGACTAAAGTTTTTGCTGCGCTAAGCAAAAAGGAACCCTTTTCTGATGACGACCTTATTGGTGCATGTGAAGAGTTGCAAAGTGGCCTCTTCGATGCTGATTTGGGTGGTAACGTCTATAAAAAAAGAATTTCTAAAGGCAATAGAGGCAAGAGCAGCGGCTACCGGACTATTATTGGCGCAGTAGTGGGGGAGAGATATTTTTTCCTGTACGTGTTCGCGAAAAACAAAAAGTCAAATGTCAGCATAAAGGAACAATTTGCTTTAAAAGAGCTTGCAAAAACACTCTTTGGACTTGATCAAGATAGCATCGAACAACTTCTCAATGATGGAGAGCTAATAAAGGTAGGTGAATTATGAGCGATATATTAAAGTCAGTACACCAAACAGCAAAAGGGTTAAAAAAATCTGGTGTAATCGACAAAGAAACCATGCGTAAGTTTGATTCATTGTGCCTGACAGTTGTGCATGACTTTACCCCTGAGCAAGTTCGGAATTTACGGCTTAAATATAAACTATCACAGCCTGTGTTTGCCCAATATCTGAATGTCAGTGACAAGCTGGTAAAAAAATGGGAGCAAGGGCTCAGTAAGCCACGCGGTGCGGCACTGAAGATGCTCTCCATTGTTGAACAAAAAGGCCTTGAGGTGATTACTTAAATGCGTTTCCCATTCAGAAATGGTTAAATGCTCCTCTGATAGAGAATGACGGTTGGGAATAGTACAATCACGGAATTTCGTAACTAGACACCCACCTCACCTCCCTCCGCTATGGCCAATTACCCTACCAGCAAACGGATCCGCTGGCAAACTGCCACTCGCTAAACGTGAATTATGACTTGAAGTTGCTACATATTTCGTTCAATATGGAATTGGATTCCATATTGAACGAGGTAGTTTATGTATGCACGAACTTTGGCAGCCACAATCAAACAAGTGAGCGAAAGCTTTCCGGTGCTGCTTGTGACCGGCCCAAGACAGGTGGGAAAGACCACATTGCTCGAAATGTGCGCCCCACGGGGTATGCAATACGTTTCACTGGATGATCTTGATGTGCGAAGTTTGGCGCAAAGCGACCCCGCACTGTTCTTGCAAACGTACAAGCCTCCGTTGATTATCGACGAGATTCAATACGCTCCCCAGTTGTTTTCGGCCATAAAAATCGTGGTAGATCGGAGCCCGCAAAACGGCCAGTTCTGGCTGACCGGTTCGCAGAAATTCCATCTCATGCAGGGGATTACAGAAAGTTTGGCCGGACGGGTAGCGGTGCTTGACCTACTGGGGCTTTCTGCTGCCGAAATTGCACATCAGGGAGCATCGTCCATACCATTTTTACCTTCAAACGAAATAAAACCGCTCGTAGGTGTTGGGTTAATGGAAACCTACCGCCGAATATGGCTTGGCTCGTTTCCCCGGGTGGTCGATCACCCAGAAATAAGAGATATTTTTTATCGTTCGTATGTGCAAACGTATATCCAGCGTGATGTTCAAGATGTGCTCAGTATCAGCGACGAAATTGCCTTTCACACTTTTCTCGGAGCCATTGCCGCACGAACCGGGCAGCTGCTCAATTATGCCGATGTAGCCAGAGATGTCGCCGTTGACAATAAAACCGTCAAGGCCTGGCTTTCTGTGCTGGAGGCATCTGGCCTTGTCTACCTCCTCCGCCCCTATCATACCAATGTCACCAAGCGGATTATCAAAACGCCCAAACTCTATTTTCTTGATACCGGCCTGTGTGCTTATCTGACCAAGTGGACGAGTCCCGAAGCGCTTGAAGCTGGGGCAATGAGTGGGGCGATATTAGAAACGTTCGTTGTTGCGGAAATTTTGAAAAGCTATTGGCACCATGGCAAAGAGGCGAATCTCTATTTTTATCGTGACACCGATCAAAAAGAGGTTGACGTGCTGATAGAAGCGAATAATACCCTTTACCCGATAGAGATCAAAAAAACCGCAACCCCGTCGCAAAACAGTACCAAGAGTTTTTCTGTACTGCAAAAACTGGGCAAGCCAATCGGGCATGGCGCGGTTCTTTGCTTGACAGAAAAAATAGTACCTTTGTCACTACACGTTATGGCGATGCCAATTGGAGCTGAACGCGCTACACAATAAAGAGAGCAATCAGTGGGAAGAGGCCGTAATTTTTTCTCACCGCTTGATATCTATCAATTCAGGAACCGTTTTCGTGTGGTAGTTTCTGCCTCACATTGGAGGTGCATCTATGTCACAAGTTCGTTCTGATATGTCCGTCAAAGAAATTCTTGATACGTGGCCACAAACATTACCGGTTTTCCGTTCTCACGGATTTGAACAGTTTGCCGATGCCAAAACAGTCGATACCGTTGGGCGTTTTTTGAAACTCGACACACTGCTCAAGCAAAAGCAGTTTGATACCGCCACCTTTATCGCTCGCCTCGAAGAGATCATTACCGAAAAGGATGACTCCGCTGATATCAGCTTAACGCACGACAAACACGCGGCGGGTGACGTGCGTGTCGCTGGCCTACTCCCCTGTCCAGTGCGGATTCCAATTACCGAAACATTCCACGCCC
Organism: Chrysiogenes arsenatis DSM 11915; assembly: GCF_000469585.1. Classification (NCBI taxonomy): domain Bacteria; kingdom Pseudomonadati; phylum Chrysiogenota; class Chrysiogenia; order Chrysiogenales; family Chrysiogenaceae; genus Chrysiogenes; species Chrysiogenes arsenatis. Next base: position 292,091 of record NZ_AWNK01000001.1, read on the forward strand.
ATGCGCAGGAGTTTGAAAAAAGCAGTGGTCTGAAAGTGAGCTATCAACTGGAAGCGGCTTCTGTCGGCGCTCACTGGTTTGCCAACAATATTGATACCGCCAAAGGGATCGATTCACTGCCGGATATTTTCCTTTCTGCCGGATTTGAAATGTTTTTCGATAAAAAAGCGATTGGCGAATGGAAGCGCAATAAAAAGTTTGTCGATACCACGTCGCCCACGGTTAACACCGCCTTTGATTCCATCCAAATCAAAGATCCAGACGGTGATTATTCGATCGTCGCTGTGGTCGCCGCCGTTTTCGTTATTCACAAAGAAAACTACCCTGACCTAGCCATTCCCCGCACATGGGGCGATATCCTGAAGCCGGAGTATGAAAAAAAGGTAGCCCTGCCGGTATCCGACTTCGATCTTTTTAACGGCATGCTACTGACGATTCACAAAGAATTTGGCGATGACGGCGTGCGCTCGCTGGCTCGTTCCATGATCGCCAACCTACACCCCGCGCAGATGGTGAAGGCGGCGAAGCAGCAACGAACCCACAAACCGTTCGTGACAATTATGCCGTACTTCTTCACCAAGATGGTACGTAACAGCGCCCGTTCCGAAGTGGTTTGGCCAGAAGATGGCGCTATCATCAGCCCAGTTTTCATGCTGGTAAAGCGCGAAAAAGCTGAGTTACTAAAACCGTTGACCGACGTCCTGGCGGGAAAAGAAATTGGGGAAATTCTGGGGATTAACGGCCTGTTCCCGTCGCTCAATCCTGAAGTACAGAACGACTTGCCCGCGAGTGCGCCGTGGAAATGGATTGGCTGGGACTATATTTATCAGCACGACATCAGCGATCTTATCGCTCAAACCAATCAGGTATTTGAAGCAGAATGTCAGAAGGAGCCACTGCCATGAAAGTGATTACCGTCGCCGGGCCGCCATCTTCGGGAAAAACATCGGTTATTCTCGGTGTAATTGATGCGCTCAAACAGCACCAAAAAGTTGGCGTGGTAAAGTTTGACTGTCTGAACACTGATGACGATAAACTCTACGAAAAGCGGGGAGTTCCCGTCAAAAAAGGGCTTTCCGGCTCCATGTGCCCTGACCACTTTTTCGTCAGCAATATTGAAGAGTGCGTACAGTGGGGCATCGCGCAGGGGGTGGATATCCTGATCAGCGAATCGGCTGGGCTGTGCAACCGCTGTTCGCCACACATTAAAGATGTGAAAGCCGTCTGCGTGATCGATAACCTCAGTGGAGTTGCTACTCCGAAAAAGATCGGCCCAATGCTCAAATCTGCCGACATTGTGGTGATCACCAAAGGCGATATCGTGTCGCAAGCCGAACGGGAAGTGTTCGCCTACCGCGTCAAAAACGTCAACCCGAATGCGATTATCCTGCACGTCAACGGTATCACCGGACAAGGGGCATACGAACTGGCCACGGTATTTACGGACGCGCCGGAAGACATCACCATGAATGGGAAGCAACTACGCTTTTCGATGCCGTCGGCGCTCTGCTCGTATTGCCTTGGCGAAACGCGCATTGGCGCATCGTACCAGATGGGCAACGTGCGTAAAATGGAAATGAAGGAGTAGGAATCATGAAAAATGCCACTGATATACTGACGCAGCCACTCGCTTCGTTGCTGGAAGCTGCCCCCTATATTCCAGACTTTTTCGACTCCTACGGCATGTCGCTTAACCTTACAGCGCCAACATTGGCAGACTTCCTAGCAACGCTTTCCGAAGATGCCTACGAAGATGCCGGCACAACACCCGAAGCGCTCCGCGAAACCTTCATCGCCTTCTATCAGGGGATGTGCGCCATGAACGCCAGCAATGAGCGCGTAGTCGAATCACTTACCATTATTGGTGGGTTCAGCAAAAGTGGCGAGCCGGAAAACTTTGAACTTACCTTGCGCCCCGGTGACGTCGTCAGCATCGTCGGGCCGACGGGATCGGGCAAAAGCCGCCTGCTCGCCGATATTGAGTGGGTGGCGCAGAAAGATACGCCGACGAAACGGCAAGTGCTCATCAATAATGCCGTACCTGATTCACAATGGCGTTTTTCGCTGGAACATAAGTTGGTTGCGCAGTTGTCGCAAAACATGAATTTTGTTATGGATTTAAGCGTCCATGAATTTGTGGAAATGCACGCCGAAAGCCGCTTAATCGAAAACAAAGATGAAGTCATTCGCAAGATTATTCACGAAGCCAACGAACTCGCTGGCGAAAAATTCAGTGCCGATACCCCAGTGACTTCACTCAGCGGCGGGCAATCACGCGCACTGATGATCGCCGATACGGCCTTTCTCAGCCGTTCGCCGATTGTTCTGATTGACGAAATCGAAAATGCCGGTATTGATCGCCGCAAAGCACTCGACCTGCTCGTAAAAGGGGAGAAAATCGTGTTGATGGCCACGCACGACCCGATCTTGGCATTGATGGCCAGCCGCCGTTTAGTTATCCGCAATGGCGCAGTGTATAAGATTCTGGAAACCTCGCAGGCCGAAAAAGATAACCTCGTTGCCCTGTCTGCTCTCGATCAAAAAATCCTCCGCCTGCGGAATCGATTGCGTAGCGGCGAGACAATCGACAGAGTCGAGTAAGAGACATGTGACGTGAAATTTTTTATTTTATCGCCTCATATCGCTGATAATAGAGAGAGTTGTTTCGAGTAACGTATCCATTTCATTTTGGCATATCTCGAAAATGATTTCAGAATCAAGATGAAAATAGTGATGTGAAATAATATCCCGTATGCCTTTGACTTGCCTCCACGGGATATTCGGATAGCTGAGGAGCAATTTGTGTTCGCTAATTTTATCGATATTTTTAAAACCCTCACCGATCGCTACGAGCCTCATAGAGATACTATCAAGCTTCTCAAGACCATCATCATCCCTTAAAAAATCATCGCTTGAGCGTATTCCATTAAACCTTTTTAGAATAAGCTCTATTGAAAACTTAATATCTTCGAGAGTTGACAGAAGTAATATTTTTTGCTCAGCATCATACATAAATCAAATCTTTCCGAATGGTTTCTAAAAAAAGTGGCTTGATATTTTTATGATCACGAACGATATCAACTTTCCTCTGCAAATCATACTCAATCTGCTCTTTAATAGCTGCCATAGCAAAAAGCGATGGTTTCATAGTGACAAACAAGTCAATATCGCTGCTGTCGCTTGCCGTGTCTTTTGCGTAACTCCCAAACAAGCCAATCCTTTCGACAGAATATTTTTCCTGAAACTCAGGAGAGTGCTCCTTTAAGTAGTTAAGAATGAGAGATTTATCAAGTTTCTTTCTCATTTTAAGGAAACCTCCTTAGACTTCTATGCCCTGAGTTTAATCATAGTTGAATAAAAAACAATGGAGAGGATTACACTTTTCCCTTGAGAAGCAACCCCATTCAACCCTGGTTGCGTCGCCAGCTCAGCCAGATCCAGCACCCACTCGTCATCTCGAACGAATGTGAGAGATCCAGATTTCTCCTCGCGATGCTCGTCGAAATGACAACAGCCTGAAGCAGTAAGACACCTGTTCCTGAATATTTTACAGCATCCACCCGCTTACCCAGTGCAGATTATTGCTCCACAAAAACGTCATCAAAAAACAGCTCTTGATCGAGGGACTTTTGCCATTCGCGGTGTCTTTTTACACTTTCTATACGGCGCTCGCGGGGAAAGTTAAGGAATCGCAGTGCTTCCGCAGGCCCTAAGCCTTTCACCAGTAATTCAACACCTTTTTGCACGACCAACTCGTCACTCATATATCGCGTTGCTTTCATCTCAGATCCTCCTTTCCACAAAACTCTATCGGAGTGCCGCACCAGACGGTACTCTGTACCAGACGACATTTGCGAAGTAGACGATCGTCACACGTAACAAAATCTGACAGCGCAGCTTCAGCAAATGATACATGAGCAGCATCCGCAATGCCAAAACCGCGCTGCACTAAATATTCCGCCCTCGTTCGTGTTGCTTTGGCGTCTAACAGTGTCACAGGATGCCCCACACTGGAAAGGATCGCAAGCAGCTCCATCCGCTCAAAAATTTCAGTAATAGCTGCAATTTCCCGTTGATGTACTGGCGAGTAAACAAGACGAAGCTCCCCAGCACGAACGTGTTGCAAGATAAGACGCACGGCATCACTTTCCAGCCTTATCCTTACAAAGCTTTGATCATCAAACGGACGACAGAGTGCGCAAACATCAAGATAAATAGGACGCTGCGTCATGCAAATCCCCTTGCGAGTAATGAGTATACTGCAAAACATAAAGCAAAAAATGACCTGAGTAAACCCGTTTGACATTTCGTTAGCGCCTCCCACCCTCGACCCCTTGCTTTTGCTTGCCAACCTCAAAGATACGATCTGTAATTCCCCTCCCTTGGAGGGGTGTCGCGTAGCGACGGGGTGGTGCTGAGCAGGAAGTGGCCATAGAGCAGTACCGCACCCACTTGTCATCTCGAACGTATGTGAGAGATCCAGATTTCTCCTCGCGATGCTCGTCGAAATGACAACAGCTCGAAGCAGTAAGACACCTGCTCCAGAATATTTTCCTTTCCTTTCCTTTCTTTTCCCTCCCTCGGTAAGCTTTTGCCCATTGGGTGCGCCGCCTGCGTCAGAGATCCGGCAGACACAATGACCCTCCGTAATTCCCCTCCCTTGGAGGGGTGTCGCGTAGCGACGGGGTGGTGCCAAGCAGGAAGTGGCCATAGAGCAGTACCGCACCCACTTGTCATCTCGAACGTATGTGAGAAATCCAGATTTCTCCTCGCGATGCTCGTCGAAATGACAACAACTCGAAGCAGTAAGGCACCTGCTCCAGAATATTTTCCTTTCCTTTCCTTTCCCTCCCTCGGTAAGCTTATGCCTCTTGGTTGCGCCGCCTGCGTCAGAGATCCGGCAGACACAATGCCCCTCCGTAATTCCCCTCCCTTGGAGGGGTGTCGCGTAGCGACGGGGTGGTGCTGAGCAGGCGGTGGCCATAGAGCAGTACCGCACCCACTTGTCATCTCGAATGAATGTGAGAGATCCAGATTTCTCCTCGCGATGCTCGTCGAAATGACAACAGATCGAAGCAGTAAGACACCTGTTCAGAATATTTTCCTTTCCTTTCCCTCCCTCGGTAAGCTTTTGCCCATTGGGTGCGCCGCCTGCTCAGCTAGACCCCGCACGGGGCGGCCACAGGAAGTGGCCAGTCCGGCACATGTCCACGGAGGGGCATTGTGCCGGATCTCTGAGGCAGGCAAGCAAAACCAATGGGAAGCAAAAGCGCGAGGGCACTTTTCTTTGGTTCTCTCTTTTGGTTCCAAAAGAAAGAACAGCCACTACGCCATTTTGTCACGCCACCCCAAAAAAATACGCCAAAATGACGCACTTGCTCAAGTTTTTTGCTTGACAGCCGAAACGCCCAGTGTTATCTGTCCACTCGTTACCAATTTTGTTTGTAAAAACAAAAAACAAAAAGGAGAAGAGTTATGAAAAAAATCGTTCTTGCTGGACTTACCGTAGCCGCCGTTGCTGCTACATCTTTCGCTGCTGATGTGAAAATTAGCGGGTCTTATGATCTTCGTGGATTTGCTCTCGACAACACAGACTTCAATGCAAATGATGACAATGGCACTGACGCTCGCTTCTACGATCAACGCGTTCGCGTTCAAGCGGTCATGAAAGCTTCTGACGCTATCAGCGTAACTTTGAGAAGCGACCTTTCTGAAGGTGATTGGGGAACAAACGATACACAGAGCAACAATGGTGGCAATAAATTCCGCCTTGATCGTGCTTTCTTGACCATGAAGCTCCCAAGCAACCTTGGTACATTGACTGCTGGTACCATTGGATATGACATTGAGCGCACCGGTCTTCTTCTCAACCTCCACCGCAACGATGGCTTCTTGTACACGAACACGTTTGGCATGGTTGGCGTAGAAGCTGGTAACATTAAAGTTGAAGACAGTGAACTTAATGTAGGCGTAACAGCTGAAGGCGACAGAGATGTGTATCTTGTTAAAGCAACCGTAAAGCCTATGGACAACCTGACAGTAAGCCCATACTTCGTTTATGACAACGATAAAGATGAGGCTCTGGGCGCTAACGTAAAACGCATGGCTCTTGGTGTTGATGCAGGATTCAAAGCTGGAATGTTTGGCGTTGATGGCACCTTGTATATGATAGATGGAAAAGAAGAAACTCCTGGCGCAGTTGACAAAGATCTTGAAGGTCTCGTGTTCAACCTCATGGCCAATGTTAAACCTATCCCTGGCTTGACCATCGGCGCAGGCTACACCTATATGCAAGGTGATGATAACGCAGCAGATAATGAAAATGAAGCCATTGTCTCTTTTGTTGATGGCGATCCAGGCAACAACCCAATGAGAGGGTTCATTTTCTGGAACGACTATTCGCATGACGGAGCTAAGCTCTATGGTACTGATGGAAAGAACGTGTCTCAGCCAGCTTCTGGATACTTCAACGGTATCAATGCGTTCAAACTCTATGCTGACTATGCATTTGATAAGTTTGGTGTAGGTGCTCACGCTATCTATGCTGAAGATGCTGAAACCGTAACTGGCGCAAACGAAAAAGAGATCACAGAGTTTGGCGTGTATGGTAGCTACAAAATCTACGATAACGCTACTCTGACTCTTCAACTCGCTACAGCTGAGCTTGACGAAGCAAATACACAAAGAGATGACGCCACTTTTGCTGGCCTTGGACTTTCTGTTAAGTTCTAATCTCTAACGCTTTGCCCTAAACGAATCTTCTTTACCCTCCCTGTGTGTTACACGGGGAGGGTATTTTTGTTTAAGCACAGGTACTACTGCAGCAGCAGCAGCAGCATAGAACACCCAAACACACAATAGAGAAGGCAGTACTGGACACCCAGTGCGCCGGGATAAGCTGGCAAGAGATCAAGAGGAGGAATTACTGGACACCCACTTTAAGACAAGGAATTACTGGACACCCACTTTAAGACGCATCTAACTTTTCCCATGAAACATGGCATTTCTTTGGATTTTACTTAACACTCTCAAAGCTACAGTATACCAATTTCCTTTTCAGGTACTGCTTCCCTTACCCTACACACAAAGACCTATTCTTATATTTACTCATGGTTTGACTTTGCTTTGCCGGTTTGCTATCGTTTGTCAAGAGGTGATGGTATGCCAACGATCAGTATGTTTTACGGAATACTTATCAGGATGTTTTTCAAAGATATTGAGAGACATCATTTACCTCATATCCATGCTGACTATCAGGGCGATGTAGCAGTATACTCAATCGAAGATGGATCTGTTCTCTCTGGCGGTATTCCACAAAACAAGCATAAACTTGTTGTTGCGTGGATTGAAATTCACAAGGAAGACCTCTTTGCAGACTGGGAATTAGCAGTAAATGGCAGGCAACCATTTAAAATAAAAGGACTTGATCAATGAGAATTGCTGATGTTAAACCATTAGATGATCTCAGTTTACTTATTACAGCATCGGACGGTATAGTTGGTCTCTTTGATGTGAAGCCATACTTGGACTGTGAGGCGTTTGAGGCTTTAAAAGAGCAGACTGAGTTTCGTAAAGTACGCAATGGCGGATACTTTGTCGAGTGGGATTGCGGTGCTGATCTTTCGGCAGATACCATTGCAGCCAAACTTTTGCCCTGTAATGGTCAAGTTTTTTTCTAGGCTCTATACTCTATTGGACACCTAAGAACACACCTAAGAATAAGAACACTACAGGACACCCATATTAATACTGGCATCCAACACCCCCTTGTATAATTTTTGATTTTCTACGTAGCGCCTGTTATGCTACCAACTTATGTCTGCCCGATTGACTATCAGATAAGGAGGCAATAATGGCTACGGTTACTTTTGACACGCACAGCTACGTAAAAAGGCTAAAATCCGTTGGAT